>JBCCYT010000061.1:0-22701 GCA_039188975.1 Actinomycetota bacterium
CTCGATGGAAAATGCGCGGTTCACGGTCGATGTCGAGACCGACGAGCGGGCGCTGCATGAGGTGTACCTGCCCCACTTCAAACGGGTGGCCGAGGCCGGGGTTGCGAGCACGATGAGCTCGTACAACTCGGTCAACGGTGAGTGGGCCGGGGAGAACGCAACCCTGCTCACCACGATCCTTCGGGAGGAATGGGGCTGGGATGGTTTCGTCATCACCGACTTCATCGTGGGGTTGCGCGATCCGGTGAAATCGGTTCAAGCCGGCTGCAACATCGAGATGCCGTTCGCCCAGCAGCGAGCGGTCGCGCTGGGTGACGCAGTCGCCGATGGTCGCCTCTCGGTGGCGGACATCGATGCTCGAGTGATCGAGACGATCGCGACCCTGTTGCGCTTCCACCGCGTGTTCGAAAGCCAACCTCCAATTTCGGTCGTGGGGAGCGATGCCCATCGCGCGTTGGCGCGCGAAGCAGCTGTCTCCTCCGCGGTCCTGCTCACCAATGATGGGACGCTGCCACTTGCCGCAGACCAGCTGCATCGGGTTGCGGTGTTGGGCGAGCTTGCCGATGTCGCCAACCTGGGAGACGCCGGTTCGAGCAATGTCGTGGCGACCCCGGACCCGGTCACGCCTCTGGCCGGCCTGCGTGCGGCACTCCCCGAGACCGAGGTGGTCCACGCTGTCGACGACATCGGCATCGTCGAAGGTGCCGATGCGGTCGTGATCGTGGTGGGCTTCACCAAGCGGGACGAGGGTGAATACCTCGGCCCGGGTCTGATGGAGACCGTCATGGCGATGATGCCGCCGATCGACCATCCCGTCGTGGGCGCCGACGATCCCGACGCCGTCACCGCCATGCTCGGTGGCGCGGGCGTTGGCGACGGTGCGATGGGGCATGCCGGTGGTGACCGCAGCAGCCTGGGTCTCCGCGCCGAGGACGAAGCGCTGATCGAGGCCGCCTGCGATGCTCACGACCGTGTGATCGTCGCCGTCGTGGCAGGCAGCGCGGTTGTCATGCCCTGGCTCGACAGTCCTGAAGCCACCTTGATGCTGTGGTACGCCGGATCCGAAAGCGGCACGGCCCTCGCCGACATCATCACCGGTACCGAGCCCGGAGGACGGTTGCCGTTCGCCGTGCCACGAGATGAAGCCGACCTGGTTGCGTTCGACCGCGATGCCACCTCGTTCACCTACGGACTCCTGCATGGCCAGTGGTGGCTCGATGAGCATGAGGTCGAGGCGCACCTGCCGTTTGGTCACGGTCTCTCCTATGCGGGGGCGGAGATCGTCGGCGCGCAGCGCAGCGCGGACGAGACCGTCACGATCGAGGTGACGAACCCGACCGATCGATCGGGCTCGACGGTGGTCTTCGTGTTCGGGCACGTACCCGACTCGCGCTACCTGCGACCGCGTCGACGCCTTGTCGGGTTCGCGAAGGTCGCGCTCGGACCCCGAGAGACGACCTCGGTCGTCGTCCCGCTCGACCTCGGTCAGCTCGACGTGCGAATCGACGGGGGATGGGTCAGCGAAGGCGGTGTCGTGCTCGAGGTCGGGCTCGATGCCACCGGAACCATCGTGGTTTCCTAGGGGACCACGGCTTGCTCTCGCGCCTGGATTGCGCCGGCGATGTTGGTCGCAACCGACGCCGCATCTCCGGCGTCCACACCGATCTGGGAAATGACGGCAACCTGTTCTTCGGTGGCGCTCGCCACCGATGACTGGGCGTCGCTCACCGTCGACACGCTGTCGACGATTCCCGAGATCGAGCCGACCACCTCTCGAACCTGATCTTGGATCTCTTTGATGTGTTCGTCGATGCTCGACGTGGCTTCGGCGGTCTGGCGGGCGAGTTGTTTCACCTCGGTCGACACGACCGCGAAGCCCTTGCCGGCTTCACCCGCCCGGGCCGCCTCGATGGTGGCGTTGAGCGCAAGCAGATTCGTCTGTTCGGCGATCACCGAAATCGTGCTCGACACCCCGTCGATTCGTTCGCTGGTCTCGCTCAACATCGCGATGGCTTCCGACGCCGTGTCGGCGTCTTGTTGCGCCTGCGACGACAGGGTCGAGACGTGCGACACGCTCGACGAGATCTCCTGCGACGAAGCGGTCAGCTCGTCGAGCGCAGAAGCGACGGATGCGATGCTCGTCGTCAGCTGAGGAATGCCCTGGGCGACCATGTGGAGTTGTGCCTTGACCTGGGCGAGACACTCGGTCCGGTCTTCGCCCGGCTTGCTGTCGATCGTTGCGATGCTGAGACCCAGCGATTCGAGGGTCGACATCAGGAATGAATCGCCGACCGCTTGCAGATCGAGGTTGAAAACCTTGTTCAGCGAGTGCATGATCTCGCCGACAGACGGTTCTGTTTCGGCTGTCTCGGTCTCGCCTCGCTCTGCCGGTCGCATCATCCATCGCCACCGTGGCGTTCGAGTCGTCGAGAGCGCGGCGACTGGTGTGCGCTGCGCAGCGCGCTCGGTCAATGCGATGCGAAGCAACTCTTGCCATTGCGCGTAGCTACCGACGTACCACTTGAACGGCAAGTTGATGCGGTCGTGTACCAGCCCGATGTGGAGCCGCCGTTCGAAATAGGTGAGATCCCAACCCGACAACGCGCCCTCGACGGCGCTCTCGAGATAGCTGGCCTGTGCCTGCTCCAGCTCCTGGCGGAGACTGTCGAGTGAGCGACCTGCCGACTGGGCGTGATCGGTGAAGAAACGCTTGGTCGGACCGAAATCGAACTGGATGTCGTAGAACGCTCGGGCGAGATCCCCCGACACCGATGCCATCCAGGGGATCAGCGGCTGCAACACCTGCTGGTCATGAGGACCGAGCCCGATGAAGTTCCGTCGTAACTCCAACGTCTCGGGGTCGACGCCCAATCGCTCGGCATTCGGATACATGTCGTCCCGCCTTCGTAGATTCCGCCTCTGTTGACTCCCCGTCGGTGCGTTTCGTCGAGAGTCAATGAAATCGGCACAATCGGGCCGAGGACCGGTCGGTGTCACGACGCGAACCGGCCGCCCTGTGGTGAGCAGGGCGGCCGGTTCATGGGTGACGTCCGGTGGTGAATCGGACGGTATGGCGAAGCTCGGGGAAGCTCGGTGTGATTCGCCGTGTGGTCAGAAGTCCTCGTCGAAGGCGACATCGCCTTCGACGCCGACCTGGTAGGCCGACACGGTGCGCTCGAAGAAGTTGGAGAGTTCCTGTACGTCCTGCAGTTCCATGAAGGCGAACGGGTTGCTCGACCCGAACCGCTTCTGCAGACCCAGCTGGCTGAGGCGCTGATCGGCGACGAACTCCAGGTAGGTGCGGGTGTCGGCCGTCGACATGCCGGGCACACCCTCGCCGAGGAGGTCCTCGGCGAACGTGAACTCCGCATCGACCGCTTCTTCCAGCATGGCAGTGATGCGCTGGCCGAGATCTTCATCGAACAGTCCGGGCTCTTCGGCTCGGACCGTGTTGATGACTTCGAGGGCGAAGTTCATGTGCATCGACTCGTCGCGGAACACCCAGTTGGTGCCGGCGGCAAGGCCGTTGAGCAGACCTTTGCTGCGCAGGAAGTAGACGTAGGCGAACGCTGCGAAGAAGAACAGCCCTTCGATGCAGGTGGCGAAGCAGATCAGGTTCATGAGGAACCGCTTGCGGTCCTCTTCGGTCTGCAATGGCCCGTCGGGCACATCGCCCATCCACTTGAAGCAGAAGTCGGCTTTGGCCTTGATCGACGGGATGTTCTCGACCGCGGCGAAGGCCTCTGCTCGTTCCTCGTGGTCGGGGATGTAGTTGTCGAGCAGGTTCAAGTAGAACTGCACGTGCAGCGCTTCTTCATAGAGCTGACGGCTCAGGTACATCCGGGCTTCGGGAGCGTTGATGTGCTGGTACAGGTTGAGCACCAGATTGTTGGCCACGATCGAGTCGCCGGTGGCGAAGAAGGCAACCAGACGGCTGATGAGATGCTTCTCGGCCGGCATCAGTTTGCGATCGAGATCGGTCAGGTCATCGGAGAAGTCGATCTCTTCCACCGTCCAGGTGTTTTTGATCGCGTCCTTGTACATCTCGAAGAACTGCGGGTACCGCATTGGCCGCAACGTGAGGTCGAAGCCGGGATCGAGGATGTTTTGACGAACGCCACCCGCCGAATGGCCCAGCGTTGTGTCGCCGCTTCGTTCGGCATGGGTTGCGCCCGAGAGCGCCGCGTTGCCGTCGCTGGCCGGGAAGCCAGAGTGATCTTCTGCCAGTGCCATTAGTCGCACGCCTCACATGCTTCGGGGTTCTCCAATGAGCAGGCGATGGCCTCTTCATCGGTGAACGTCTTCTTCTCTGGGGCCGGCTGACCACCGCCGCTGGGGCCGCCGTTGCCACCGCCGTTGGTGGTGGTCTTGTTGATCCGGGTCGCCGGACGAGAACGCAGGTAGTAGGTGGTCTTGAGACCGGCCTTCCAGGCGTACATGTACATCGACGAGAGCTTGCCGATGGTGGGCGACTCCATGAAGAGGTTGAGCGACTGGCTCTGGTCGATGAAGGCACCGCGGTCGGCGGCCATCTCGATCAGGCTCTTCATCGGGATCTCCCACGCCGTGCGGTACACGGCCTTGAGATCTTCGGGAATCCGAGCAATGTCTTGGATCGAGCCCTCGGACTTCTTCACGTCGGCGATCATCTGGGCGTCCCACAGGCCGCGTCGCTGGAGCTCTTTCACCAGGTAGCGGTTGATCTGCATGAACTCACCCGAAAGGGTTTCGCGCTTGAACAGGTTGGAGACCTGGGGCTCGATGCACTCGTAGCAGCCGGCGATCGATGCGATCGTGGCGGTCGGAGCGATGGCGATCATGAGCGAGTTGCGCAGACCGTGTTGCTCGATGCGCTCACGCAGCGGTGCCCAACGTTCGGCGTCGGAGGGCTCGACGCCCCACAGGTCGAACTGGAGGTCGCCGGCAGCGGCTCGGGTCTCCGCGAAGGCGGCGTGGGCACCGTTGGCCTCGGCGAGCTCGGTCGACGCCCACAAGGCGTTGAAGTAGATCTCCTCGGAGATGCGCCGGCTGACGTTGCGGGCGGTGGGCGAGTCGAACGGCACGCCCATCTTGAAGAAGACGTCTTGCAAACCCATCAAGCCCAGGCCGATCGGGCGCCACCGTTCGTTGGAGACGCCGGCTTCGTCGGTCGGGTAGAAGTTGATGTCGATCACCCGGTCGAGGAACGGCACGACCTGGCGGACGACCTCGCCGAGGCGCTGGTAGTCCATCGCCACGACGCCTTCGGATTCGACCACGAACTCGCCGAGATTGACCGAACCCAGGTTGCACACGGCGGTTTCGGACTGTGAGGTGACCTCGAGGATCTCGGTGCACAGGTTCGACAGGTGCACGACCCGGTCACGGGCGTTGCGTTGCTGGTTGCTGCCTTCGGCAGATTCCGCCAGACCTGGCCCGGTCTGGTTGCACTTTTCGTTGCTGGCGTCTTTGAAGGTCATCCAGCCATTGCCGGTCTCGGCCAGCGACTTCATCATGCGCTGATAGAGCTGACGGGCCGGGACCTGCCGTTCGAACTTGCCGTCGGCTTCGGCCTGTTCGTAGATCGACCGGAATTCATCGCCGAAGGTGTCGATCAGCTCCGGGACCTTCTTTGGATCGAAGAGGCTCCACTGCCAGTCCTTCTCGACCCGTTCCATGAACAGGTCGGGGATCCAGTTGGCGAGGTTGATGTTGTGGGTGCGGCGGGCGTGGTCGCCGGTGTTGTCGCGCAGTTCGAGGAACTGGTCGATGTCGGCGTGCCAGCTCTCGAGGTAGACACATGCCGCTCCCTTGCGGCGACCGCCCTGGTTGACGGCAGCGACGGAGGCGTCGAGGGTCTTGAGCCACGGGACGATGCCGTTGCTGAGGCCATTGGTGCCGACGATCAGGCTGTTCTTGGAGCGGATTCGATGCCATGCGACGCCGATACCACCGGCGAACTTCGAGAGCCGGGCGATGTCGGTGTAGCGCTTGTAGATGCCTTCGAGGGAGTCCTCGGGTGAGTCGAGCAGGTAGCAACTCGACATCTGCGGGTGCGTCGTTCCCGAGTTGAACAGGGTCGGGCTCGAGGCGAGGTAGGCCAGCGACGACATCAGGTCGTAGAACTGGATGGCTTCGTCGGCGTTGGTGGACAGGCCGCAAGCCACGCGCAAGAAGAAGTACTGCGGGGTCTCGATGACCTTGCGGGTCTCCGGGTGGCGCAGGAGATAGCGGTCATAGACCGTGCGGAGGCCGAAGAACTCGAAGTTCTTGTCGCGCTGGGAGTCGATCGCAGCGTTGAGTTCGGGGGCGTGGGTGGTGACGAACTCGAGGACGTCGTCGCCGATGAGTCCGAGCGTGTGGCCAAGGGTCACCGACTCAGAGAACCACGGCACATTCTGGTTGCGGACCTCTTTGTCGATGTAGGTGCCGAGCAGGCGGGCCGCGAGCTTGGAGTAGTTGGGTTCTTCGACGATGAGGCCCGCCGCTGTGCGGATCGACAGCTCATCGAGCTCTTGGGTGGTGGCGCCGTCGGCGAGCGCGGAGATCGTGCGGGTCGAGACGACCATCGGGTCGACCCCCATCAGCCCCTCTGATGCTCGAGCGACAGCGTTGACGATCTTGTTCAGATCCACAGGTTCGAGCGCGCCGTTGCGCTTCTTCACCCGCATCGTCGTGGCCGCTTCGACCGTCGTGTCGTTGTTGCCGACTGCTGACAGCCGGTCTTCCGTGATCGCCATGGGTACCCCTCAAGCCGCGCCGAGATCACCAAACGAGCCCACCGATGGCCCTCGGCCGACCATCGTCTCGCCCAGCCGAAGTAGCCGGGTGTGTAAGTACACATGGCGAATTACATGCCCGTCAAGGGGGAGAGCACACAATCCTCGAAATCCCCAACATTTCAACGAAAATGCGGTGTTTCCCCAAACCACCAAGCGTGACATTGCGCGCCATGTAGCGGCAAACCGGGTGCTGTCCACAACCTGTGTGTAATTTCCGGTGCGCTCGTCAACAGCCCTGTGGTTTTCGGTGTGGGACGAGGGCTCCGCACCCCGCTCGTTCAAGGTTGAAGCAACGAAACGCTAGGGTTTCGACGATGGCTGAGATCCCGTGGTTGAGCGACACCGAACAGACCGCGTGGCGTGGCTGGATCGATGCCAGCCGCCGCGTCCTCGCCGCCACCGACCGTCAGCTCAAAGACGACGCCGGGCTGACCACCGATGACTACGAGGTGTTCGTGCGATTGTCTGAGGCCGACCACCACCGGCTTCGGATGTCGGATCTGGCGTCATCGGTCACCAATTCACCGAGTCGAATCTCGCAACGCATCGACCGGTTGGCCCGTGATGGGTTCGTGGAGCGGGTCCGGTGCGACACCGACGCACGCGTTTGGTGGGTGCAACTGACCAGCGAAGGCCGGTCGAAACTCGAAACCACCGCCCCGGGCCATGTCGCAGCGGTCCGCGAAGCGTTCATCGACCGGCTGACGGAGCAAGAGATCGAGGTGCTCTCTGCCGTGCTGCCGAGACTGGCGCGCTCGTTCGAAACCGAGTGAGTCGCCCGTCGACGTCAGGTCGGCGACAGCCGAAAGATCCGAAACGACCGGTCGGTGATGTCGGTGTAGGCCTGCCATCCGCCGAAGTGGGCAAGCGCTTCTTGCCAGGCCGCATCGCGCTCGTCCCCATCGAGCAAGGTCGCCCGGGCCGTCATCGTCGTGCCCCGCACCAGGATTTCGCAGTCAGGGTGGGCGATGAGGTTCCCGGTCCACGCGGGGTGATGCTCACGGGCGAAGTTCGATCCGACGATCACCCAGCTGTTGCCGTCGCTCGGCACCGCCTCGAGCGGGGTTTCTCGCCGCTGACCTGACTTCGCGCCGATCGTGTAGAGCACGAGCCCAGCGCCGGGGACGAACCGTCCGCGGGTGAACCGATTCATCGCTCGATGCATCGGCGGGATGACCTTCGGCGCGATCGACCGGAACCAGTCCTTGGTGACGATCTTGGCCAGGACGTCGTCGGCCCCGGCACGAGGTTTTGGGCGGTCGCTCATGGCATCAGCGTCACACGAACGTCGGTCCTGGTTCCACTCAGCTCGCCGCAATCGGGCTCGAGCGCGAACGGTAGGGTTGCGCCATGGACATCCTCGACGTCGATCTCCTCGCCTTTGAACGAGGCAGCGCCGATCAGCGTGCAGCTGTCGTCGATGGGGTGCTTCGCAGCCTGCGGTCGGGCTTCGTGTTCGTCGATCATGACCTCTCAGTCGACCTGATCGATGCGGCCTACGCCCAGCTCGAAGCGTTCTTCACGCTTCCCCAGGCCCGCAAAGAGACCTATGTCGTTCCCGGCTCCAACGGCCAGAGCGGCTACACGGGCTTGTTGGTCGAAACCGCAGCGGTCGCTGACGTGCCCGACTGGAAAGAGATGCTCAACTGGGGTGCCCCGCTCGGCGAAGGTCACCCGCTGCGGGCCAAGTATCCCCACCGGTACGGTCCGCCGACGCTGCCCGAGGCCGACCTGCCCGGCGTCCACGACACCTTGATGACGTTCCACCACACGGTTGCGGATCTGCAACGCCGGGTCTTGCGCATCATTGCGGTCGGTCTCGGCGCTCACGAGATGTTTTTCGACGAGATGCTCACCGACGGCGCCACCCTGACGCGGGCCATCCACTACCCGGCGATGGAGCAAGCCCCAGGTGAACAGCACGTGTGGGCGGGCGAGCACGCCGACATCAATCTGATCACCGCGTTGCCGAGAGCAACTGCGGCGGGTCTCCAACTCAAGACTGATGCCGGTGAATGGCTCGATGTGGCGCCGCCCGAAGGGTCGGCGATCATCAACACCGGGCTCATGCTCGAGCGGCTCAGCAACGGCATGATCCCGTCGGGCATCCACCGGGTCGTGTCTGGTGCCGGCCAGCAAGGCGACCGGTATTCGGTCGTTCAGTTCGCTCACCCGACCCCGTGGACGATCCTGGCCCCGTTGCCAAGCACGGTGACGCCGGAGAACCCGTTGCGCTACAGCACGATCGCGGCCAGCGACGCCCTCGACAAGGTCCTGTATGAGATCAACCTGGTCGAGGACGGCCGCCGCGTCGACTGATCATCCGATTCAGTTCAGGCGGGTCTGTTCGCGGTGAAGGAACGTCACCGCCTGCGCCCGATCGACATTGTCGTGCGGTGAGAACGTCGTCGGTGTCGTACCGGTGGTGATGCCTTCTGAGGCCATCCACTTCACCGCGTTGGTGTAGAAGCGCCCGTCGCCGACATCGCTGAAGTTCTGGACCGTGGTGGCGCTCGGTCGACCCCGACGTCGCCACATGAACGTTGCGCATTCGGCGCGCGTCAGTGTGCGGTGGGGATGGAACGTGGTGGGCGACGTGCCGCTCGTGATGCCCTGCTCCACCATCCACAACACGGCGTTGGTGAACCAGTCGCCATTCGGCACATCGACGAACGGGTTCGGCCCCTGGGGCAGTGGCTGGCCGGCGGCTCGCCACTGGATCGCGGCGAACTCGGCTCGGGTCATTTGGCGATGGGGCTCGAATGTCGTCGCGGTCGTACCCCCGACGACCTCGTTGGCGACTGCCCATTGCAATGCGCCGGCGTAATAGCTGCCGGCTTGGGCATCGAGGAATCCGGCCACACCGGTGCCTGCCGGGCCGCCGGTGAACAAGCCAGAGAGGGTCGAAGGGCTGCTCCCACCCAGGATCTGCTGGGGGTCGGCGGCCATCCAGGTGTCGAGCACGGTGGCGTAGAGGCTGCGGAAGTCGACATTGTGTTTGAGGTCGCCTCGGCGGGTGACGTCGGTGAGCGACGGATATTCGCCGATGAGGCCGCCGTTGACCTTGCTGCCCAAGACAAAGGCGACACCGGCGGCGCCGTGATCGGTGCCGTTGGAATTGTTGCGGCGCAGTCGGCGACCGAATTCCGACACGACCAGCACGGTCGTCTGGTTGTGCAGCGCCGGTAGCAAGGTCTCGAAGAACCCACGCAGCCCACCGTCGAGAGATGCGAGCTGCCCCGCGTGGCGGTCGGCCTGGTTGGAGTGGGTGTCGAACCCGCCGAGCGTGGCGGAAACGCACCGGACGCCCAGGCCCAGGTTGAGAAGGTGCGCTGCCCGCTGCAGGTCGGCGGTGAACCGGTCTTCGCTGCGCTCGATCCCCTCGGCGTACAACGGGAGCTGGTCGGCGGAGAACCGCGCTGCGTCGTTGAGCGCCGCGCCGAAGGCGTCGCCCATCGGGCTCAACCCGCCGCCGGTGTGTGCTCGCAGCGCGACGTTGACCGGCTGTTCGCGTGAGCCGGTGGGCAGCAGGTTGCCCTTGCTACGGCTGACGCCAACGACGCTCGAGCTGGCGCCCCGGATCTGTTTCGGGGTGCCGCCGTCGACGCTCGCACCGAGCACCTCGATGCCCTTCGTGTCGAGCCAGCGGCCCATCCAACCGGTTGACTGGCTGCCGTCTCCTGGCAACACGCCGCTCATCCAGGTGGACGTCGATGTGAAGTGGCTGCGGTCGTTGTTGGGCTCGCCGATTCCAGGGATGATCGCGACATCGCCGGCGTTCCAACGCTGATGCAGGTAGCTGAGCGACGGGTGGAAGTAGAGACCGCCGCCGGCGTCGTGGGCGCTGCCCGGATTGATTGCGAGTGACAGGCGTTGATCGTTGTACGTGCCATTGCCGAATGGTCCGAACGTGTTGAGCGAGTCGTTGCCACCTCGAAGGAACACGGTCAAGACAATGCCGTCGGTCGGGCCGGGTGGTGCGGCCCCGGCGGCCTTGGCGAGAACGGACAACGGCAGGGTGGCGGCGAGCCCGGTGGCACCGGAGGCACCGAGGAAGCCGCGGCGGGTGAGGGTGAGCGTCATGCGAGGTTGACCTCCGGGAGCAGGGCGCCGAAGCGTCCCGCTTCTCGTTCGTACCAGTAGCTGTTGAGTTCTTCTCGTGCGTTGGTGCACCACTCGGTGACCACCGCAACGGTTTGGTCGCTGGCATCGGGCACGCCGAACACCGACAAGATGCGGCCGGCGGCGGCGGCTGGGGTCTCGTCTTTGAGCCCGGAGAAGAGGCCGGATTTCTGGATGCCGTCGCCGAGCTCTCGCATCAGGCGAGCCCGGCCGAGCACGGCCGAGGCCGAGAGCCAGGCACCGTTGTGGCCCCAACCCGCAACCGATGGTGGCAAGAAGAGCTGCTGGCCCATCACCGAACCGCGACTGTCGAGCCGGTTCTGGTTCAGGTGGATGCCGGTGCGCCGCTCGAGCTCGACCATCCACGCGATTGGCTGTTTCACGACGGCGTAGCGTCGCTCGGGCGCCCAGAATTCGTCGCGCAGGAAGATCGCTCGGATCACGGCGAGGGCGTTTCCGTCGCTGTTCTTCCATGTCTCGGCGAGATGGGTGATCAGCTCGGCCGATGCCCACGCCGGGTCGCCGAATTCCCGCCAGAGCTTGGTGGCGAGATACCAGGCGGTCTGGTCTTTGCGAGCACCGTCGACGAGTTCGTCGATCGTCTCTGGGCCGTCCCACTTTCGGGTGAGGCCGAACAGCGTCTTTTCGTGTTTGTCGTGACGGTTGGAGTGGAACTGGTAAGCGGGAGGTTTCGCGCCCGGTTCGAGGTTGTGGCCGGTCCAGGCCCGGGCCATGGCGATGACCTCGTCCTCGCTGAACATGCCGTTGCCGATCGTGTAGAGCTCCATCAGCTCTCGCGCAAAGTTCTCTTGCTCGTCGCCGGCGACGTTGGACGCATTGTCGAGATCGATGAGCATGGCCGGGTCGATCGCGACCCGCTGCAACAGCTCTCGGAACGGGCCGAGCCCGTAGCGCCGAAACAGCCAGTGCTGATTTCGCATGTTGCGCTGGTCACGCACCCGATCTGAGGTGTTGGCGAAGTGGCTGTGCCAGAAGTACATGAGCCGCTCGACGACCGGTGCGGGCGAGTTGGCCATCTGGTCGACCCACCACCGGGCCAGCATGCGGCGTTCTCCGGTGCGGTTGGTGCCGGCGACGAGGGGGACGTCGTGAGCGTCGGGCGTGCCGCTCGTGGTCGTTGCGATGGCAACGGCGTCGGCTCGGCTTCGGCCGGTGAGATTGGCAACCTCGCTGTCGAGGCCGCCGTACCCGGCGCGCCGGAGGAGATGGCGGGCGTCTGATGCGGTCAGAGTCACGATGGATCCTTCGACCGCCCGGCACGAGAACTATAGGTCAAAGTGCCTGTTTCTTCTGGGCAGCCGTCATCAGCCGCCCGATTCCGATCAGCTCTCGGGGAGGGTGAGGATCTCTCGATTCGGTTCGAGATCGATGTCGAGCTCGGCGATCACCGCCCCGTTGTCTCCCTGGTCCATGGAGATCGTGCCGAGGTACCGGTCGAGCAAGACGACCGACTGTTGCCAATCTCGGCTTCCCCCGACGGAGGGCGGCCGGACCTCGATGACCCCTTCGTCGAAGAAGCTCTCGTCCCCCTCTTGCAGCACCGAGTTGGAGAGCGCGGAGAGATACCGCGCACCCGCGGCTTCCGGGTCGGCGCTGTTCAGTTGCCATTCGACCGACAAAACGAGATAGCGCAGCCCCTCGTCGGCGTTGAAGCTGTCGGGGCTTCGCGTGAACGAGCGCAGCGACAGTGCGATCAACTCTCCATCGACGGTCGGAAGGTTCGAGAGCAGGGAGGCGATCAACGGTGTGGGGATCGAGCCGGACGAGACCTCCGCGTTGATGTCGACCCGATGGCCCGGGTTGCCTTCGGTTTCGTTGAAACCGATGTCTTCATCGACCCACGCTCGCGCCGAGGTCGGTTGGGTGGCGATGCCACCGATCTGAAGGTTCTCGCCGTTGAACGAGTAGGCCCAGTTCACCGATTGGGGCCCGCCGCCACCGCTGCTCGGGTCGCTGATGACTTGACCGACGTTGCGCCAGCCGAGCGCTTCGAAGAGCGGGTCGTAGTGGAGGCGGCCTTCGATCGTTCCCGGCCCGCCCTCGGGCAGTTCGGTGTCGATGTCTTGCACGGTGCCGGCTGCCGCGAACGCCGAGTAGGACCATTCCCATCGCCACGCGCCGTCGTCGGCGACCCGGAGGCGGAGATCGACAGCCGCTGGTGTCGTCGCACCAGGCGGGGCGATTTCGAGCGGGAAGCCGATGAGTCGCTGCGCAAGGTCGAGCGGCGCGCCGGTTTCGTTGCCCCACGCGACGACGAGATCTGGCAGCTCCGCGGTGGCGACGGTCGGCAGGGTCACCGCCGATGGAACCGTCGTCGTTGTCGTCGTGGTTGTCTCCGGAGCAGTGGTGGTGGATGTTGTTGTGGCGGCCGCGGCGGTGGTTGTCGTTTCGGCGGTTGCGGCCGTCGTCGTGGTCGATGCGACGGTGGTTGTGGTGGTGCCCTCGTCGCCGTCGTTACCGGTCGACGCAGTGTCGTCGGTGGCGCCACCGCAGGCGGCGGCGACGAGGGCGAGGACGACAGCGACAAAGAGCGAGACGGGTCGGCGCATCTCGCGACGCTAGTGCGGTCAGATGAGCAGCGATGTTCCGAGTACCGACAATCCGGCCCCGATCCATGCACCGATCGTCGGCGGCTTCTTGGTCAGCACCCACAATGCGGGCAGCAGGAGCACCGGCGTGGTCGACGACAAGATGGTGGTGATGCCGGCGTCGCCTTCACCGAGGGCGTACAGCACGAGCGACTGGCCGATCACCATGGCGATCGTGCCGCTGATCACGATGATCAGCCAGTCTCGCCGGGTGATCGGGCCGCGCCGGGTGGCGCCGAGCCGATTGTCGGTCGGGCGAGCCACGATCCACATGGCGACCGTGCCGATGATCGCCCGTGATGCTGCGACAGCGAGGGTGTCGGCGCCATCGTCGAGGATTGGTTTGGCCGCGAGCGCCCCGACCGCCTGGCCGAGCGCCCCGATCGCGCCCCACGCAGCACCGACCGGCAAGGAGCCCTCGATCTTCTCGAACGTGTCGCTTGCGCCGGCTCGGTTGCCGTAGACGACGGCCAACAGAATCCCGATCACCGTGAGGGTGGCGCCGGTGCCAGAGACGAGATCGAACGTCTCCCCGAAGAGCCACACCCCGCCGATGGCGGCCATCGGCGCGTTCGCAGTGAACAGCACCGACGTTCGGCGCGGGCCGATCTGCGACATGGCGGTGAAGAGTGCGATGTCGCCGATGGTCAGCCCGACCAGCCCAGAGACGGCAAGCAGCCACAGATCGTCGCTGGCGAGGCTCGACCAGCCGCCTTGGATGGTGACCACGATGCTCAGCACGACGCTGACGACGACCATCCGAATCCGTGTGAATCGGGGCCCACCGATTCGGCGGACGACGTCGGTGGCGATGATGCTGGAGGTCGCCCACATGCCGGCGGCGATGAGGGCGGCGAGCTGGTACGGCACGCCGGGACGCTATCGACGGCGGGCGTCGATGAGCGGTGGTTTATGCCATCGTGAGGCCGCCGCTCACCGACAGGGTTTGGCCGGTGATGAAGTTGGCGTCGTCGTGGGTGAACACGGCAGCGCCGTAGGCGATCTCGTCGGGTTGGGCCATGCGCCCGATCGGCATGGCTCGATCGAGCCCGCCGACGATCTTGGCGGGCAATTCGCCCTGTTCGCCCATCTCGCGAATCAGGGTCGTGTCGGTCGGTCCGGGACACACGACGTTGCAGGTCACGCCCTTCTTCACGGTCTCTCGGGCGATCGTTTTGGTGAAGCCGATGACTCCTGCTTTGGCGCCGGCGTAAACCGATTCGAGCGAGCTGCCGACGCGGGCGGCGTCGCTTGCGAAGTTGACGATGCGGCCCCAGCCCCGTTCGGTCATGGCGGGTAGGACGGCGTGGCAGGTCCGCAGCGTGCCCTTGTAGTTGATGTCGATGATCGTGTCCCAGAAGTCCTCATCGGTGTCGACGAAGCGCACGAACCGGTCGAACCCGGCGCAGTTGACGAGGATGTCGACCGATCCGAGATCGGCGTTGACGGCGCCGACCAGGTCGCGGACACCGTCGGAGTCGGTGACGTCGCAGCGATAGGCACGTCCATCGATCGTGTCGGCCACGGTCGTTGCCTCGTCGATCAGCAGGTCGGCCACGGCGACCCTGCGGCCCTGCTCGTGGAGCCGCCGGGCGACGGCTGCACCGATACCGCGCGCGCCGCCGGTGACGAGCGCAACCCGTGGTTCAGTCATGGCTGCGACCCTGCCACATGTCGGCGGTGATGGCCCAGCGATCATGGTCTCGCCAGTCCCCATCGATGTAGAGGAAGGCGGGCGAGAAGCCCTCGTGTCGAAAGCCGAGCCGTTGGACGAGGCGTTGCGAGGGCTCGTTGCCGGGTTGGATGTTCGCCTCGAGACGATGCAGGCCGAGTTCGTGACGATCGAAGGCGAGGTCGAGTACCTGGCCGAGGGCTTCGGTCATCAACCCCCGATGTTCGCCGCCGAGGAAGGCGTAGTAGCCGAGCGCACCGCTGCGCTGGCTGCCTCGCACGATGTTGTTGATGTTGATCACGCCGACGAGTCGCCCGTCTTCGACCGTCCGCACGAGCGCACCCCACTGGTCGTTGCGGCGGCGGGTCCGCATGTACGCGAGGTAGCGGCGGGCTTCGTCGGCCGGAAAGACCCACGGATGGTGGAGCTCGGTGCTGGCGGCGACCGCAGCCAGGAATTCGTCGGCGTCGGCCCGGCCGGGTTGGTTGAGCGAGACACGTGGTGAGGCCACGGCCCGACGCTATCGATCTACGATCGCCGCATGGAGATCCAGCTGCGACACAACCCTTCGTTCTCGGTGGCCCGCGCCATCCTCGACCCGTCGGAGGCAATCCGGGCGGAGTCCGGCGCGATGATGGCGATGGCAGCCGACATGAACCTCGACGCCAAGATCGAGGGTGGCCTGATGAAAGGCCTGAAACGCAGCGTCCTCGGTGGCGAATCACTCTTCATCACGACGGCGACGGCGCCCGGCCATGGCGGCTGGATCGATTTTGCGCCGTCGCTGCCCGGCGACATCACCGTCTTCGACGTCACGCCCGACAAGCCGCTGCTCATCCAGAAGGGCTCGTTCCTGTGCTCCGAGCAAGGGGTCGAGATCGACACCCAGTGGGGCGGGATGAAGAACCTGTTCGGCGGCGAAGGTGGCTTCTTGCTGCGCGCGAGCGGCAGCGGCAAGGTCGTGCTGTCGACGTATGGCGCGCTTGACCGGTTCGAGCTGCAGCCGGGCCAGCAGGTGGTCGTCGACACCAACCACATGGTGGCGTTCGGTGAGAGTGTCCAGATGGAGCTGAAGCGGGCCAGCGAATCGCTGATGAAGTCGGCCAAGACCGGCGAGGGCCTGGTCTTCGTCTTCACCGGGCCGGGCGAGTTGATGATGCAGTCGCGCAACCCCGACGACATCGTCCAGTACATCTACCGCAACATGCCCGGCTCCCGGAACTAGCCAACTGCGTTCTGGGTACGCCACGACCCGGAATCCGGGTGGTGGCGTACCCAGAATGATCAGCGGACGTCGACCAAGACGAGGGTCCCTCCGAGTTTCACCCCGATGGTGCCGTCCTCGGTCCACCGCCGGACACCGTGAACGATTGGTTCGTATTCCGGTCCGATGCCGCCCACTGGCACATCGACCGACTCCACCTCCCGCGGATCGATCGGAAAGATCGTTTTGGTCGGCACTCGCACGAGTTGACGTTGTGGCGTGCCGTTCGGGGTTCGCTGGGCCGGGTCCGCCCAGCTCAGGATCAGGTGAGCGCCGTCAGGGGACAGCCACACCTCTCCCGGTCCAATGGTTGGGTTGGTCGTGTCGAACACGGGGGTCAGCTCGCCGGACTCGGTGTCGAGCACAAACATGAACGAGTTGCTCGGTTCGGCCTGACCGCTCGCCAACTCACCCCGAACGAGCGGGCTGGAAACGAGCAGGCGCCCGTCCGCGAGAACGACGATGGGCTCGAGATCTCCAACGATGCTCGATCCGATCTCCTCGGCGTAATCGAACGCATAGTCGACAACGAACTCCACTGCCTCGCTGTCGAGGTCGACTCGCCAGATCATCTGGCCGAACGAAAGCAACACGCCCCCTCGGCCGTCGCCGATGATCGGCGCAAACGCATTGAAGCGGTCCCCGGCGCCCCACAGCGGCACCCGTTTGTGCTCGTCCCCGGTTGCGGCGTCGATCACGAGTAGCCAGCGGTTGCCCTCGAAACTCTGCACCACCGCAATGGACGAATCGTCGAGCCAAATCGGTGTGTGGTCCGTCGGAAAGTCACCGAGGTTGTCGACGGCGGAGTCCCAGCCGCCGTCGTCGTGGATGTTCAGCGCCTCCATCGCGTCGAGATCGAGAATGCTCAGATCGGCGTTCGCACCCGGGCTGAGCGCAGCGCGGTCGAGGCTTGGGGCCCAGGCGATGCGGTCATGCCCGATCGGCTGATTGCCACCGACGGTGCCGAGGAGCCCGACGATCTGGCACCAGACGAGTTCACCGGCGATCAGGTCGGCAACACAGCCAACGTGGGTGGGGTCGTCGGTGTCCACCACGATCGAACGGCCATCGGCGGCGATGTCGCTGACCGGGGAGATCGAGACCTGATCGAGCGGGGTGCCGGCGCCGTGCGTGGGCACCGCCCCCATCGTCGTTGTCGTTGGCGTCGTCGTCGTTGGCGATGATGTGGTGGGCGTCGAAGCTTCTTCGGCGTCAGCGACAGGAATGGTTGACGTGGGTGAAAGCGTCGCATCTGGCGCGCTCGAGCAGCCCGCGGCCGCAACCGCCGCCACCAGCACGGGCAGCAGCGCCCGCCGCGACCTGACGAGCCGAGCCAACCGCAATGATCAGCTGACCTTCAGCGAGAAGCGCAGGACGTCGCCGCCGACCTTGGCGTCATGCACCGTGAGGTCGTCGGCCCCGGCGCCCATCGTGATCGACGTGCCCAGCACCTGCTCGGCGATGTAGGTCTCGTGGTTGCCGATGGCCGCGGCCACGGCGTCGGAGGCGACATCGATCCAGATGTCGATGCGGTCGGTGACGACGAGGTCCTCAGCCTTGCGGGCGTTCTGGATCTCCCGCACGACGTCGCGGGCCAAACCCTCCGCTTCGAGCTCGGGCGTGACGTCGGTGTCGAGCGTGACGACGGCATCGTTCGACCGCAACGCCGCGGCGACAACGCCTTCAGGTGACTCGAGCGCGAGTTCGTACTCGTCGGCGGCGAGCGTGTGGCCCGCGACGTCGACCGAACCGTCATCGTTGGCTGTCCAGTCACCGGATCGGGCCGCGCCGAACACCGCCTGCACCTCCTTGCCGAGACGGGGACCGAGGGCCTTGCCGTCAGGGCGCAGGATGAATGTAGCGAGGGTGCCGATCTCTTCGGTGACGTGGACGTCTTTCACGTTGAGTTCATCGCGCAACAGCTCCGCAAACGGCTCGAGGGTCGATGCATCGCGTCCGGCGACGGTGATCGAGGCGAGCGGAAGCCGCACCCGAAGACCCTGATCCTCGCGCAGGCGCAGGCCAGTCGAGGCAACGTCGCGCAGCCGGTCCATCGCGGCGACGAGATCGGCGTCGGCCGGGTAGGCGTCGAGCGACGGCCAATCGGACAGATGCACCGACTCGGGCAGCTCGGCATCGCCGCCCGTCAGCCCGGACCAGATCTCTTCGGTGATCATCGGCAGGAACGGCGCAGCGACCTGCACGAGTGTGACGAGCACGGTGTAGAGCGTGTCGAGGCCGTCGACGTCGGCGCCGGTGTTGTCGCCGGTGCCCCAGAAGCGGTCACGGCTGCGGCGGATGTACCAGTTGTTGAGCGCATCGATGAACGACTGGATCTCCATCGCGGCGCCAGGCAGGTCATACTCGTCCATGTTCGTCTCGACGGCGGCGACGAGCGCGCCCGTCTTGGCGAGGATGTAACGGTCGAGGAGTTCGGGGCTGTCGGTTCGGAACGTGGCTCGATGGCCCTCGACGTTCGCGTACAGCGTGAAGAACGAGTAGGCGTTCCAGATCGGCAGGATCACCTGGCGTACGACATCGTCGATCGCCTGGTCGGAGATGCGGGTGTCGCCGCCGCGCACGATGTTGGTCGACATGAAGTACCAGCGCAGCGCGTCGGATCCCTGGTTCTCGAAGATCAGCTCTGGCTCGGTGTAGTTGCGCAGCTTCTTGGAGAGCTTGGCGCCGTCGTCGGCGAGCAAGATGCCGTGACAGATGACGTTCTGGAAGGCGGGACGGTCGAACAGCGCCGTCGCCAACACGTGGAGGGTGTAGAACCAGCCGCGCGACTGGTTGATGTACTCCACGATGAAGTCGGCCGGAAAGTGCTCGTCGAACCAGTCCTTGTTCTCGAACGGATAGTGGACCTGTGCGAACGGCATCGAACCCGATTCGAACCAGCAGTCGAGCACTTCGGGGACGCGCCGCATCATCGACTGCCCGGTCGGGTCGTCGGGGTTCGGCCGAACCAGCTCGTCGATGAAGGGGCGATGGAGATTGTCGGGACGAACCCCGAAGTCGGCTTCGAGTTCGTCGAGGCTGCCGTAGCAGTCCATGCGCGGGTAGTCGGGGTTGTCGCTGACCCAGACGGGGATCGGTGAACCCCAGAAGCGGTTGCGGCTGATCGACCAGTCGCGGGCACCTTCGAGCCACTGGCCGAAGCGGCCGTTCTGGATGTGGCTGGGAACCCAGTTGATCTCCTGGTTGGTCTCGAGCATCCGGTCACGGATGTCGGTGACCTTCACGTACCAGGACGGCATCGCCTTGTAGATGATCGGCGTGTCGGTGCGCCAGCAGTGCGGATAGTTGTGGGTGTAGCTGTCGTGGCGGACCAGCTGACCGGTCTCGCGCAGGTGCTTGATGATCCCGCTGTTGGACTCGAGTACGTTCTCGCCGGCCCACTCGACGACGTCGTCGGTGAAGCGACCGGAGTCGTCGACGGGCACGACCATGCCGATGCCGGCCTCGCCGACCACCCGCTGATCGTCCTCACCGAAGCCGGGCGCCATGTGCACGACGCCGGTGCCTTCGGTGGTGTCGATGAAGTCGCCGGCGAGGATCTGGAACGCCCGCTCGGTGCCATGGTGGGGCTTGGACGGGTCGACCTCGGCCATGTCGGCGAAGTACGGGAAGATCGGCGTGTAGGTGCGGCCGACGAGATCGGCGCCCCTCACGGTGCCGACGTGGGTGGCGTTCTCGAGCTGCTTGTCGTACTTGTCGGTGACCGCATCGCCGAGCACATAGCGCGAGCCGTCGGCGTCGGCCATGACCGCGTAGTCGAGGTCGGGGCCGACCGCGAGGGCGAGGTTCGACGGGAGGGTCCACGGCGTGGTGGTCCAGGCGAGGACCTTCGCCGGCGAGGCGGCGTCGCCGGGGATGCCCGACGCGTCGTCGAGCTCGAACGCGACGGTGACCGCCGGGTCCTGGCGAGGGCGCGTGGCGTCGTCGAGCCGGATCTCGTGGTTGGACAGCGGGGTCTCCGCTCCCCAGCTGTAGGGCAGCACGCGGTTGGACTGATAGATCAGCCCCTTGTCCCACAGCTGCTTGAACGCCCACATGACCGACTCCATGTAGTCGAGGTCCATGGTCTTGTAGTCGTTCTCGAAATCGACCCAGCGGGCCTGACGGGTGACCGTCTTCTCCCACTCCTGGGTGTACTTCAGCACCGAGGTGCGGCAGTACTCGTTGAACCGCTCGATGCCGTACTCGATGATCGAGGCGCGGCCGCTGACCGGGAGATCCTTCTCGGCTTCCATCTCCGCGGGCAGACCGTGGCAGTCCCAGCCAAAGCGACGCTCGACCTTCTTGCCCTTCATGGTCTGGTAGCGCGGCACCACGTCCTTCACGTAGCCGGTGAGCAGGTGACCGTGATGAGGGAGGCCGTTGGCGAACGGGGGACCGTCATAGAAGACGTACTCGTTGTTCTCCGGACGCTGATCGACGCTGGTTTCGAAGGTTTCGTCGGCGCTCCACCGCGCGAGAATTCGCCGCTCGATGCCCGGAAGATCCGGGCTCTCGACATGCGGGTACGGCGCCTTCTTTGCGTCACTCATAACGTCTCAGGCTACCGGTCCCCCGGAACCCCGCAGACCGGTTTCGAGATGCCGCCGTCTGCGTTGCGTCATCCGGTTCAGCCGTCGTCGGTGCCGAAATCCCTGAGGTCGCGTCGGGCCTGCTGGGCGTCGTTGTCGAGTGCCGCTCGACGCTGGCGGGGTACGAGGACCCAGATGTAGACAACCCCTGCGGCGGCGCCTGCGAAGAACAGCAACTGAGCCGCGCCCAATCCGAGTTGCGCGGCCACAATGCCGCAGAAGATCACCCACAGCACTGCGGCGAGGGCATAGCCGTTCCACTCCGAACGGGTGGGGCCCCGCTCACCGACCCCCATGAGCGACTCGGCTGCGCCGTCATCACCCATGCGGCCACCCCGCAGATACATCTCGCCCGCGCTGCGGATGTCACCGTCGGCTTCCGCCGCCGAGCCGAGCAGGGTCAGCGCCTCCGGGTGAGCCGGATCGATGGCGAGCGCCCGATTGGCGTGGCCGCGAGCGGCTGCCGTGTCGCCGGCTGCGTCCGCAATCTCTCCCAGCAGGACGTGGACATCGGGGTCGTTCGGTGCGAGCGCGAGCGCTCGCTGGGCGTCGCTGCGGGCCTCTACGAGGTACCGCCGCCCGGCCCGGCGGCCCACATTCATCGCATTGGCCATGACGATCGCGGCCCGCATCATGTGCGGACGAGGAGAATCCGGAATGATGCTGCGGGCCGCTTCGGCCGCACGCAACGCATCGAGCAGGCTGCCGACGCAGGCCTGGGCGGCCGACAAGACGAGCAGGGCGTTCGGGTCGCCGGGCCGAAGCGCAACCGCCCGCTTCGCGGGTGCAACACACCGATCGGTGTCGACCGTTCGCAGCGCAATCGACAACAAGAGAAGGAGCTCGGCGTTTTCGGGCTCGGTCGCCAGGGCCGCTCGAGCCGCCTCCGCGGCCTCGCCGTCGCGGCCCAGATCGAGGAGGGCCTGGATCCGAGCGAGTTCGCTCATCGGCGTTTGCGGAGGTACTGCGCGAGCTCGTCGTACATGCCGTCGACATTGCCGAAGGTGGCATGGTTGCGGGCCGTTTCCATCCACGAACCGATGCTGGGGCGGACTCCCTTGGCCGCCTTTGCCAGGGCTTTGGTGGTGATCGGTTTGATCTCACCGGCCTTCATCGACGCGGCCAACGAGTCTTCTGTTGCCTGCTCGGCGATGAGGGCCATGTCGGCGCCGGTGAGCCCGTCGGTCGCCGCCGCGATCTTGTCGACGTCGACCTCATCAGCGGGGCGGCCCCGCAGGTGGTAGCGCAGAACCGCCGCGCGCGCTGCGGTGTCGGGCGGAAGCACGAGCAAGCTTCGATCGAGCCGACCGGGCCGCAGCAGCGCCGGGTCGACATCCCACGGGTGGTTGGTCGCAGCCAAGACGAACACGCCGTCGTTGTTACCCGACACACCGTCGAGTTCGGTGAGGAGCTGATTGACGACACCCCGCATGGCGCTGCCGCCACCGCGCAGCTCTGACCGTTTCATGCCGAGCGCGTCGATCTCGTCGAAGAACAGCACACACGGCGTGTTGTTCCGGGCCACCTCGAAGATCGACCGGAGGTTGCGTTCGGAGGATCCGATCCACATGTCGAGGACGTCGGCGAGGCCGACCTCGTAGAACTTGGCGCCGAGTTCGCCGGCCACGGCTCGAGCGATGAAGGTCTTGCCGCAACCGGGCGGGCCCCACAGCATCAGACC
>JBCCYT010000062.1:0-22651 GCA_039188975.1 Actinomycetota bacterium
CTCCACCCAACCCATGGTGCGCACACCGAGCACGGCGAGCGCAATGAGACCGAGCCGCAAGCCGAAGCCGAGCAGCGAGGTCATGGTCATGAGACCGAACGAAATTCGGGCCGACCACCCGAGAAGAGCGGCCGAAAACAAGAAGTTGATGATGACGATCGCAAGCGCGTAGCCCACCGACAGGGCGCCGTTGCCACCCCAGAAGATCGCGCCGACCGCGAGGAACACCGGCGCGGCGAAGAGGCCGTTGCGGGCCATGTCACGGGCCACCTCGATGGCCGGCGACGGGCCGAGCAGGCGGGTGCCGGTCTCGTCTGGAGCGGTCGTCGTCACGAGTCCACCTCGGTGGACCCGTCGATCACGATCTCTTCGCTGGTGATGAGGCGGGTGAGGTCGGCGCCCGGCTGGTCACTCATGGCGTCCGCCTCGGCCCGAAGCCGGGCGGTCTCGGCCCGCATCGCCTCGAGCTCGGCCGTGCTGGCTTCCATCCCCCGCTGAAACTCGTAATACACCTTGAGCACCGCACCGGCGGCGCCGGCAAAGAACAGCACCAGCGTGAAGAGCGGCCGGGTGTTGGTCGCCGAGTCGATCCAGAGGCCGAGCAACGCCATCAAGACCGGGCCCAGGACGAGGTCAAAGCCACCGCTGGAACGCCGAAAAGCGTTGTGCAGATCGCGCTGAGACGAAGCGTCCATCCTGGCAGTCCTTGGGCGTTTCACCGTCGCCCCCCGTGGGCGCTCGTGAATTGGTGCACAAGCTAACCAATGGACCCATCCGAGGCAACCCGAACGCGAAACAAGCACCGCCGGATGACGGCTAGGGCCAAAAGGCCGCATATAGTGGTCAACGCGTCGGTGGGTACTTTTGGAGTTTCGATGCGCGCGTTCGTGTCCTTCATCCGACCTCTGCGAATCCTGCAGCTCTTCGTTCTCGTGGCGCTCTTCGCCACGGCGTGCGCTGGTCTGCTGCGCGACACCGCCAACGCCTACGGCGGGTTCAGCGATGTCGACGAATCACAGTTCTACGGAGACGCCGTGGCCTGGATGACGGCCGAGGGCATCACCACCGGCATCAGCCCGGGTTGCTTCGGCCCCGATCAGGTCGCAACCCGCGGTCAAGCGGTGACCTTCCTGTGGCGCTACATCGACCCCGATCGCGCACCACGACATTCCTTCACCGACGTCACCGCCGCCTACCAGCAAGAGCCCGTGTCATGGGCTGCCTCCACCGGTGTCACCACCGGGCTCACCTCGTCGCGGTTTGGCCCCGACAACCTCGCGACCCGAGCGCATGTCGTCACGTTCCTGTGGCGCCTCGAGGGCGAACCCCGCAACGGTGTGCCACCCCATGGCTTCGACGACGTCATCGAGGGGTGGCAGCAAGGAGCCATCTCATGGGCCGCGGACAAAGGCATCGTCGCCGGGCGATCATCAGCAATCTTTGACCCCGACACGGCGGTCACCCGCGCCGAACTCGCCACGATCTTGTGGCGCTGGGCCGGTCGCCCGCAGGTCGTCGCCGTCCCCGACGTCGTCTGCGGCTCGAGCGGAACCATCGACCTGACCGGCTTTCCGACACCAGCCACAACCGGCATCGCCGGCGCGGGGCTCTCACCGTCTGACCTCACCAAGAGTGGATCGATCACCATCCGCGAGGACGGCACCGTGATCGACATGCTCGATGTCAACGGTGTGATCCGGGTCCAGGCCGACAATGTCGTCATCAAGCGCACTCGCATCCGCCACAGCGAAGGGTTCGGCATTCGCAACGAGGGCCGCAACCTCGTCGTCGAAGACACGACCATCATCGGTGGCTCCACGACCGCCACCTCAAACATCGCCTACTCCAACTATCGCTGTACCCGGTGCAACCTCTCGGGCGCAGTCGACGGTGCAACCGCCTACAACAACGTGGTCATCGAGCAGTCCTACATCCACGACCTCCGCAAAGGGCCCGGAACCCACAACGACGGCATCCAGAGCTCGGGCGGCTCCAACGTGACGGTACGGGGCAGCACCATCCTCGGGCCCTACCAGGAGTCGACCTCGGCGATCCTGGCCCAGACCAACATCGACAAGATCGACAACTGGAACATCCTGGACAACTACCTGCACGGCGGGAGCTACACCGTGTACCTGCGCGACAAAGGCAACGGCAACGGGCACCCGACCAACTCGACGATCAGCGGCAATGTGTTTGCGGCGAGTACGAGCAGCGTCTTCGCCGCCTGCGCTCGCAACAAGTCCGAGGCGGAGTGCAACACCCTCGGCAACACCATGTCGGTGTCGCCGAGAGTCGACGTGTCCAACAACACCTTCGACAACGGCCGACCGGTCAGCTGATCAGCGGCGCAGGGGGCGCACGAGCAGATCAGCGAGACGCATCACGCCACTCGCCTCGGCGCGCGGGCCGGGCGCTCGAAGCGCAATCGTCTCCGCGTGGCGCAGCCGGTTCCCGTTGAACACCGGCCCCGGCACCAGCTGCTGAGGGTCGATGTCCGCTGCGGGCACACCCAACGTGTCACAGATCGTGCGGACCCAGCGTTCGGGCTCCGCGACGAGATCTTCATACCGGACTCGCAGCACCGGCATCGAGCCAGCGCGTCGCATCTGCCACCGGCTCATCAACTCGGTGACCCAGCAGTAGACGACCGCCGGGAGCGGTCCCAGCGGTGCTCGCCGCTGTTCGCGTCGACCCAGCGCACGAATTACGTCGCGCGAGTCTCGCGTGAGATGCACCGCGGCGACCGAAAGACCTGCCCGACGAAGCGCCCCCAGCCGGAGTGGAAAGTGTGATGAGTCGACGATGGTCGCCGCCCCCGAGTGCGCCTTCAGCTGCGCGAACAGCTCGGTGACGTGGGCCCGTTGATCGCGACGAAGCTGGCGGTCGACATAGAAGCGGGGGCGAAAGACCGCCGACCAGCGCTCAAGACCGTAGTAGTAGTCGTCGGTGGCATGAATCGGGTCGTCGGGCATTGTGGCGGCGAAGTCTGCCCAGAACGCCGCCACCTCGTCATTCTCGGTGATCGGAACCCCTCGAAAGTGGGGCCAGGCGAACAGCTCACCGCCATAGAACACGTTCGGCAGGTTGCCGAGCACGATGCCGAGCACCGTGCTGCCGCTGCGGCCCGCACCCAGAACGTAGATGATGTCGGGCGCCGTATCGCCCCTGGTCGAATCAGTCATCGCGCTGTGAACCGTCCCAGGAAAATTCTTCCGTCCGCATCCGTTCCTGGGCCCGCCGATCGGCGGTGAACGCCACATAGGCGTACACCAGCGCAGCGGGCCACAACCACGGCCGCGGTGCCGCTACCCGCACGAACGAGCTGCGGCTGGCCGGCCGGCCCGGCAAGTCCGCGATGTGCTCAGCAGTACGCCGGTTGTACGTGAGAAGCCGACTCTTTCGCTGAATCACATCGGCAAGCGTCGGCGACGAGGGAACGGTGAACGTCACATCGTCGAGGTTGCGGCGCTCCCCCGGCGCGAAGTGCGCGGACACGTACAGATCATCGACGACATCATGCGGGAATCGATCGAAACGGGCGCGCCCGGCTTCGGACACGCCAAAGACACCGGAACCGATCATCTCATCGAGCACCCAGGGCAAGCGCATCCAGATGGCGTAGTACGCCCGCACCGGCCACGATCGACCCTTGAGATCGACGATCAGACGGGGTGCCGCGGCAAGCGTCGGCCCGGTAGAGAGTTCGTGAGCCAGCCGATCGAGCGCGGCGCGACTGATCTGCACATCGACGTCGAGATAGATCCGAGGCATCACCGTCGCATGATCGTCGCCGAGGTTCAGGCCGGCGTACTTGCCGCCCTCATCGGTTTCGGCAACGACGACACCGTCATAGGTCCGGGCCAGGCGAGCGGTGTCGTCGTGGCACGCGTTGCAGCCGATCACCACCTCGTAGTCGTCGAGGACGCCCATCGCCGACAAGCCGGCAAGGAACGACTCGATCAGAGCAGCCTCGTTGTGCACGGGCACGACAATGGAAGCGAGCTTGGTCACCATCTCACCGATGGAAGATCAGCCGACGCCGGACTCGAGATCGTCATCGCCCCGCCGGCTCCAACGCGACGAACCACCCGAATCCGACTCGTCGACGGCGGACGCCGGTGCGGACGCCTTGGATCGCTTCTTTGCGGGCTTCTTTGCGGCCTTTCTGGCCTTCTTCGCGGCCTTGACCGGCCGAGGCGGAGGTGCGGCCGACTCCTCGAGATCCGGCTCTGGTGCGACGGCCGCGTCGCTCATCGGTCGTGGGGTGGCACCCCCGGCCGCAGCCGACCGGGATCGACGCAGCTCATCCCAGGACAAGGTGACGACCAACACCGCAAGCACACTTGCCACCGCAGCAACCAGGGTGGTGCGAATCCGACTACTTGCTTCGACCAACGACGATGGTGGCTGCAGCACCACGGTGCTCACGACGAACTCCTCGCCGGCACCGGACTGCAGCTGCAACTCTTCGAGAATCTCGTCGAACCGGGTGATGATCCGGCTCACCGTCTGCTCGGCTCGCAGCGGCGACGTGTCCGTGGCAGAGAAACGAACGATCGGATCGCGGTCGGCGACCTCGAGTTCGTACTCAGAGAACCCATCTTCGAGAAGCGCGTCGTTCTCGTCAGCCGATCGCAAGACGGCGACACCCGCCTCGGCGAGCGTGATCAGGCTGCCACCGCCCTCGAGAATCGGATTGGTGGCGTCGTCGCGAGCGGGGATGGTCAGCAAGGCTTCACCGCTCGCGACGTAGACCGGGGCGATTGCGGTGTACACACGGAAGACGACGACGACGGCGAGGATCGTCATCGGGATCGTTACCCGCCAACGCCGAATCAATGCTTCGAGGATGTTCCAGAGGTTCATGGGGTCCTTTAGCGGTGACGGCACAACTACTCTAGTAGGGCCGCCGCCGGTCTCTGGTTCGGTGTCGGCGCAAACACCGACGACTTGAGCGTCGAGAACACCCGTTGCGCCCCTACAGGGCCTCGGGCGGGTGCCGATGAGATACGGTGCCCGATGTCGAACAGCCGCTGACCGGAACGACACCTGTGATCGCCGAGCACACCCAGCAGAGTCCGACCCGCCGAGCCAAACAAGCGGCCAGTCTCGCCCTTTTCGGACTGGGTGTGACCTCGATTGTCGCCGGCGCCATCGCCGTTCCGGCGCTGCTCGTCGCTGGCGTTTTGATGACCGTGGCGGCGATGACGGTCGGTCGCGTCGAGCTCGACGCGCCAACCATTCTCATCGTCTTTCTCGGTCTCACGTTGCTGATCCCGAGTCGGCTGGTGTTCCCCCAAATCGGCGCCGCAGGAACACCAGCACTCCTGTTCGGACTCTTGATGTTGGGAGCCTGGTGTTTGTCCCGGGTGTTCTCGATGCTCGACTCCAACACCGTGCGCCACCCGCTCCGAGGGGCCGCCGCCTTCATCATCTTGTCGCTGCTCGCCAGCTATGTCTGGGCCGCGATTCACCGATTCGAAGGTTTCAGCTTCGTGAACCTCGATCGCGGCCTCATGGTGTTCTTCTCGTTCGTCGGCGTGGCTCTGTTCGTCGCCGACTCGAAGATGACCCGCGACGAGGTCTACCGCGTCGTCGACGTCATGTTGATCATGGGCGGTGTTGTCGCCCTCATCGGCATCGTGCAGTCGATGCTCCGCTTCGATCCGGTGCAATACATCCAGATCCCCGGATTGAGCGGCGGCGTGCTCTCGATCCGAGAGCGTTTCGGCGTTCGCCGAGTCACGAGCACGGCTCGCCACCCGATCGAGTTCAGCGTGGTCATCGCCACCATGGTCCCGATCGCCATCGCCCGCGCCAACGCCAAGTGGCAGGCGAACCGCAGCTTGTTCACGTACGGGCTCGTCGCGCTGATGCTGCTCAGCTTGGCAACCGCCGTCTCGCGCTCCGGCATCGTTGCCCTCATGGCCGCAATGCTCATGCTCTTGCCGGCGATGTCACAACAGCAGCGCTCGACCCTGTTGGCCATGACGCCAGTGATTCTCGTGGTTGGCCGTGCTGCGTTCCCGGGCGTCATCGGCACCCTGCGCGGCCTGTTCTTGAACTTCGGTTCCGACAACAGCGTCACGTACCGGTTGTCGGACTATGCGGCCGTCGAGGGTTTCATCGCTGAGACCCCAATCCTCGGGCGAGGGGTGAGAACCTTCGACGCAGAGCGGTTTGTGCTGCTCGACAACCAGCTGCTGCTCACGGTGATCGAGAGCGGCCTCGTTGGGCTTCTCGCGATTCTGGTGTACTTCGCCGTCGGCGTGGGTCTCGCTCGCGGCGAACGCCTGCGAACCGCAGCCTCGGATCCGGATCACTCCCAATTCGCGCAGGCGCTGGCGGCCGGGTTGATCGCACTCCTCGTCAGCTTCGCCACGTTCGACGCCACCCACTACTCGATGATCATGGGGTTGACGGCGGTTGTCTCAGGGCTCGCAGCGTGTCTGTGGTGCGCGTCCGGTGGCTACGACAACCCGGTACCACTCAATGAATGGGCGAAGCGGCTGCGCGCCTACATCCGCAGGGAGCGGTCAGCCGTCACGTGATCAGCGCCCGGTAGGCGTGATCGTGACATTCTCCCAGAGCACCGATGCCTGGTGGGCGACGAGCACAACCCCGCCGTTGTCCGGCGAATCTTCCCCGGGGACCGTGGTGAACGACAGCCCACGTGGCGGCTCGTCTTCGATCTCTGGAATCCAGATCTTGTAGGAGTAGGTCGTTTCACCGTTGAGCTCGGCTTCGACAACGACCTTCATGCGGTACTGGGTGCCCAGGGAAAGCTCGCGCCCGGTCGAGGATGCCTCGGTTGCGTAGTCATGGCCATGCAGAACGAAGCGGCCCCGCCCGTTGTCCACATTGTTGACCCGCCAGTAGGCGAACGCACCGGCCGGAACCAGGCCCTCTCGGTTCGGCACAAACCCGAGGCGAGGTTGCGCGATCTGGCTCCGTTGGTTGTGTCCGGTCCAGCGCACGATCATGCCGACGGCCGGCTGCACCCGAGCTTCCTCAGCCGGGACGTGGTAGCTGTTGACGGTGACATCCGCCGTCACCTCATAGTTGACCAAGCCGGTGCCACCGACCCCGACGAGCCGCTCGTAGCCGGCGTAGGAGGGTTCCACCAGCAGACCCTCGTCGGTGATCTCCCAGCGGCCGTCGATGACTGCCACGTCGTTGCGATCATCGAAGCTCTCGACGTCGCTCCAGATGATCTCGATCGGCGCTCCATCGGGAACCCCTTCATCGAGGACTTCGAGGTCCACCCGATGGGTCGTGGTCTGGCCGATCGTGCGCACGATGATGTCGACGATGTGCTGGCCGTCGGGAACGATGGCCAGATCGAGTTCGATGTTGAAGTCACCCTGGTTCTGTAGACGCGGGTTGCCTGGGCCGATCGAAATCGGCGTGAACGGGCCCCCGTTGAGCTGATAGCCCACGTCGAGGATGGCGCCCGGGGCGGCCACCTGGCCGGTGATGTTGATCCAGCGTTGCGGATGCAGCGCACGGTTGACGGTGATGTCATCTCCGTACCACGATTCGATGAACGCACCCTCCGATGCGTCGACCACGGTCACCTGCGCCTGATCGATGTCGATCTCGCCCGTCGACGAAACCACCTCGAGCAACAGTTCGTAGGTGCCGACCCCAATCTCGGCGTCGAACGCAGGGTCGACGCCAATCGGCTCACCATCGAGTGCCCAGCGCCAGGCGGCGATCTCACCGGACGATCCGGTGCCGTCGAAGCTCACCACGTCGGTGAGTTCCTCCTCGCTGAACGCGATCAGGTCGGGCCCGGCATTGGCGATCACCGGCGCCACCGCGACCGTCTCGAGACGCCGGCCGTCATCGACGAGCAAGGGTGTTCGAAGGTCGGAGATGTAGTCGATCAGCGAGGCGCCACCATCGGAGTAGACGCCGCCCGCCACGGGTGCGAAGTCGTCAGAGAAGGCAGCCACCGTCTCGAGGGTTCCGCCATCGTCGGAGATCTCGAAGCGCCAGAACGACCCGAGCCGGGTCAGGCGAAGGAACGGAGCCGATGTCGCATTGACCTCGGTGCGAGCGAGCAGCCGAGTCGTGTCCCCATCGACCAACCACGCAGACGCAGCGACGCCCCCGTCGTCTGCACCGCCCACGGTGATGCCGAAGCGGAGCTCGCGACCGACGGCATCGACGATGACAAGGCCGGTTTCGAGCCCATCGACGGGCGCCACGGACGTGTAATCGACACCGAGAAGAACCGGGACGTCGATCGGCGCCACGATTCGTCCGGCGCCGTCCCCTCCGAGCCGCAATGCTCCACCACCCGCCGAAGGGATGATCGATACCGACCCTTGCGACACCCACTGATCCAGCAGTTCGTCGTCGCTGCCAAAGTCATCGGAAATCCCGGTGCCGGAACGGATGATGACAGGCACGGTCACGACGTCGCGTTCATCGTCGGACCCGAAGACCTCGAGTTGGAGTTCATGATTGCCCGAGGGAACCGGCGTGGTCAGTCGAACCTCGGTGCCGACCTGTCGACCATCGAGCCACCACACGTAGTCCTCGATCTCGCCTTCGGACCCGAACGCATCTGCGGAGATGATCTCGGTGCCGTCGTCCGCAACATCAGGGATCGAAATGGCCGAACCGGCATCGGCGCGCAGGGTTCGGTCGGCTGCCGACGGGGGTACAACGCCATCCTCGAACAGCAGCGGGTCCCGGAGATCTTGCACATAGTCCACCACCGCGGTCGCGCCATCGACCTCCACACTGATCGAGTCCGCCGCGAACGGGGCGAGGAAGACGCCGTAGGTCACCAGATCATCCCCGTCGAGCGCGACTTCGAACAGGTACGAGCCATCGCGCAGGCTGACCGCGAGCACTGGCGAGCTCACCGGACCCACCGGATGATCGACGATCGTGCCACGAACGCCACCCGCCGATTCCGACAGCACCTGGATCGACCGGCGCCCTTCCCCATCGACCGTCAGCCCGAGAAACAACTCGTCGTCATCGTTGCGCAACACGATGCCAGTCTGTGAGTCGGGGTCGGTCGGGAACTCGGTGAAACCGACCGAAGCACGAAGGTCCGAGGCGGTGGCAAGGGAGATCGAGGCGGGGCTAGCGGTGCCGTCGAGGGTCAGCGACCCGCCACCGGTGGACGTGCGGGTGACGGAACCGCTGAGCGACCAGCTCGAACCGATGGTGTCACCGAAGAAGTCGTCGGACGCAAAGGCTGGGGGCTCCACCTCCGCGGACGAGGTGATCAAGCTGGGCGAAACCACGAGAACCACCGGAACCGCGAGCGCAACGATGAGCGCAAGGACGGCGACCACTCGCCGGGCGCGCTGCTGGAAGGAGGTCATCGGGTTCCGAACGGGTCGAGCGGCAGGACCACATTCCATCGGCAGAGAGTGAGGGGAGGGTGAGCCATCGGTCAGTAGATCGGCTTCCGGGTCGCGGCCCCAGGTCGAAGTCGACGCCGGAGACGGTTCACTCGCTTGCCGATCGGACCGTAGTCAAACGACCGCAGCGAGGACGTCTGGACATGGCGGGCATCAGCGCGGAGGGCATCGAGCCACTCCTCCACACTCTGCACCCCGAGACTGTGCGCAGACAGCGGCGACGACCGTTCCAGTTCCGCGTCAGAAGTGACGCCGGAGCCATGCGCTCTCGGATCATCGAGGTGATCCTGAAAGCGCAAGGGCAGCGGCCATCCGAACACCCAGCCTCGCCGCGATGCGCGAACACAGAAATCGAACCAGGACTCGTCGGAACGGATCGGACCGACGTCATCAACGCACGCTCTCGACATGAGGTAGCCACTGCCGGCCGTCCACATGTTTCGAAGGAGTCGAACACCATCGATCTCTTCGATCTTCGGCGCGGCCAAATCGGGGTCGAAGTCTTCCTCCGCGTAGTGCCAGGCACACAACGAGCCGAACTGAGTGCCCCGTCGGTGATCCTCCATGGTTCCGGCCAGCCACCCGTCGTGTACGACACAGTCGTCGTCGACCTTGCCGACAAAGTCGCCATCGGATTCACGCCACAACCAATTCGCTGCGTCACGCAACGGGGCATTGGCCGGTTCGTGATGCACCCGGTGAAGCGCTGGGTGGTCGAGCAGGGGTGCGATGGCGTCGCCGACGGCGGCGTCGTCGCCGTTGCGCCACAGCCAGACGCGACCTCCTTCGGCGTTCGCGACCTCGAGCAAGCGGGGCAGCGTCCGGCGGGTGTACGCGGCGCGGTTGTAGACCACCATGAGGATGTCGGCGCTCACGACTCAACCACCTGACGCTTGCGAGCGAGTGCCATGATAGGCACCATGCCATCGCAACTGACGTCGAAGGCGCGGCGCGCCATCGCCATCGCTGCGACCACCGCTCGGTGGCGGTTTCGTTTCGCTTCGCTTGGATCGCGAGTCGTGCTCGGCCGAGTTCGTGAGTGCCGCACCCCGGCCTCGATCGTCATCGGCGACCGGACCGTGCTGTCCGGCGGGTGGTGGTTGACCGACCTCGCGCCGGACTCGAGAACCGGGCCCCGGATCCAGCTCGGCCGGGACTGCCGCTTCCTCTACGACCTCCAGATCAACGCAGCCGCAGGGGTCACCATCGGCGACGGCGTGCTTGGCGCCTCGCGGGTCTTCATCTCCGATGCCGATCACCGAATCGGCGACGCCCACACCCCGACGAGCCGCGTCAGCGAACTCGACGCCTCGCCGATCGTCATCGGCGACAACTGCTGGTTGGGCCAAAACGCCGTTGTGCTCAAGGGCGTGACGCTCGGCGAACGATGCATCGTGGCCGCCAACGCGGTGGTCACCAAGAGCTACCCGGACGGGTCGATCATCGGCGGTGTACCCGGTCGGCTGCTCGGCAACGTCGACGACTGATCGCCGGCGAGCAGGTCAGAAACCCTGGCCGTTGGCGAAGACGTTCCCGCTCCACGTGACGCCAGCTGCGACGCTGACGGTGTTGCCCTTGGTGTTGCACGCTTCAGCATCTCCAGAGTTGGCGAGGCAAGCAGCGAACACACCGGTGGCGTACGGGGCGAACACGTTGTTCGTGATCGCCGAGTTCGTCGGTGCCCCGTGACCCGAGCCCTTGTCACGCAGGTAGACCGTGTAGGAGCCGCCGTACATGTAGTTCCCCGTCACGATCATGTTGTCGATCGTGCCGACGTTGGTCTGCGCGATGATCGCCGATGTCGAGGTCCGATAGGGCCCGAGGATGGTGTTGCCGCTGACGAGCACATTGTGACCGCCACCGGAGTTCTGCATGCCGTCGTTGTGGGTGCCGGCGAACTTGCGCATGTTGTGGACAATGCTGTCCTCGATCGTGACATTGGTACCGAGCTTGGCCCCGTCAACCGCCTGCGACAGATTGCAGCGGCGGCACGTGTAGTTCGATTGCCCGATGTTCGCAGCCGCCGTATTGGCGATGCCGATGATCGTCGTGTCCTCGACCACAAGTCCGGTCGACCCCGGTCGAATGTCGATGCCGTAGGCGGATTCATGGCGAATTCGTGAGTTCTTGATCGTCACATTGTCGGCGAACACCCGAATCCGACCGTTCACGTCGAGTCGGTCGATGACGGCGCCGTCCTCACGAATGTCGATGCCACCGGACGGGGTCAAGTCCGCCAGGGTGTAGCCCGCTCCGACAAAGCCCGTCGTCGCTGCGGTCGGGAAACCGGCTGGGATCGACGCCTCCGCATTGCTCCAGTCCGTTCCGGTCGTAGGAACAATCGTGGTGGTCGGAGGTGGCGCAACGGTGGTCGTTGGCGGAGCGACGGTCGTGGTCGGTGGTGTCGTCGATGCGTCGCCACCAGCGACGGTGAACGTGGCCATGATGTCGATCACCCGATCACCGCTGACGATGTGCGCCCACAGCTCATGGGTTCCGCCGGGCTGCAAGCTCCAGCTCCCCGGAAGGCCCTGATCACTGCTGAACGGCTGGTCGATCGGCACGAGGCTGGCGTACCGAAGGTTGTAGGGCGCCGCCTTGTCATCGTTTCGGAAGAGCACGCCGTCGATCGACCACTCGAGACGATCGATCTCTCCGATGTCGGCGGCGAGCTCGAGCCGCGCATCGAACGGCTCGGCGACGAGCGCACCATCCAGAAGGCCGAGCTCGGTGCCGTTGCGGGTCGAACTGTAGATCAAGCGGGTCGGCGCGATTGCGAGTGGGGCAGAGAGCACCGCATCCGGCGCACCGAGCGAGACGGTTGCCGCGAAGACGCTGCCTTCGTCGAGACTCGATGTCGAGAACGCCGCCCCGTCGGTCTCAGCGGCGGGAGATGCGTCGACCTGTCGTTCCACGGCCGGCAGCTCATTCAGTGGCACATCGCCTTCGAGTGCCACCGGGTCACATGCCGTGGCAAGGACAACGGCGACGAGGATGGCCAACAAACTCTTTGTCCGGAACATCTCGACCTCACGGCGCTGCGCAGGGGAGGGACTCGCGGCGTTCGCGAGCCGAGCAGCACGTGAGGTATCGGGGGTCGGGTAGCGGGACTTGAGCCAAAAAGCCCAAGCGCTACGCCGTTCGACTCAGGAGCGCAGCAAACGTTCGTAGAAGTCGACGAGATGGCGTTTGCTTTGGTCCCAGGACAGCTCGCCAGCGACCCGTTCCCGCCCGATCTCGACCATCTGTGCCCGCGCGTCAGGGTCGTCGAAGAGCTCGCCCACCAGGGCAGCGAACTGGCTTTCGTCGTTGGGTTTTGCGTAACGCGCAGCGTCACCAGCGGAGACTCGGGCTTCGACGAGATCGAAGGACACGATCGGGAGTGACAGGGCCATGTACTCCATGATCTTGTTCATCGTGGAGACATCGTTGAGCGGGTTGAGCGGGTCGGGGGCAAGACCGACATCGGCGGTTTGCAACACCGTCGCCATCTCTTCGTCGGAGACTCGGCCGGTGAATTCCACACAGTCGTCGAGATCGAGTTCCGAAGCGAGCTCTCGCATCGCCGGGGCCGCATCTCCGTCGCCGACGAGGATCACGTGGAAGTCATCCCGCTCGTCGCGCAGATGTCGTATCGCCCGCAGCGCATAGTCCACCCCGTCCTGGGGTCCCATGACGCCCAGGTAGCAGGCCAGGTGAGCCTTCCCGTTGCGCCGGGAGTCGTCGACTTTGGCATCATCGAAACGGCTCAGATCGGGAGCACTTCGTACGACCTGCACGAGCTCGGGGTCTTTACCGCCGCGCTCGATCGCCGCGTTGCGATAGCTCTCATTGGTGCTGATGACACCATGCGCAAGCCTGAACGTGATCTTCTCGGCGATCCCGGAGAGGCGGTACAGCACGCCTCCTTTCGACCCGAAACGGGACTCGAACAACTCGGGCACGAGGTCGTGGTGATCAAAGACGAACTTCGTGCCTCGGAGGCGGGCGGTCAGGACTGGAAAGAACAAGATGTCGGGCGGATTGCAGACATGGATGACGTCGTAGCGGTGCTGCTTGCGCAGCCGGCGGGCGATGCGCCAGGTGTGCCACAACGCCAGCCCATACTCCCGCGCATACCCCTGCGGGCCGCCGTCGGCGGCGCGGAGTGGATACCGGTTGATGCCAACCCCATCGATCTCGACAACGGGCTCGGTGTCGCGTTTGGTCCCCATCGGGCAGATCACATCGACGGCAAATCCGGCTTCGACGAGCGCCTTGCTCTCCTGCCAAACCCGCCGATCGAAGGGAACCGACAGGTTCTCGACGATGATCAGGACCCGCTTGCCTTCGTTACCAGGCAACGCCGGAGTACCCGTCTCGATCGGTGATCGATGGATTGTCGACTCGAACCAGATCGACGATGTGGGCAGCATCACTGCCCGCAGCGGCATCGACTGCGTCGGCTCGCTTCGTGCCGAGAACCACCACCTCGGCGTGGCGGGCCACACTCTCTGCCGAGCTCACCAAGAGCTTCGACAGGTGTGGGATCCGGGAGTCGATGAACGCCCGGTTGGCGCCCTGGATTGCGGACAACTGCACCTGATCGTCCCAGATCAGGAGCTCGAGACCCCGACCGTGGCACCGCTCGGCGAGCGCAACCAGCGGACTCTCTCGCAAGTCATCGGTGCCGGGCTTGAACGACAGGCCGAACAGACCGACCCGCTTTGCTCCAGTCGCGACGATCTCATCGAACACCCGGTCGATGACTGCCTCGTTTGCTTCGATGAGCGAATCGACGAGCGGCAATTCGACGTCGAGGTGACGAGCCGTGTGGTTGAGCGCCCGCACATCCTTCGGGAGACAACTGCCGCCGAAGGCGAAACCAGGGGTGAGGTACGCGGGCGAGATGTTGAGCTTGGTGTCGCTCTTGAAGACGTCCATGACCTCGTGCGAGTCGAGGCCCAACGCCTTGGAGATCGTTCCGATCTCGTTTGCGAACGCGACCTTCAACGCATGGAACGAGTTGTCGGCGTACTTCACCATCTCCGCGACCGAGAGATCGACCCGAAACACAGGACCGGGCAGGCCGTCGTACAGCCCGGCGACGATGTCACCCGTTGCGTCGTCGGATTGGCCGATGACCGTCTTTGGTGGATTGTGGAAATCCTTGACCGAACTCCCTTCGCGCAAGAACTCCGGGTTCACGGCATAGCCGAGTCGATCGCCAACCTCGCGCTGAGCCCCCTTCTCGAGGTTCGGGATCACGACCGATCGAGAGGTACCCGGCACCATCGTCGAACGAACGACAACGGTGTAGGGGCGATCGAGCTCATTGATCGCCTCGCCGATCTGCGCGGCGACGCGTTCGAGATAGGTGGTCTCCAGTCCCCCACCTCGACCTGACGGCGTACCGACGCAGACCAGGGCCAGATCGGTCTCTGCGACGGCGGAGCGGACATCGGACGTCGCGGAAAGCGAGCCGTCGGCGACGACAGAATCGATCAGCTCCCCGATGTCTTCCTCCAGAACCGGGGTCTGTCCGCTGTTGACCATCGCAACCTTGTCGGGATTGACATCGACGCCAACGACTCGGCGGCCCCTCGACGCAAAGCACGCGGCTGACACCGCCCCGACATAGCCAAGACCAAAGACTGCAAGCGCATCGCTCATCGAATCGTCACCATTCCTGTGGGAGCACACCTACGGCACTGTCGGCCGCCAACCGCGCGAGTGAAGCTCTGAGGGTATCTGATCGCGCTGTCCTCGTCGGCGTCAGTCCACCCACGGGACCGAGATCGAGAGCATCTGGGCGGGAACCGGCAGTCGGGCGATCAGCCGTTCGACGTACGGCAGACGGTCGCGTGCCGGCAGCGCCACTCGGACCTCGTCGGGCTGGTGCACGAGCACGAGGTCACAGATGGCCGGGACGAGGCCGAGGTCGACCCCGACGGAGCACACGACGAGCACCCGTCGCGGCCCATCTCGTCCAAGCAGCGACGCTGGCGCAACATCGAGCAGGTTTGCCCGCGGCGGCACCGGCTCGACCAACTCCGGAAACGACACGCCTGCAAGTGCGGGCTCCTGCACGATCAGGTGCCGAAGCCAGCGTTCACGAGCAAGCCGGTTCACCGCATGCGAAACCGCACCACGGGTTCGGTGGGGGCGAACCTGCGCGACCGCGTCGTGAAGTGCCTCACCTGAGCTTCGTTCGCCGTGGAGCAACACGCCGGCTTCACGATCGAAGCGACCAACGCCAGCCTCGAGCGTGGGGCCGTCCGGGCCCTCCAGGATCCTGGCGACCTCGAGGCCGGCGAACTCACCGCGCAAGATGCCGTCCTCACAGACGACCTCGAGCCCCTCGTCGAGCATCATCGCCTCCAGCGCAGCGGTGCCGTCGGGTCGAGGCATCGCCGGCGGGACGGGTTCGGCGACGGCAGGTTCGACAGCGGCTCCTGCGGTTTGCCACACCCGAACTTCGGGGGCGAGGACCTGCGCCCGCCGAGCGTGGGTGGCCCCATGGTGCTCGACGATCAGCTGGACATCGGTCGGTGTTTGCCGGTCCAGCCACACAAGCACGCCGCCGAGCGCGGCGAGGTCGTCGCTCATCGAGACGATCCACGCTCGTTCGCCTGCGAGCACGGTCACGCCGAATGGCGCGCCGCCCGCAACGCCGGACGCGTCCACGTCGAAGTGGTCGCGCAAAAGGGCGACCGCACGTGAGCGCTCGAGTTGGGCCCGACGATCAGCGTCGAGCGCCACGACCCATCAGCTCTCGTCAGCCTCGTCGGCCGCCGGCCCTTCGGCCTTCTTGCGACGCCCGTAGCGCTTCTCGAAGCGCTCGACGCGACCTGCGGTGTCGACGATCTTCATCTGACCGGTGAAGAACGGGTGGCTCTCGCTCGAGATTTCCACCTTGGCAAGGGGGTACTCGTTGCCGTCTTCCCACGTGACGGTCTCGCTGGTCGCGATCGTCGAACGGATGATGAACGACGTGCCGGCGGACATGTCTTGGAAGACGACCGGTCGGTACTCGGGGTGGATGTCGGACTTCATAGCGGCCTCCAAGGCTACGAGGACGATGCCGAGGAAGCGACCTCAGCGAGGAATTCGTCGTTGGTCTTGAACTCTTCGAGACGATTCATGAGCATCTCGAGGCCGGCGGCAGCGCCTTTTTCATCGGCCAGGGCCCCCAGCACGCGGCGCAACTTCCAGACCTGATCGAGCTGCTTCTTGTCGAACAGGAGCTCTTCGTGGCGAGTCGACGAGCCGTCGATGTCGATTGCCGGGTAGACCCGGCGCTCGGCGAGGCGACGGTCGAGACGCAGCTCCATGTTGCCGGTGCCCTTGAACTCTTCGAAGATCACTTCGTCCATGCGGGAACCCGTCTCGACGAGCGCGGTCGCGAGAATGGTCAACGAACCACCCTCCTCCACGTTGCGAGCGGCGCCGAAGAATCGCTTCGGGCCATACAGGGCAGCGGCGTCGACACCACCGGACAGCGTCTTGTTCGACGGCTGCGTCTCGAGGTTGTACGCCCGGGTGAGGCGAGTGATGCCGTCGACCATCACCAGAACGTCGCGTCCCTCTTCGACCAAGCGTTTCGCTCGCTCGATGGCGAGATCGGCAATGTGCACGTGCTCGTCGGTCGGACGATCGAACGTCGAGGCCACGACCTCACCGTCGCCCTTCATCCACCGTCGCATGTCGGTGACTTCCTCTGGGCGCTCGTCGATCAGCAACACCATCACGTAGACCTCGGGATGGTTGGCTTCGACCGAGCGGATGATCTGCTTCATCACACTGGTCTTGCCGGCCTTCGGAGGGGAGACGATCAGACCTCGTTGGCCCTTGCCGATTGGCGCGACCAAATCGATGATGCGGGCGGTCATGTTCGACCGATCGGCCTTCATCTCCATCCGGAGCCGCTCATCGGGGTAGAGCGGTGTGAGCGCGTCGAACTCGGGGCGGTCACCGGCCGCACCGACGTCGCCGCCGTTGACGGCCTCGACGGAGATCAGGGCGGGGTTCTTTTCGTTGCGGTTGGCGGGGCGAGATGGCCCGGCGACGACGTCGCCCTTTCGCAGGCCGTACTGACGCACCAGCTTCACGGGCACATAGGCATCGTCGCGGCTCGGGATGTAGCCGTTGACCCGCAAGAAACCGTAGCCCTCGCTGCGAAGGTCGAGCCGTCCTTCAACCGGGATCGGATCGCCATCCCACTGCTCATTGGACTCGCTACGACTGTCGCGGTCGCGACCGCGACGACGCCGGCGCCGGTTGCCCGGCTCGGGGCGGTTGTCGCCATCGCCTGGCTGATCATCGTCGGAACTGTCGTCGGTCTTTGCACCGTCAGCGCGTCCCCGACCTTTGGTGGCCTCGACCGGTGCGGGTTCGGGTTCGTCGCCTGCGGCGTCCCCCGTCGCGTTGGTGTCATCGGCGCCGGCGTCAGCGGTCGCAGCTTCCTCGGCCTCATCGGCTGACCCGTCGGCGGCCGTTGGCTGAGTCGCCTCAGCCGCACCGGAGCCGTCTCCGCCAGCCGCGAGATCGAGAATCAGGTCGATGATCTCGCCCTTGCGGGCCCGAGACGACGGCTTCTTGCCAAGCGTCGTTGCGATCTGCGTCAGCTCGTCACGGTCTTTTCGTTGCAGCGTCGATCGACGCATCTCCGTGGTCTCCACGGCGGTCTCCTCGAAAGGCGTCCTGGCCGCGGAACCCCGCCGCGGCATTTGTCAGGGAAGTCGTCGGACCCAACACTTCGGGCCGCGGCCGATCGGAATCGACGGGCCGCACGAACGACGATGTGAGGGTAGCGGCCTTCAGCCCCGTCGCACGCTCTGCACGAAATCTTCCACGACATGCAGGTCGTTGGGCAGGTCGTGCACCCGTTCGGCCCGGTCGAACAAATCGTGGAGATGAGCCGGAAGACCGGGACGAATGCCGGTTGCCTGTTCGACTGCATCGGGGAACTTCGCAGGGTGTGCCGTCGCCAACGTCACCACCGTTTCGTCTGGTCGCCGAACTCGGCGAGCGGCACCGATACCGATCGCCGTGTGGGGTTCGACGAGCATGCCCGACCGCTCGTGAACCTCGCTGATGATCTCGAGCGTCTCGGCGTCGGTCAGACGCGTCCCTGCGAACTCGGCGATCAGCGCCTCGTGCTGGGAGGCGCTGAGCGCAGCTCGCCCATGCGCTCGGAAGCCGCTGATGAGCTCGGCCGTCGCCGGGCCGTTGCCATCGAGCAACTCGAAGAGGAGGCGTTCGAGATTGGAGGAGATCTGGATGTCCATGCTCGGGGACAGGGTCGCGACGACGTCCTCGGCCACCATCTCCCCTGAGGCAATGAGCCGGGTCAAGATGTCGTTGGTGTTCGACGCAACGATGAAGCGATCGACGGGAAGACCCATCCGATGGGCGACGTGGCCGGCGAAGACATTGCCGAAATTGCCCGTTGGCACGCAGAAGGTCGTGGGTGTGGATCGCCGATCGAGGAGCTGCGCGGCCCAGACGTAGTACACGATCTGCGCCATCACCCGAGCCCAGTTGATGGAATTGACCGCCGACAACCCAACCCGGGTTCGGAACGCCTCGTCGGCGAACATCGCCTTCACCAGATCCTGGCAGTCGTCGAACGTGCCGTCGATGGCCACGGCATGGACATTCGGCGCATCGAGGGTGGTCATCTGCCGACGCTGCACCTCACTGGTGCGACCCTTGGGAAACAAGATCACGATGTCGACCCGTTCGCGGTTTCGGACCGCCTCCATCGCGGCCGAACCGGTGTCGCCCGATGTTGCTCCGACGATCGTGACCCGCTGGTCGCGGCGTTCGAGTTCGTGGTCGAACAGACGCCCGACGAGCTGGAGGGCCACATCTTTGAACGCGAGCGTGGGGCCGTAGAACAGCTCCAGCAGATGGTGGCCGGGTTCGAGCTCGACCAGCGGGCATACATCGGGATGGGCAAAGGCCGAGTAGGCGTCGTCGACCATCGGCGCGAAGTCGTCGAGATCGATGGAGTCGGCCACGAAGGGCGCCATGACGGCCGTGGCGAGGTCGGCATAGGTCGAGGGCGCGGACTCGGTGAGTCGCGGCCAATCGGTTGGCAGGTAGAGGCCCCCGTCGGGAGCGAGGCCGCCGAGCAGCGTGTCCGTGAACCCGATCTCCGGTGACCGACCGCGGGAGCTGGCATAGGTGACCATCGACATGCTCAATCGTTGGCGATGAGGCGAATGACAGACCCGACACCGTTGACGGCGTCGAGGCCGGCGAGCGCGTGGAGCGTGGCCTCCACCGATGCGTGGCTGGCGTCGTGGGTGATGAACCACAAATCGGCGGCCTCGCCTGTGCCTTTTTGTTCCATTGTCTGGATCGAGACGTCGTGTTCGCCGAAGATCGCCGCAACCTGGGCCAAGACACCGGGCTGATCAGAAACTTGCAACGTGATGTAGTACCGGGAGCGCAACTGCGCAGGCGAGCGCAAGACGGCGGGTTCGGTGATGGCAAGTGCCGCCGACGCGCCACGGACCTTGTTGACCGCAGCGTCGACCACGTCGCCCAGCACGGCGGAGGCGGTCGGGTCACCGCCGGCACCTCGCCCGTAGAACATCAGGTCGCCGACCGCGGCCCCCTCGACGAAGACGGCATTGAACGCGTCGTTCACCCCGGCGAGAGGATGATCGACCGGGACCATGGCCGGGTGGACCTGCACCGAGACTTCTGGGCCGGTGTCGCCGCGATGACGCTCGATCACACCCAGCGCCTTGATGACGTAGCCGAGCCGGGCCGCAGTTTCGATGTCGGCTGCCGACACGTTGGCGATTCCCTCGTGGTGGACGTCGGCCGAGCTGATCTGCACACCAAAGACGATGCTGGCGATGATCGCCGCCTTTGCGCCAGCGTCGTAGCCCTCGACATCTGCGGTGGGATCGGCTTCCGCGAAGCCGAGCGCTTGCGCCTCGGCAAGCACATCGGCGTAGTCAGCGCCCTCGGTGGACATCTTGGTGAGGATGAAGTTGGTCGTGCCGTTGATGATGCCCATGACCCGGGAGATGTCTTCACCAACCAGCGACTCTCGGAGGGGTCGCATCAGCGGAATGCCACCAGCGACAGCAGCTTCGAACAGGAGGTCGACACTGTTTGCGGCGGCCGCTGCGTACAGCTCGGGCCCGTGGGCGGCGAGCAGCTCTTTGTTGCCGGTGATGACCGGCTTCCCCTGCGCCAGGGCGCGAAGGATCAACGACTTGGCTGGTTCGATGCCGCCGATCAGCTCGACCACCAGGTCGATGGCCGGGTCGTCGACGACAGCCTGGGGGTCATCGGTGAGTCGACCGGGTTCGGCGATGACGTCGCGGTACTTCTCGACGGAGCGGACTGCGATGGCCCCGATCGTCAGCTCGACGCCGGTACGTGCGGCGATCGTGTCGTGGCGAGCCTCGACGAGCTCGACGAGCGCACCGCCGACGTTGCCGCACCCGAGAAGACCGATGGTGAGTTGCTGCACCTCAGCAGCGTACCCGTCGAACCTGGGGTGCCCGTCGCTGATTCCTCACCGAGGTTTCGATTGCTTTTCATGCTTTTCCATGCTTTGCTGCGCTCATGCGTGCGCACTCCGCAATCGTTCAGAAGCGCTCTCGGCGGCCCGGGGACGAGGCTCGACTTCTTCGCCTGGTCGAAGGGACTGGGGTCGTGCCACTCGTCGACCATGACGACGACACGCTCGTGTTGGCCGCCGCTCGCTGTTCGGTCGCCGACGTGCTCGCCGATCGTGGTCGATTGTCGGCTGCAGAGACTCGCGGCGTGGTGATCGCGGCCGCCAATGCACTGGTTCGCTGTCACGGGCATCGAGTTGTGCACGGCGACATCAAGCCCGCCAACCTGTTGCTCAGCGGCGACGGCGAATTGTGGCTCGCAGACTTCGATGCGAGCGGCGCCACCGGCGACGACCGAACGCGAGCCTCGCCTCATCGTGGCGCCGGCCCTGTGCTGCGACCAGTTGACGACGTGACGGCACTGATCTCGACCGCATTGGAGTGCGCGATCGGTCACCCGGTCGACCCGTCGGTGCCGTGGTCAGCCCTGCAGCTCACCCAGCTCGGCTGCCCGGCAGACCTCGCCGCCGAACTCGCAGTTGCCCTTCGACGCACGCTGAGCGCCGCCGCCTTCGCCAGCCTGCTCGCACGCGACGACGCTGCGCTGCCTTCACCCTCGGCACCCAATCAGGCCGACCGCACCCCCACCGTCGAATTCAGCGTGATCTGAGCGAGCGCAGATACGCAACCCGGTCTCGCCACGGCAAGACCCGAAGCGAGGCGAGCGCCTGCCGACGAAATCGGCCGTCGCGTTCGGCGTAACTCGCCATCGCTCGCCGATCGGCGCGAGTTCGCCGGGCCCGGCGGGCCCATTCGACGATGCCGTTCGGTTCTGCACCGATGTCTGCGGCCGCGAGCACGCCGGCTGCGAACGGTGCTTCGACCCGCCACGCCACAACGGTCGCAATCACTCGATCGGCGTCGAGCCCAGGACGTCCGATCAACAGTGCCGTGTCGCGGACATTGCCGAGACGAGGGACAACATCACCCAACGCAACATGCACCGCAGCGTGAACGAGGTGAGCTTCGGGGGTGAGGGTCGGCACGGAGATACCGGCAAGACGGATCGCGGAATCGTTCGAGCCGGCGAACAGCGACGCCGCATCGATCGTGTGCCCGTACGGACCGGGGGCGAGCGTTCGGTGCAGGTCGAGTTCCGTGTCGCGCCAACGAAGCGTGACCGATTTCGCAAATCGACGCTCCCACGTCGGCGACAACGGGGGCTGTACTCGGCTGGCTCCGACCGCCTCGAACGCAGCTGCGGCTTCGACGAGCTGGTCGGGTCGGACGAGTAAATCGTTGTCGCCGAATTCACGCTGCTCGGGGGTTGCGTCCATATGGGCGAGCGCCGCACCCTTGAGCAGCCGGAACTCGATCGTGGCATGTTCGAGCACGGAGACGGCCTCGAGCAAGACATCTTCAAGCGCAAGCGAGCGCGCCATCGATGCACGATGGGCGTCGCCAACGGCGACGGGATCATCGACCTCGAGATCGCCGGCCAGCATCGCCGCATGCACCACGCCGGTCAGCCGTTGTTCGGCCGCTAGAGCCAGGTGCCGGGAAACCGCAAACGGCTCGACGCTGTCGACAACACCGTTCGGCAGAGACCAGCCCGCCACGACGTCGAGCGGCAGGCTCATCCGCTGACCCCACCCGGTTCGGCGCCCCCGTTCTCGAGCACACCCTGCTCGA
>JBCCYT010000063.1:0-22508 GCA_039188975.1 Actinomycetota bacterium
CCCCCACCTTGCGAACCTACGGTTCCCCCACCTTGCGAACCTACGGTTCCCCCACCTTGCGAACCTACGGTTCCCCCACCTTGCGAACCTACGGTTCCCCCACCTTGCGAACCTACGGTTCCCCCACCTTGCGAACCTACGGTTCGACGATCCCGAATTCGCCGGAGAACTGATCAAGGTCACCAAGCATCGTTCGCAACGGACCATCATCATCGATCGACACCGACTCGAGCGCCACGAACCCATCGATGTCGAGTTCACCCTTGACCAGCAGCGCCAGATCGGCCTTCGTACATGACACGTTCGCCGCCGCATCCGACAGCACTGCGCCGGGACGATGATGAATCGCACAGTTGTCGAGACCGATCGCATGGCGCTCGTCGACATCGGTGAAGTACCAGTTCATTTCCAACGCTTCGCCGCTCAACCGCTCGGCTCGAAGCCGGATCCCGATCAGCTCGACCAGCATCTCCACATCGAGCTGATCAGTGATACCTCGACCCCGATTGATCGCCAGGCCCTTCATACCCGTGCGCAATTCCATCGCCCCCATCAGATACGAATCACGCCACGGCCCTGACTCCGACTGGTACCCGAGCTGCTCGAACGTGTCGGCCTGAAGCAACCGCCCCGGCTCGAAATCCGGTTCAGCGAACACCAGATGGTTGAGCAACTCGCTCGCCCACCGGTAGTCGCCGCCGTCGTAGGCGCGCCGCGCCTCGGCAAGGACCGCCTCCGGGCCACCCATCGCCTGCACGTAACGGGCCGCAGAGTCCTCCGGTGGGTGCGGGTTGAGGTTGGCCGGATTGCCGTCGTACCAACCGATGTAGCGCTGATAGATCGCCTTCGCGTTGTGGCTCACGGTGCCGTAGTACCCGCGTGTGTGGCTCTGGGTCGCGAAGCACTCGGGCTGCTCGAGATCTTCGGCGATTTCTCGCATCGTCATGCCGTGGTTGGCCCGACGCATGGTCTGGTCATGCAGCCAGCGGTACATGTCACGCTGCAACTCGAGATACCGCACCGCGTCGTCGTGACCAAAACGCGGCCAATTGTGGGTGGAGAACAGCACATCCATTCCACCCTCGAACAGATCGAGCGCCTCCTGGATGTACTTGCTCCAACTCAGCGTGTCGCGGGCCTGAGCACCTCGAAACGGCAATGCGTTGTGCAGCGTGTGGGTGCAGTTCTCCGCAATGCACAGGGCGCCGAGGTCAGGGAACATGAAGTTCATCTCAGCGGGCGCCTCGGTGCCTGGGGTGTTCTGGAACACGACCCGCACGCCATCGAGGACCAGCTCGGTGCCGGTGAGGCTGATCTCCTCGGTCGGCGCAACCAGATCAGGCATGGCTCGTGGGATCGCCTTCCCCAGGCCACAGTCGATGTGCCCCAACGGGCCCGGCGGCAACAACATGCCGAACTGGTAGAAGGCCCGGCGTCCCATCGCCGGTCCTGCGATCAGATTCTCCGCCACGGCCTCGCGCATGAAGCCCTCCGGCGCAAGAATGCGGACATTGCCCTTGTCGACCTCCTCGACGCTGGTGACCCCCAGAATCCCGCCGTAGTGATCGGTGTGACTGTGGGTGTACAACACCGTCGTCACCGGCCGCTCGCCCAGGGTCGCGTTGGCAAGATCGAGGCACGCCTTGGCCGTGAACGACGTCGTCAGCGGGTCGATGATCACCCAGCCGTCATCACCCTTGATGAAGGTGATGTTGGAGATGTCATAGCCCCGGGCCTGCCACACGTTCTCCGCGACCTCAAACAAGCCGTGCACCGCATTGTGACGACCATGGCGCCACAGACTCGGGTGCACCGACGGAGGCGCAGTTTCCTGCTCACGCAGAAACTCCCAGTCGTTGGTGTTCCAGGCCAGACCCAACGCGCCGTCGATCTCGCCGGTCTCATGTTGAGCGATCAATCCTCGGGTCGCTCGTTCCCAGTCGTCTTCGAGATGCAGCGCCGCCGCGTTTGCCGCATTGACGGTGGCGGTGTGGTCAGACGCGGGTTTGGCATCGCGCGGATCGTCACTCATGGCGCCGAGTATGGCTCACCATGCGGCGAAGGGCCGGATCCTGGGCTGCTCAGCGGCGCTCGCTCGTGGCGCCACAGTCGGCACAGACAAACGCAGAACCCGATCGCTGCATCGACACCCCACAGGTCATGCACATCGGTGCATCGACGGCGCTACGCACACCGACCAGGACGTCGGGTCGGTGCGCGGCGACCGGCTCGACCGGGGCATCGTCGGCGCCGAACTCCAGCTGCGCAACCAACTCTGACGGCGACGGCACCGACGGCGGATCGGCTGGGATCTCCGAACCCTGAGCCGTTTCGGTGATCTGCTCGACCAGGCCAGGCAGGGTCGGTTCCAGCCGCTCATCAGTAGCCAGAATGCCGAGCCCGAAGCGCTCGTCGTCATCGAGATACATGATCGCCAGCTTGCGGAAGAGGTAATCCATCACGCTGGTCGCAATGCGAATGTCGTCGTCGTCGGTCATCCCCGCGGGTTCGAACCGCATCCCGACGAACGCCTCCACAAACGCGGTCAACGGAACGCCGTACTGCAGACCATGGCTCAGCGAAATCGCGAGCGCGTCCATGATGCCGGCAAGGGTTGAGCCCTGTTTCGAGACTCGCACGAAGATCTCGCCGGGACGGCCGTCGTCGTACTCACCGACCGTGACGAAGCCTTTGCAGTCAGCGACGCGGAACTCAAAGGTGCGGCTCGCTCGTGACCGCGGCAGCTTCTCTCGAACCGGTTGTGCGGCGACCTTCTCGACCACTTGCACCACCACGTCGGTTGCCTGCGTCGCCGTGTGTTCAACCGCCTCTGGATCGAGCTGTGTCTCGCGGCGGCCGATGGGGAGCGGCTCGGCCACCTTGCAGTTGTCGCGGAACAACGCCACCGATTTGAGGCCCATTCGCCACGCCTCGATGAGCAGGAGTTCGACCTCTTCGACGGACGCTGACTCCGGCAGGTTGACCGTCTTGGAGATGGCGCCCGACACGAAGGGCTGGACGGCGCCCATCATCTTCAGGTGGCCGAGGTGGTGGATCGCGTTGTCCCCCAGCGAGCAGGCAAACACATCGAGGTGTTCGGGCCGCAGGTCAGGTGCGCCGACGGCCGTCTGGTGTGTATCGATGTGAGCGACGATGCCGTCGATCACCGCCTCGTCGTAGCCGAGGAGCCGCAGCGCCCGCGGCACGGTCTGGTTCACGAGGGTGGTCGTTGCTCCGTCGACCAGCTGCTGGTGCTTCACCAGTCCAACATCGGGCTCGATGCCGGTGGTGTCGGAATCCATCAACAGCCCGGTGGTGGCGGTCGGGGCCAGCACCGTCACGTGCGCATTGCGCACACCATCGGTCGATGCGCGATCGCACGCGTCGTCCCACGCTTCGCGGGCCGCGTCGAGCAGCAGCGTCGGCGCGAGCTCTTCGTCGATCTCCGCCGCCGCCGCTCGGTGCTTGTTGAGCACCCGCAACATCGGTTCGCGGTTGTCGTGGAAGCCGGCGAAGGGACCCATGCGCTCGGCAAGCCGGGAGGACTGGCGATAGGCCTCACCGGTCATGAGCGCGGTGATACTGGCAGCGATCGCGCGAGCGCGATCAGAGTCGTAGGCGTGACCGAGCGCCATGAGCAGCGCCCCGAGGTTGGCGTACCCAAGACCGAGCTGGCGGAATGCGCGGGTCGTCTCCGCAATCGATTGGGTCGGGTAGTCGGCGTTGCCGACCAGGATCTCCTGGGCGGTCAACAGGACCCGAACCGCATGCCCGAACCCGTCGACATCGAAGCCGTTGATGCCATCGGTGTCATCACCGGTCAAGAACGCCAGCAGGTTGAGCGACGCGACGTTGCAGGCCGAGTCGTCGAGATGGATGTACGCCGAACTCGGGTCGCTGGCCGTGATCGGGCCGGTGTTGGAGGCGGTGTGCCAATCGTCGATGGTGGTGGCGAACTGCACCCCCGGGTCGGCGCACTCCCAGGCGGCGTCCGCGATCTGACGGAAGAGGTCGCGGGCGTTGACGGTGCGGACGGCCGTGCCGGTCGTTCGGGCGGTGAGGTGCCAGTCGTCATCGTCGAGCACGGCCTGCATGAACGCGTCGGTGACTCGGACCGAGTTGTTGGCGTTTTGGTACTGCACGGAGTGGATGTCGGCCCCGTCGAAGCCCATGTCGAAACCGGCTGCCTCGAGTGCACGGGCCTTGCGTTGCTCGTTGGCCTTGCACCACACGAAGTCCTCGATGTCGGGATGGTCGGCATCGAGCAGCACCCTGTTCGTCGCCCGTCCGGTGTTGGTCGCCCCTGCAGATGTGACCATGCCTACCGATGTGATCGAGCCCGCCGACGCGTCGGCCCCCCGCATGAAGGCGACGGGACCCGAAGCGGTCCCGCCGCCGCGGAACCCTTCCATCGAGCCGCGAAGGGTCGAGAGATTGATGCCCGCGCCGGAGCCTCCATTGACGATGCGGCCCCCTTGCGCATACCACGCAAGAACCGACTCCAGGTTGTCGTCGACAGAGAGGATGAAGCACGCCGAGGCCTGTTGCGGGACCCCCCGAACCCCGATGTTTCTCCACACCGGCGACGTGAACGCAACCATCTGGTTGGCGAGGAGATGGCTGAGTTCAGCTCGAAACGTCGCCGCCTCATCGGCATCGAGGAAGTAGCCGTCGCGCTCGCCCCAGGCGGTGATCGCACCCACGATGCGTTCGATCACGTGGCGAAGAGACGTCTCGCGCTCGGCTCCGCCGAGCGCACCGTGAAGGTACGTCTGGGCCGCGATGTTGGTGGCGTTCACCGACCAGCCCGCCGGAACCTCCACGTCGAGCTGTTCAAGGACGACGACGCCATCTCGAACGTCGGTCAACCGGGCAGCGCGTCGCTCCCACGCGAGGAGGTCGAGCGGGTCGAATCCGGCGGTGGTGAAACGACGGCCAATGCCGAGACCGAGGGGATGCGGGGCGATGGCCATGATGCGGGCTTTCGTCGAGTCGGTGGAGGTGTGCCGCAGCACACAAATGACAGTGATGAAATTACAGACGCACTAACGGAAAATGCTCGCGCAACTACGTTGCGTGGTTTTGCTCGCCCACTCCGCCGGATCGAGCCGTCTACCTTCGGCTGCGGCGGGCGGGTCGACCTGGGTAAGAGGGCAGCACCTGCGTGCAGCTTCCCCACACCCCCCATGGCGTAGGGCCCCCAAGGAGCAAAGTTCGACTCACACCGAGACGTTTCGCCGCCACCATCCTGGTGGACCCGACCGCCACAGCGACGGTCACGATAGAGACATTGGCATGTGCACGAAAAGGGGAGGTCATGTGGATTCCGCGGGGATTTCTCCCGGCTTGTCCACAGTTGTGCACAGCCCGACGGAGGTACGGTTGCGACTGATGCGCCAAGTGATCCCCACCGCCGCGGAGGGCGTTGATCCCCTCGACCTCTACCCCGTTGACGAGCGGCCCCGACCGAGCGATCGACCATGGGTGATGGCCAACATGGTCGCCAGCGTCGATGGCGCGATCGCCATCGACGGGGTCAGCGGTGGACTCGGCGGCGAGGGCGACTCGATCGTGTTCCGTGCGGTGCGAGCAAGCTGCGATTGGATCGTTGCGGCGGCGGGCACGGTGCGAGCCGAGCGCTACCGCGTGCCCCAGCCCAGCGCGCTGGTCGCCGAACGGCGCCAATCGCTCGGGCGGGCGCCGGCCCCTCGCCTCGCCGTCGTGACCGGGTCGGTCGACCTCGACCCCGACCTGCCACTCTTCGCAGAGCGACCCGACGACGCCGACAAAGCGCTCGTGATCACCGGGTCGGCTCCACCTCCTGACGCTGTCGAACGGATCGGCGATGCCGCGGAGTGGTGTCACCTGACGACCGAACGACCGACGCCATCCGGAGTGATCGCTTCGCTCGGCGAACGCGGCGCCAACGTCGTGCTGCTCGAAGGTGGCCCCAGTTTCAACGGACAAATGGTTGACGCCGGTCTGGTCGACGAGCTCTGCCTGTCGATCTCTCCCCACCTCGTCGGTGGGACCTCGCCGCGCATCGTGCATCGCTCGACCTCGGCTGTTCCCGCCGAGTTGTCGCTGCAACGAGTGCTCGAGCACGACGGCGCGCTCTTCTTGCGCTACGTCCGCCGCTGACCGCACGTGCCCGCCGGCGCGCACCCCGCGCTCAGTCGAGCCACGCCGCAGGGATCACCAGCTGCTGTCCAGGCGTGAGCACGGTCGAGCCGGCGAGATCGGTGAGTTGGGCGGTGAGCACACGAGGGTCAGCGTCGGGGGCGAGGCGACCGGCAATCGCCCACAGTGTGTCGCCCGGCTGCACCACGACCTCCACGGACTCCGCCGACGAGTCGGCGCTGGTCGGCGTCGCGTCGGCCGACGAGATGAACGACACCACCCCCAGCACGAGCCCGACCACGACGGCGAGCACGCCGAGCCGGCGGCGCCGATAGACCTCGTCACGGTGCACGACCGGCAAGCGGTGCACGATCGCCTCGGCCGTGCGGGCCGACTCGACGCGCGGCTCGGGCACGATTGTGAGGTGGCGGCCGGGGCGAGCGAGCGGAACCTCAGCGACATCATCGACGGTGCGGGGCCGGAAGGTCAGTTGCTCAGCGGGGCGCAGGGCTGCAGTCATGGTGCTCGTCCTCATGAAAACCAGTGTGACGTGGGGGTGTGACAGTCGATCTGGACGGACATCTCGAAGGTGATCCCAGAGCGACGGTCGGGTTGTTCGCCGGGGGTACTTGACGCCGAACGAATGTTTGGCGAACATGTGTGCGACGAACAACCGTTCGTTGATTCAATCCGAACACCCGTTCGTTTGTCAACAGGTCTCGGAAGAAACTCCACAGATCATCCACAGGCCGCCCGCCCCGGGCGGAACCGGCCCCAGGAGGCTCCCCATGTCTGACTCGCTCACCCCCCGGCAGCGCGAAATCCTCGACTGCATCGTCGAGCACCAGAACGAACGTGGCTATCCCCCGTCGGTTCGCGAAATCGGCGAAGCCGTCGGGCTCAAATCTCCCGCCACGGTGAAAGCCCACCTCGACAACCTCAAAGACGCCGGATACCTCGTGCGCGATCCGTCGAAGCCTCGCGCCATTCAGGTTCGCTACGAAGGCGCCTCTGGAGCCAATGCCGAGCGCCGTCCCGTGCGCCACGTCCCTCTCGTCGGCGACGTCGCCGCCGGTACCGACGTCCTCGCCACCGAAAACATCGAAGAAGTCGTACCGATGCCGGCCGATCTCACCGGTGACGGCGAGCTCTTCATGCTCCGCGTTCGCGGAGAGTCGATGGTCGACATCGGAATCTTCGACGGTGACTTCGTGGTCTGCCACAGCCAGTCGAGCGTCGACAAGGGCGACATCTGCATCGCCGGGATTCCTGGCGAAGAGGCGACGGTCAAGACCTACGACGAACGCGACGGCAAGGTCGTGCTCAAGCCCCACAATGCGTCCCTTGTCGACATGGTGTTCGATCCCGCCGAGGTCCAGATCTTCGGCAAGGTCGTCACCGTGATGCGCAAGCTCTGACCCGACGGTTCTCGGCGGCTCTTCTCCCACAGCCAACCTCGACCCCCGGCGGTCGCGTGGGCTGATTGGTCGGCGGTTGCTCTCGCGCGGCGGGTTCGGCGGGTCCGCTGACCTGCGACGCAGAGCGCTCAGACGCCGTTGGTCACCAAGTCGAGGAGCGCTGCGTGCGTGTCGACCAACCAGTCTCGCTCGAGAAATTCACCCTGGGTGTGCGCAATCGTCGCATCGCCGGGGCCGAAGTTCGATGCCGGAACACCTCGTTCGGCAAAGAACGCAACATCGGTCCAGCCGAGCTTGGCTCGCACTTCGAGCCCGTTGCGCGCCACCAGCGCCTCGATGAGCGGGTCTCCGAGTCCGGGGCGCGCCGCGGGCGACAAGTCGGTGACCTCGACGGTGTCGCCTGCATCGAGGGCGGGCGCGAGCACCTCGCGCACATGCGCGACCGCCTCATCGGTGGACCGGTCCGGCGCAAAGCGATGGTTGATGCGCACCATGGCGGTGTCGGGCACGACATTGCCGGCCACACCGCCTTCGACATGCACCGCTTGGAGCGCCTCTCGATACTCACAGCCTTCGACAACGGGGCGACGGGCGTCGTAGGCCTCGACGATGGCCAGCACCGCGCCGAGCCGGTGGATGGCGTTGCGGCCCATCCAGGGTCGGGCCGTGTGCGCCCGGGCACCTTGCAAAGTCACCTCGACCCGAAGCGTTCCCTGGCAGCCAGCTTCGAGCGCACCGAGCGTCGGCTCGCCGAGCAAGGCCACATCGCCGTCGAGGAGCTCGGGGCGTTCGGCCTCGATCTCACGGAGGCCGTTGTGGATCACCGCCACCTCCTCTCGGGCATAGAAGACGTAGGTCAAATCGACAGCCGGCTCGGTGACGGTCCGAGCGAGTTCGAGCATCGTCGCCACCCCACCCTTCATGTCCGTTGTTCCGACGCCGTACATCCGGTCGCCGTCGATCCGAGCACCGGCATTGTCGTTGGCCGGCACCGTGTCGGTGTGCCCACCGAGCACCAGCCGACGGTCGCGACCAAGCATCGTGCGCGCCACCACATTGTCGCCAACCCGATCGACAACGAGATGTGAACACGCCCGCAATTCCGCTTCGATGATCGCCACGATCTCCTGCTCGTTGAAGCTCTCGGAGGCAATGTCGACGAGTGCAGCCGTCAACGCGAAGACATCGCCCGTCGGAAGGGCCGGCGAATCGACGTCGGTCACTGGCTCAGACCGCCTGGCCGTGGTCACGAAGAATGTCGTTGAGGGCCGACTTGTCGTGCCGCTCCCCCTCCGCAAGCCGCTTCAACACCAAGATGGCCGGCAGGCCGAACTCCCCACCCGGGAACGACTTCGGTCGAGTCCCCGCAACCGCAACACACCAGGGCGGCACCTCACCGCGACCGATCTCCACGCCCGTCTCCACATCGATCACCGGGATCGAACCGGTGAGGATCGCACCGGCACCGAGCACCGTGCCCTCCCCCACTCGGGCCCCCTCCGCCACGATGGCGCGGCTCCCGATCATGCACTCATCGCCGATCATCACCGGCGCGGCCTGCGCCGGCTCGAGCACGCCACCGATGCCGACGCCGCCGCTGAGGTGCACGTTCTTGCCGATCTGAGCACACGAACCGACCGTCGCCCACGTATCGACCATCGTGCCCTCACCCACGTAGGCGCCGATGTTGGTATAGCTCGGCATCATGACGACGCCCGGCGCCTGGTAGCTGCCCCAGCGCGCCTGAGCACCCGGCACCACCCGAACGCCTCGCGCCATGTAGTCGCTCTTCAGCGGGATCTTGTCGGCGTACTCGAACGGGGCGTGCTCGATCGTCTCCATCTGAGAGATCTTGAAAAGGAGTAACACGGCGTACTTGCACCACTGGTTGACCGTGACCGATCCATCGTCGTTCCACTGCGCAACCCGAGCCGCGCCGGTGTCGAGGGCATCGATGGCCTCATGCACGGTCGACACGACAGAGGCGTCGCTGGGGTCGATGCCATCGCGGCCTTCCCACAACGACTCGATTCGGGACTGCAGATCGGTGCTCATGACGAAGGAGGCTAGCCCTGCCCCTCACCCGGTCCGCCTGCTTGCAGCAACCGACAGGCGCTACGGCCGCCCCGGCGGCGGAGGGGGAGGTGGCAACGAACCCTCGCCGACCGGTGGGGCCGGCGGCCGCAACGCCCGGGCCAGATTCACCGCAGCCACCCCGGCGCCGCCGAGCACCGTCGGCAGGCCGATCAGCAACGCACCGAGCCACATGAGTTGCACGCGCTCGCCCAGGTCCGGTCCGATCGCCAAGACGGCGTCGGCCGGGCTGACCTCGATCACATACACCCCCGGCTCGAGCCGAGCTCGAGACACCGGCCTTCCGTCTCGACCCGCCACGCGGTAGGCAACATCGTTGCGCGCCGCACTCAGCGGAACGTCCTGGCCATTTGCGACGTTCTGGATCGAGAATCGAATCCCGGAGAGCGACCGATCGGCCGGTTCGAGATAGATCGTCCAGTCGACAGATTCTTCGACGGTCACCGTGACGACCTCATCCGCACCGGTCACCACGAGGACGTCATCGAGGCCGGCCTCGACCCGGCTGAGGGCCCAGACGAACCAGATCGTGCTCAGTGCAGCACCGGCGACCGCCACCGTGATGCCGATGGCAGCCCACCAGCGGGCCTTTGGGTAGCGGCTGGTCGTCGTCGGCGACGACGAGGTCACGAGACGCCCAACCGCCCAGCCGCACGGCGTAGATCGTCGAGGGATTGCACCGCCGCGAAACGCACATGGTCGGTGCGACGACCGTAGAACTCGCCGGGCGACACGATGACGCCCGCCTGCTCGGCAAGGACGCGAGCCAAGCCCCACGCGTCGCCATCCGGAGCCGACGCCCAGAGATAGAAACCGCCGCCCGGCAACTCGACCGTGGCGCCGGCAGCTCGCATGAGTTCGAGGCCGACGTCGAGGCGCGCTCGATAGATCGCCCGCTGCTCGTCGACATGGGCCGTGTCATCGAACGCAGCGATTGCCGCCGCCTGGACCGGCCCGGGAACCATCATTCCGCCGTGTTTGCGGATCTCTCGCAGATAGTGGACCACGTCGGTGTCTCCGGCGTAGAAGCCAGCTCGACCGCCTGCGAGGTTCGACCGCTTCGAGAGCGAGTGCACGGCCACGACCCCCTCTGAGCCGTGCTGCAAGATCGATCGGGGCGGGCCATCCCACGTGAACTCGATGTAGCACTCATCGGAGAGCACCAAGACGTCGTTGGCTCGTCCCCAGGCGGCGACCGCCTCGAGATCGTCGAGGCCTCCGGCCGGGTTTCCCGGGGTGTTGACCCAAAGACACAGCGCCCGAGAAGCGTCGGCCGGATCGATCGCATCCAGATCGAGCCGCCACTGATCATCGACAGGGACCGCGACGGCCCGACATCCCGAAAAGATCGCACCCTGTTCGTAACTGGGATAGGCGACTTCGGGAAACAGCACCGTGTCACGCGCTGGCGTGCGCATGCGCAGATAGTGGGGGGTGCCAGCGACGAACTCCTTGGTTCCAACGACGGCCCCGATCTGCGATGTCGGGTCGACCGAGACACCGGTGATGCGTTCCATCCAGCGCGCCGCCGCATCGCGATAGGCCCGGGTTCCGATCGACGGGGGGTAACCCCGCTCCGCATCCGAATTCGACAGGGCCGCGATGACCGAGGCTGGCGGCGGGTCGATCGGCGCGCCGATCGAACAGTCGATCGTGGCACCGAAGCGCTCAGAGGCGATCGCGCGCAGCTCGTCGAGCAGGTCGTAAGGGTAGGGCGGCGGCACGTACGCCGTCTGGTACGGGTGGGGAATCTCGGTCACCAGTCGTCTTCCTCGTCGGTCACATCCGACGGTAGACCGCCCTCGGCCGAGATCACGTAGTCGCGCAACGCGCCGAGCGATGCCGGTTCGAGCCGGGCTTTCAACCGCATGCCGACTTCTTCGGCGCGTTCGGTGAGGACCTGACCTTCCCGATGCACCGAGGCCAAGACGTCGCCGCGGTCCCACGGAATGAGCAGCTCGGCGAGCGCAGTCATGGAACGCACCCGGTCGCCGATGACGGCGGTCAGATGTTCGAGGTTGAATCCGCTGTGGGCCGACACCGCAACCGACCCTTCGTGTCGTTCCGCAAGCCGTTCGGCCCCATCACCCTGGTCGGCTTTGTTGAACACGAGGAGTTCGGGCACCTCTCCGGCGCCGATCTCGGTGAGCACGTCGCGCACGGCGTCCATCGAGCCGTGCGGATCGGGACCTGAACCGTCGACGACATGGACGAGGAGGTCGGCGTCGCGGACGACATCGAGTGTGGTTTTGAACGCGGTGACGAGCTGGTGCGGCAACTTCCGCACGAACCCGACCGTGTCGGTTGCAAAGACCGTTTCGCCGCCGGGAAGGGCGAGGCGGCGGGTCGTGGCGTCGAGCGTGGCAAAGAGCCGATCCTCCACATGGACGTCAGCGCCCGCCAGCCGGTTGAGCAGCGACGATTTCCCCGCGTTGGTGTAGCCGACGAGGGCAATCGCCCGGTTCCGGGTTCGAGAGCGCTGCTTTGACTGGGTCTCCCGGTGAGCTTGAACACGCCGCAGGTCGCCTTCCAGCTTGTGAACGCGACGCACCAGCCGGCGTCGGTCGACCTCGAGCTGGGTTTCGCCGGGCCCGCGGGTTCCGATGCCGCCGCCCTGCTGAGAGAACGTGCGGCCACTCGCCCGCAGCCGGGGCAGGCGGTACCGCAACTGGGCCAGTTCGACCTGGGCCTTCCCCTCCTGGCTGCTTGCGTTCTGGGCAAAGATGTCGAGGATGACCGCCGTTCGGTCGAGTGCTGATCGCCCGAGGATTTTCTCGAGGTTGAACTGCTGCGCCGGGGTGAGTTCGTCGTCGAACACCACCGTGTCGGCATCGATTGCGTTGGCGACGGCTTTGATTTCCTTCGCCTTCCCGCTGCCGATGAAGGTCGCCGGATCGGGCGACTCGCGCCGTTGATGCACCCGCTCGAGCGCATCGGCCCCCGCGGTGTCGACCAACAGCGCAAGCTCGTCAAGCGAGGCGTCGGTGTCCTCCGTGTCGGCCCCGGCAAGCGTCACCCCAACGAGCACAATGCGCTCCCGGAACGTGCGCTCGATGAGACCACCGGACTCGCCGCCGTAGTCGCCAAAGGCGCCGCGATGGCTCTCTTCGTCGCCCGACCCGTCCACGATCTCGTCGAAGCTGGCCTCGTCGTCTGAGCCGTCGTCGGTGAAGATCCTCGGCAGCTCGCGTTCGTTGTCGCCCATCGAGTCCTCAGCCACCGGTCGCCCACACATCGGGGACGTCGAGATCGGCGACATGGGTGGCTGGACCGGTCAAGGTGACGGGCCCGCCAACGTCGACGAGGGCGTTCCCGCCCGGCATCCGCACGATGACCTTGGGGCCGACGAGCCCCCAACGGTGAAAGATGTCCGCGGAGACCGTCGCGCCCGTGCCGCAGGCGTTGGTGACACCCGCACCCCGCTCCCACACCCGGTGATACAGCTCGTTCGGACCGCTCACCGTCACGAAGTGCACGTTGGCGCCCTCCTCGAAATGCGCCTCCACGGCCGGTCCGGCGGTGGTCAGGTCGACGTGGTCGGGATCGTCGACTTCGCACACGACGTGCGGGTTTCCAATATCGCCGGTCTCCCACCGTTTCACGGCCCGCACCGGCGCGCCCACCGCGTCCATCAGGTTCTCGACGTCGGGGTCGGGGCCGGGACACACAACCCCCATGTCGACGGTGGCGGTGACGATGTGCGTCTGCTCGGTGGCGTGGACCGTGCAGGCCCGGATGCCAGCCGGGGTCGACACGTCGAGATGCAGGTCAGCGACGCGACGGTCACGGGCGACCGCCTGGGCAAAGCAGCGCAAGCCGTTGCCGCTCAGCGCCGCCGGCGAGCCGTCGCTGTTCAACAGGCGCATGACAATGTCGCCGTCGTCGACCCCCGGTCGAGGCGGCAAACCGAAAATGAGGCCGTCCGCACCGATGCCGGTGCGCCGGTCACACCACGTTTGGGCCCGCGCCACCGCATCGAGCGGGAGATGCTCGGTGAGACAGACGAGAAAGTCGTTGCCGAGCCCGTGATGCTTGGAGAGCCGGATCGAAACCGGTTCGGGAGCCATGGTTCCATCATCGCAGGCCAGAACCACTCTGAGACAGCCTGTTTCGACCGGTTGGCGGTTTCTCACCGGGTTTGGTCATCCCACCAACGCAGCACCGCGGCCGCATCCGCCGGGGCATCGACCCAGTGGATACGGGGGTCGCGGCGAAACCAGCGCTCCTGGCGACGAGCAAACTGACGGGTGCGGGTGACCGCCAACGCGAGCGCTTCCTCCAACGTCGTATCGCCGGCCACATGGGCGAGAAGTTCGCGGTACCCCAGGGCCTGGGTTGCCGTGCGGGAGGGCTGTTGCCCAGCGAGCCACCGCACCTCATCGAGAAAGCCGTCGGCCATCTGCTCCGCGTAGCGAGCTTCGATTCGAGCATCGAGCTCGGGCCGCGGCCACCGCAGTGCAACCTGGAGGAACGGGGTCGGCGGGTAGACCTCGAGCCCGGGACCATACGACGAAAAGGGCCGCCCCGATCCCACCGTGACTTCGAGCGCGCGCAGCACGCGACGCCGATTCGACGGCTCCATCCGGGCCGCCGCAACCGGATCGAGGGTTTCGAGCCGGGCATGGAGCGCTTCGGTGTCGGCCTCCGCGTCGAGTTCGGCCCGGACGTCGAGAAACTGCCCAGGGATCTCGAGATCGTCGATGACCGCCCGGAGGTAGAGCCCGGTGCCGCCGACCAAGATCGGGAGGTTCTGGCGGGCCCGAATGTCGTCGATCGCCCGCCGAGCCAGGCGCTGAAACTCTCCCACCGTGAACCCATGCGACGGCTCGACGAGATCGATCAGGTGGTGCACGACCTGGGCCCGCTCCTCTGGGGTCGGTGTCGCGGTGCCGACATCCATACCGCGGTAGACCTGCATCGAGTCGATCGACACGAGTTCGACGGTCGGCCCATCACCGGCGGCTTCGGCCTCGGCGGCAATCAGCTCCGCAAGCGCCAACGCCAACGTCGATTTTCCCGATGCGGTGGGCCCGAGGATGGCGAGCGGTCGGGCCCGCCGAGCGGCCCACCGATCACGATCAGACATCGTCGATGACCGAGTCGAGATCGACGCCGATTTCCGCTGCGATCGACACCAAAAGCTGGCTCGTGTCGAGACGACGAAGATCGAGCAGGTCCATCCCGTACGCATCGAGCAGTGGCGCGACCACCGCGGGGCCGTGGCGGCTTCCCAACGCAATCGCAGCCGCAGCCAATTCGAGTTCCCGATCGCCAGCCGCCCGGACCCCTCCGACCACGATCGACCCGTCGGCGTGCAAGACGCAGTCTCCCAGCGTGAACCCCGGACGGACCGCAACGGTCGGTCGAACAACGGGGGGAAGCACACTGACCGTCTCCACGGCGAGGCGCGCGAGCTCGGCCACCGGACGCCCGAGATAGGGACCAGAGTCCATCAGCACGGCGTTGTCGGCCCCCGCTGCATCCTGGAGTCGAGCCGCCACCCGACTCAGACCGATCGTGCCTCGCCCCGCCGGGCCATCGTGCGCTCGACGGATCGCGGCGCCAACGGCCCGAGCGGTCGATTCCGGATCGACCGGGAGGTGTGGGTCGTCGAGACGGATGCCGCCGTCGGGACCGGTCGGGGGCACGCGGTCCTACCCGGCGGTGACGGGAATGCGGGTTCGATGGCGAGCGGGGATCGTGACCTCGATGAGCTCCCCGAGCAAGTGGTTTGCCCGTGCATCGGTCACCTTGACCTCGGCGTACGTCCCGGCCTTGAGGCGGGTCGGACTCGGGAAATGGATCAACGTGTTGCGTCGGGTCCGGCCGGTGAGCACCGATGGGTCTTTCTTGCTTGGTCCCTCGACCGTGACCTCTTCGATCCGTCCGATGCGAGCCTGGTTGGCCCGCATCGAAGAGCGTTCGATGACCAGACGAAGGCGCTCGTAGCGTTCGACCGCCACCGGATGAGGTACCGCGAGCTCCGGGTTGGTGTCGAGCAATTCGGCTGCTTCGGTGCCGGGCCGGGGCGAGAACACGAACGTGAACGCACTCTCGTACTCGGCGGCTGCGGCAATCTCGAGTGTGCGTTCGAAGTCATCGTCCGTCTCGCCGGGGAACCCGACGATGATGTCGGTCGACACTGCGAGATCAGGGATCGTTGCCCGGGCCTCGCGAAGCTTCTCGAGATAGCGATCGCCGGTGTACCCCCGGTGCATGGCGGACAGCACGGCATCGCTCCCGGACTGCAGCGGGAAATGGAGGTGTTCGCAGACTTCGGGCGTTTCCGCCATCGCCGCGAACGTCTCGGCGCGCATGTCTTTGGGATGGGGGGAGGTGTAGCGCACCCGGTGCACGCCCTCGATCGCACCAACCTCGCGTAGGAGGTCGCCAAACAGGGGCCGGGCCCGACGGTCGTCGAGCCAGCGCTCACCGCACCACCACCGGTCGTCGTGGGTCGCGTCGGCGTCTGGCTTGCGGCGAGCGAGCGCGAGGTCGCGACCGTAGCTGTTGACATTTTGGCCAAGGAGGGTGATCTCGCTCACACCGTCGTCCGCAAGGTCGCGAGCCTCTTGGACCAGCTCGCCAAAGGGCCGGCTGAGCTCGGGGCCTCGTACCGCCGGAACGATGCAGAAGGCGCAGTTGTTGTCGCAACCGATTTGAATCGTCAGCCAGCCCGCATGGTCGACCTCGCGACGCGCCGGTAGCGCCGACGGAAACGCGTCCTGATCGTCGCGAGCGGCCGCTTCGAGAATCTCGACGATCGGCCCCTGATCTTTGGCCTCGTCGAGCAGCTCGACCGCCCGATGGACATTGTGGGTACCGAAGACCACATCGACGTGGCCAGCCCGGTCACGGATCGTGCCGCGATCCTTTTGCGCCAAACAGCCGCCCACCGCGATCTGCAGGTTCGGGTTCTGTTCTTTGAGCGCTTTGAGATGGCCGAGTGCGCCGTAGAGCTTGTTGTCTGCGTTCTCGCGAATACAGCAGGTGTTGAGCACGATCACATCGGCGTCTGCGACATCGTCGACACGGTGCATACCGTCAGACTCGAGCATCCCCGAGATGCGTTCGGAGTCGTGCTCGTTCATCTGGCAGCCGTAGGTCTTCACGACGTACGACTGCCCGGCCCGGGTGGGCTCAGCGACGTCGGTCGGCGCGGCGGGGTCGTGTCGGTTCACACCGTTGAGGCTACCGACACCGACGCACAGGCGGTTTCCGTATCGAGCACCCGTCCGAAGTCGGCGGCGATGATCGCTGCGGTGCTTCGGGCCAGCTGGGCGGCCGTCGCCGTCGAGCCATCGAGCCCCGGTAGGTCGTAGCCCGCGGTCGCATCGAGCACGAACCACAGGTCATAGCCGAGGTCGCTTCCAATCCGAGCGGTCGTCTCGCAACACATGTTGGTGGTGATCCCGCATACCGCGATGCCGGCAACGTCGTGGTCTTGCAGCCACCCATGCAGATCCGGGGTGCCGTGAAACGACGAGTGCACCGATTTGCGAACCTCGAGATCGACTGGACCGGCGACCACCTCTTTCACGTCGTTGCCCGGCGTTGCGGCCGCCAGCGGCGAGCCGGGTGTCAGCGAATCGTGGACCACTCGAACGATCGGCTGCCCGGCCGCCTGCCACGCATCGATCAACGCAGCGATGTTGCGCTCACACGCAGGATTGCTGCGGTGACCCCAGTACTCGACGTCGTTGAAACCTTGCTGGACATCGACCAGGAGCAGTGCGCGGCGCATGACCCCATCGTGCCTCAGCCGCAGCGACGGCGCACACCAGCACGGCCGTCTACGCTGCCACCATGAACGAGCTCGGTGCAGAAAAGTACGTTTCGCTCACGACCTTCACCAAGGACGGCCGCCCCAAACCGACACCGGTCTGGATCGCCGACCTCAGCGATGGCACGATCGGATTCACCACCGGTCTCGACGCGTGGAAGGTCAAGCGCATCCGCAATACGCCCCGTGTCGAGCTGGCCCCCTCCGACGCACGCGGCAACGTCGCCGACGACGCCATCACCACCGCCGGCACCGCCGAGATCCGCACCGGCGCCGCCTACGACCCGGTCGAGCGCGCCATCAAAGCCAAGTACGGATGGCAGTTCACCGCCATCACCGGCCTCGAGCGGCTCAAGCGCATCGTCAAACGAACGCCGGCCACCGACGGCGGCGGCACCTGCGCCGTCGTGATCACCCTCGACCCCGCCGACTGAGCGGCCCAAAACCCGAAGCGGACCACCCTCGAGGGTGGCCCGCTCTCACGCCCCGTCGCTCGCCACAGACACCAACCACAGAGGGATCGTGGCCGACATCACGCGTCACATCGGGGCGGGGATACGGAGATGGTCGTCAACATCTCCGCAGACAGTGTCGGCCGGCCAGCGCCAGCCCTGAGCAACACGCCAGCCCTTCAGCTGGTCATCTGTCACTCGCTCGACGACTCAGTCGTCTGTCACTTGCTCGACGACTCAGTCGTCTGTCACTTGCTCGACGACTCAGTCGTCGAGTGCGATCGGCATGTCGTCGGCGTCGGAGAACTCGTCGCCCTCCTTGCCGTCCGTGACATCAACAACCTCTTCTTCAGGTTCCGGCATCACGGCCTTCCACACCCGATCGGAGATCTCCACCATGACCTCAGGATTCTCCGTGAGGTACTTCTTGGCATTCTCCCGACCCTGGCCGAGTTGCTCACCGTCGTACGTGTACCAGGCACCGGACTTCTTCACGATGCCTTCCTCAACCGACAGATCGAGCACGGAACCCTCACGAGAGATGCCGTGGCCGTACATGATGTCGAACTCGGCCTGCTTGAACGGAGGTGACACCTTGTTCTTCACGACCTTGACCCGGGTGCGGTTGCCCACGACCTCGACCCCGTCCTTGATCGACTCGATACGGCGAATGTCGAGTCGCACCGACGAATAGAACTTCAGCGCACGACCGCCCGGCGTGGTTTCGGGCGAGCCGAACATGACGCCGATCTTCTCTCGCAGCTGGTTGATGAAGATGCAGATCGTCTTGGACTTGTTGAGGTTGCCGGTGAGCTTGCGCAACGCCTGCGACATGAGACGGGCCTGCAGACCAACGTGCGTGTCACCCATCTCGCCTTCGATCTCGGCGCGAGGCGTGAGCGCGGCCACCGAGTCGATGACGACGACATCGAGCGCACCCGAACGGATGAGCATGTCGGCGATCTCAAGCGCCTGCTCGCCGGTATCAGGCTGAGAGATCAGCAGTTCGTCGATATCGACACCGATGGCCTTGGCGTAGACCGGATCCATCGCATGCTCGGCATCGATGTAGGCACAGACGCCGCCATTGCGCTGCGCCTCAGCCACGACATGGGTCGCAAGGGTGGTCTTGCCCGACGACTCCGGGCCGAAGATCTCGGTGACACGGCCACGGGGCAGCCCACCGATACCGAGCGCAAGGTCGAGGGCGAGGGCACCGGTGGGGACCGACTCGATCGCCATGGTGTTCTTCTCGCCCATCTTCATGACCGAGCCCTTGCCGTACTGCTTTTCGATCTGGCCCAGAGCCATCTCGAGCGCCTTGTCAGCCTTGTCGTTTCGTTCCACCATGTTCCTGCTCTCCTGATTCGATCCCGGCGCCGCCGGATGCTTGCTCTCCCCGGCGATTCGGGGGATGTGGGGGGTGTGGGTTGATGGTCTCGAACCTACGGAGGGGGTGTGACACGCCCTGGCCCGGGGGAACGAATGACAGCAACGTAATTGCGAACAGCTGTTCGGTCAAGCACCGAACAGGAGATTTTCGGTGATCGCGGGACCAAAAGGTCACGTGCCGACGTTTCCACTAGCGAGTCCGCTCCTGCGAGACTCACCCAACACGCTTCTCACCGAAGCACGCAGTCCCCCACGAATCACGGAGGCCCTCATGGCTGACACCCAGTACACCGACAACGAGCTGCGCGACCGCCTGACACCCGAGCAGTATGCGGTCACCCAGAATGCAGGCACCGAGCGGGCGTTCACCGGCGAATACTGGGATTGCCACGATGACGGCACCTACCGCTGCATCGTGTGCGACATTCCCCTGTTCCACTCCGACACCAAGTACGAGTCAGGCTCAGGGTGGCCCTCGTTCTTCGACACGGTCGGCCCCGACGTGGTGGCGATCCGCACCGACACCAGTCACGGCATGGTGCGCGAAGAAGCGATCTGTGCGAACTGCGGTGCCCACCTCGGTCACCGCTTCCCCGACGGACCGGCACCGACCGGCCAGCGCTACTGCATGAACAGTGCAGCGATGCGCCTCGACCGCGACACCGCAGTCGACGACGCCTGACAACCGACCAACCGGCGAGACGGGCGCCCTCCCGAGGGAGGCGCGCCCGGTCAGCCGTCTGCGGGATTACCGTCGGCGCTGACCTCTTCGACGATCCGGGCGATGTCGAAGGCGCCGACCAGCCCCGAAACGTCCACGTCAGGGGGGACGGTGGTGTCGACCTCGATCGTCGGTTCCTCGCCCCCGAACAGCCCCGCCCCGAGGTCGGCCCAACCCTGTGGTGACGCCAGGTCGCCGAGGCGGATGTCGCCGACCGATGCATCCGAGTTCGTGACCCGGGACACGAGTTCCACCAGCCATTCGTAGGCCTCGATAGCGACCTCTTCGATCGCCTCGAGTTCGTCGTCGACGGATGCGGCGCTCACCACCGACACGATGGTGGCGACGAGCGCGGCCAGCACCGCACCTCTGACAACCATTCGGGTCAGGGCAAACATCGTGAACATGCCACTAACGAATACCGACCGGCACCGGTGTCAAGCCAGTGGCGAAGGGCATCATCGGGGTGGGTCGACCGACCCGGAGCCGAGCGACGTGCGCACCCCCGCTACGGTGGACTCGATGAGCGATACCCGCCCCGTGGGCCGGCCGCCGGGCCCGCACGACGACACACTGTCGAAGTTGTTGCCCCGGGCGCTGCAGCTGTTTCTCGACGAGGGTGGTGCGGCACTCACGCCGACGCGCCTCCACAAAGAGACGGGCGTTTCGCGTGCGACGATCTACCGCAACTGGCCCGAGCCGGCGGATCTCATCGAGATCATGTTGCAGGCGGCGACACGTTTTCCGGACACGATGACGTGCACCGATGACCTGCGCACCGACCTTCATGCGGCGATGGTGACCCTGCTCGATCGCTTTGAGACTCGGCCCGCCCGCGCGTTCTTCGCAGCGTGCCTCGAGTACGGACGCCGCAATGAGCGGTTGGCCAGCGTGGCGACGGAATTCATCGCAGGCATCCTGCAGCCGTTCCATGTGGTGATTCGTGCGGGGTTGGAGCGGGGTGAACTCGACGGCTCCGAGAACGACCTGATCGCAGAGATCACCGGCCCGATCGTCTTGCAGCACATCGTGATGGGGTTTCCCGTGGATGCGGAACGGGGTGCAGCGGTGGTGGACACCTTTCTTCGACACCATCTGGACTGACGGTTCTTCGGCACCACCTGAACGAATGAACCCCGAAGCGCGAATCGGAAGCGCGAATCGGAAGCGCCTCGGGAATGATGAATCATCGTGTCTCGTTATTGAACGCATGAGCACCTCCACACCACCCCCGCCCCACACGCGCCCTACCCTCACGCGCCCTGCCCTCACGCGCCGCGCCCGTACCGGCCGTCGCTTCGCCATGACGATCGGGCTCGTCGCTGTGCTGGGCGCCCTCGTCGGCCGAACCAAACAGCGCCATCTGATGCGCCGATTCGACGGAGCGACCGCAACCGAGGCCCACGAGGCGGTCCTCTCGTACGCAACCCGGCGAACCGGAGACCCCGTCAGGGCCGCCGCGATCGCCGACCGAGTCGTCGATCGACTGCAGTCGCGCGGCGTGTTGGCTCCTGCTGCAACCGACACGGCAGCGTGATGCGGGCCCTCGTCGTTCACGAGGCCGGCGGCCCCGGGGTCTTGCGACTCGAAGAATGGCCCGAACCAACCCCGCGCCCCGGTTGGGTGACGATCGCCGTGCAGGCATTCGGTCTCAACCGAGCCGAAGCGGTGACCCGCGCGGGAGGTTCCGGCGACGCAGTGCTGTTTCCCCGCATCATCGGCATCGAAGCGGTCGGGATCGTGCTCGACGGTGGCGAAACCGACCTCGCGCCCGGCGCGACGGTCGCGACGGCGATGGGCGGTCTCGGCCGCCAACACGACGGGTCATATGCAGAGGTCACCCAGGCCCGACGCGAGTTCGTGTTCCCGATCACCGTCCCGAGCCAACCCGACGGCAGCCCACTGCCGTGGGCGACGGTGGGCGCCCTCCCCGAGACGTTCTTCACCGCCATCGGCTGCCTTCGTGTCGCCGGGGTTCTCCACCCGGCCCAGCCGGAGTCGATCACGGCCGCCGACCCCAACGAGACCCCGCGAGTCGTGGTCCGCCCGGGCGCATCCGCGCTCGGCGCGGCAATCGCCCAGATCGTCGGTGATCTCGGCGGCGAGACCATCGCCGTGACCCGCTCGGCAAGCAAGGTCGACACCCTCCGAGCTCGCGGCATGACCGAGGTCCTCGTCACGTCAACGGATCGCCCAGCCACGGTCGCCGACGCGGTGCGGGCGCAGTGGCCCCACGGCGCGACGGCAGTCGTCGACACCGTTGCGTCGACGGCGACCGTCACCGATGACATTGCCTGTCTCGCCACTGCGGGACGGATCACCATCGCCGGTTCGCTGGCCGCAAGCTATGACACCGACTCCACCGACGGGCTGGGCGAGTTGCTGGCACGGCCCGACATTGCGTTCTTCTCGAGCGAGGACATCCGCACCGACGTCGAAACCCACCTGTTGGCCGCGGTGCTCCAAGGCGTTGCTCAGGGTCGCTTCGACCCGGGTATCGATGCGGTGGTCGGCCTCGACGATGTGGC
>JBCCYT010000064.1:0-22458 GCA_039188975.1 Actinomycetota bacterium
CGTCGGCGTTGAGCGGAGCAATGTGGGCCAGTGTTGCGATGGCGGCGACGTCACGCCAGGCACCATCGGCGTTCGGTATCCGGAACGAAACGGCAACCTCGCTCCCACGTTCGGGAAGCTCGTCGGGCGAGACGGGAACAACCGCACCACAGCCGTGGACCGACAGATCGAGTAGCTGCCCCTCGTGGGGCCCGATTTTGCAGATCACCAGTCCAAGGTTGACCCGGTGGGTTCCTCGGCGTTGATGGTGAACACCATCCTCGAACAAGACGTCGATGGCGATCAGCAAGAAGCCGGCGATGAGACCCAGCACGACCACCGACCCAAGAAGTGGCAGATTGGGCGTGCCATCGACCCAGACCGTGTACATGCCGGCCGCGATGGCGATCAGAACCGACACCGACATCGACCCCAGCAAGATCGGGTGATGGTCGCGGGCCCCGACCGTTCGGTGCCCAAACGCCAGGTCGACCGCCAGCGATCGAAGCTCGGTTCGAGTTCGGCCAAGCCGGCCGATCCGATCTCGCCCGAGCACCAGGTGGGCGACCCACCGGCATCCGTAGGCCGCGACGGCGAGGGCCAAGACGCCCTGGGGAACCTCGCCAAGCGGAACACGGCCGGCGCCGACGGCAAGGACCGCAACCACAGCCAACAAGGGCCACCGAAGGGCCGACACCGAGTCGATCAGCGATGCCCGCACCGCCCACCGAGTCGCCGGCAACACATTGGACAGCCGGCGAAGCGCCATGCGCCGAAGCGGACCGAGTATCTCGGCGCGCTGTTCGATTCGCTTGGCAACCGTCTCGGGGCCCTGGATCCGGGCGAGGGTACGCGGCACCAGGGTGACCCGATAGCCAATCGATGTTGCATGGAGGCCGAGTTCGCACGTGGGCACATCGGTCGCGGGTGCATCGCGGATCGCGGCCGGGCGCACCATGGTGGGAACGTCGCCGTACCACGGGACCGACGCACGCGCCGCCAGGGATGGACGGACGACCTCGTGGTCGAACGCGGACAGCGACCGATGAATCGAACCGGCCCGGACGAAGCTCGACGGGTTTGCCTCTTCGGCGCCGAGTTGCACGATGCCGACCTCTGGTGACGAACACATGGTGGCCACCATCTCGAGCGCATCGGGTAGAGGAAGATCTCCGGCTCGAACGAGGAGCACCCACATGGCGTTCGTTTCGGCGACGGCCGTGGTCGCTGCGGACACGACAATCGACGCATTGAACCGGTCGGCGACGACCGCGACCCACGGGTCCGCGTTGCGGTCGGCCACGATCGTGCGCTCGACGCCTCGGAGGCGGCGACACGAAACCAGAGACGTCCGAACCTGGTCAGCGGTTGCGCCGGTCGCATCGATCACGACCGTGGTCGATGGCACCGGCGCATCCGGCATCTCGACGAGTTCAGCGGGTTCATGCCAGGAGACGGCGAGCCGGGCTGCGAAGGTCGTGACGCTGACGATCTCGGCGATGAGGAGCAAGGCGACGGCCTCGGGCGCTGCGCCGTCGAGGGTGAACCACAGTCGACCCACCAGGTAGACGAGGCTGAGCCCCAGCGCCGTCACACCGGCGATTCGCACCATCGAAGGAGGAACGGGGCCGCGGTCCAAGTACGGATCCACCCGACCGATCGACATCGGTTTGCTCCTTCCCTCGGCGCTGCGGTCTCCCTCACCTGTCGGCGCGTTCGGATGCGATTCGAGGACCCAAGATTGGGATCGGCCAGATCCGTTCGCGAGACTCTGCGGCCATGCAGGACATCTCCGCTCCAACCGACTGCACCATCGTCGAGATTCGGGTGCAGCCCGGCGATCGGGTTCCCGCAGACGCAGTCATTGCGGTCGTCGAGATGATGAAGATCGAACATCTCGTCTGCGCCCCCGAGGACGGCCGCGTCGACGCAGTGCTGGTTCGCACAGGCGACATCGTGAAGGCAGGCGCAGTGCTGGCCCGGCTCGCGCCAGAAGCGGTTGCCTCGACGGGCGTTGCGTCGAGTGTCGAAGCCGGCCACGACGAGCGAGCGGATCTGGCCGAGCTCCGACGACGCCAAGAATTGCTCACCGACATGGCCCGGCCCGAGGCGGTCGCCAAGGTCCATCGTCGGGGCCGGCGAACCGCCCGAGAGAACCTGGCCGACCTGATCGATCCCGGCAGCTTTCAGGAATACGGGAGCTTCATGTACGCAGCCCAAACCGGGCGCCGCGACGTCGAAGATCTCATCGCGAGCACCCCGGGTGATGGCTTGATCGGCGGGCTCGCAACGATCAACGCCGACCTGGTGGGCGAAGACAACGCGCACGTTGCCGTGATGTCATACGACTACATGGTGTTGGCCGGTACCCAAGGGTTCCGAGGCCATCAGAAGAAGGACCGACTCCTCGAGGTCGTCAACCGCCTCGACATTCCCGTGGTCTTGTTCGCCGAGGGGGGTGGCGGGCGCCCGGGCGACACCGACACCTCGTTCCTCGCCGGGCTGCAAATCATGTCGTTTGCCTGGATGGCGCGTCTGAGTGGCGGGCAACCGTCGGTGGCGATCGTCAGCGGACGCTGTTTCGCGGGAAACGCGGCGCTCGCCGGCGTCTGCGACGTCATCATTGCGACCCCGGACGCCAACCTCGGCATGGCCGGGCCCGCCATGATCGAAGGTGGAGGTCTCGGTCAGTACCGTCCCGAAGACATCGGGCCGATCGACGTCCAAACCACCAACGGCGTCGTCGATCTCGTTGCGGACGACGAGGCCCACGCTGTGGCGCTGACCAAGCGGTACCTCAGCTACTTCCAAGGACCGGTATCTGACTGGTCGGTGGCCGATCAGACCGCACTGCGTGACGTCGTTCCTGCGAACCGCAAACGGGTCTATGCCGTGCGCGACGCCATCGATCTTCTGGCCGACGACGCGTCCACGTTGGAACTGCGCCCCACGTTCGGGCAGTCGATTGTCACGGTGCTCGCCCGGATCGAAGGGCGACCGGTCGGGGTGATGGCGAACGATCCGGCCCATCTCGGTGGCGCAATCGACTCCGACAGCGCCGACAAGGGCGCCCGGTTCATGCAGCTGTGTGATGCCTACGGACTCCCGATCGTGTCGCTGTGCGACACGCCCGGTTTCATGGTGGGCCCCGACGCAGAGGAGACCGCTCAGGTCCGTCATTTCGGCCGGATGTTCGTCGCGGGCGCCAGCCTGTCGGTCCCGTTCGTCACGATCGTGCTACGCAAGGCCGTCGGGCTCGGGGCGATGGCCATGTCAGCGGGCTCGTTCCACTCGACGGTGCTGAGTCTGGCCTGGCCGACCGGAGAGGTCAGCGGCATGGGGATCGAGGGGGCGGTGCAGCACGGGGCTCGGCGCGAACTCGACTCGATCGTCGACCCAGCGCAGCGCAGCGCCCGGTACGACGAGCTGGTTGCCCGGATGTACGCCAACTCGTCGGCCTTGAATGCGGCCGCCCATCACGAGCTCGACGATGTGATCGACCCCGCAGACACCCGCCGTCGGGTCGCACAGGTGCTGCGGGCTGCGCCGGCGCCGTCCGGGGGCACGCGGACGATGGTCGACACCTGGTAGGCCGAGCTACCACGAGGCCCGCCTGAACTCGCCGACGAGGGCGGCCAGCTGATCATCCACACCCGCCTCTGGAATCAGACGAACGTTGCTCCGAAAGTCGGTGACCCCTGCGTCCACCATCGCCGGCACCGGAGCCATCGTCGCTGCGACGTCAGGCCTGCCAGCATCATTTCGCACCGTGGGGAGCGAGCCGACCACACCGATGCCGTCGGGATCTCGACCCTGCCCTGCAACCGCTTCTCGCATGCGAGCGATCCCGGCGCCGATGTCCGCCGCATCAGCCCCCCACGGAATCCAGCCCGCACCGAAACGGGCAAGCCGGCCCATGGCCCTTGGATTGGTGGTACCGCTCACCCAGATCGGGACCGTTCCCGTCGATGGCTTCGGTTCTTGGCTGATGTCCTCGAACGCCAGACGATCATCGGCGAAGTCGACCCGGTTGGCTGACCACAGCCTCTCGCACACCGCCAAGGTGTGGTCCAGTTGCGCCCCCCGGTCGGCGAACGACAACCCGGCCGCCTCATACTCAGCGGCCTGCCAGCCGACGCCCACGCCGAGATCGAGGCGGCCCGACGACAACACGTCGATGGTCGCCGCGGTCTTTGCCAACACGACAGGGCGGCGAAGGGCCGCCAACAAGATGTTGGTCACAAACCGCACCCGCTCGGTCACCGCCGTCAGGTGGGAGATGACGGTCAACGGTTCGAGCCATGCACCATCAGGCCCCGTCGGCTGGCGACCACCATCGGTGCCACCCATGGCGGGATCGCCATAGGCATCGAGGTTCGAACCAAACGCGACATGATCCGAGATCGCCAGGCGGTCGACCCCAGCCCGGTCAGCGCAGCGCGCCAGCTCGGTGAGGTGCTGCCATGATCCGGGAGCGGCAGCGTTGAACGTGACGAGCGTCAAGGAGAACTGCGGGGTCATCACCCCGATGGTTCCTGCCGACGCGCCGTCTACGCAAACCGGTCAGCGGCGACGGCGCCCGCGACGCTGGCGGGGCGCGTCGACGGCAACGGGCCCGTCGGGCACCACATGGCCGACGTCAGGGACCGGGATCGTGCCGTCGAGAACCGCCCGCATGCGGGCGAGATGTTCTGGCTCGTTGCCGCAGCATCCGCCGATGATCTGCACGCCCTGCGACCGCACTCGGTCGGCGTGCGCGGCAGCGATGTCGGGGGTGCCCGAATAGATCAGCTCGGCGCCCCGCCACTGGGGAATCCCGGCATTGGCCTTGCTGATGATCGGAATCCCACCGGCCACGGCAACCATCTGACCCAGCGCCGCCTCGGTGTCGACCAGGTTGTTGCCGCAGTTCGCACCCATCGCATCGACCTCGAGCTCGGCGAGTCGGCGCCCTGCGGTCGTGCCGTCGACACCCATCATGGTCCGGCCGGCCGTGTCGAAGCTGAGCGTGACCGCGATGGGCAGGTCCGATGAGGAGCGGGCGCCCTCGATCGCGGCTTCGATTTCCTCCATCGAACTCATCGTCTCGATCCAGAGGACATCGGCCCCACCCTCGGTGAGGCCTTGGGCTTGGTCCGCGAACGCAGATGCGGCGTCGTGTGGTTCGAGCGTGCCCAGCGGTGCAAGGAGTTCGCCGGTGGGACCCATCGACCCGGCAACGAGGACGCGACGATCGAGCTGGTCGACGACATGGCGGGCGTGGCGGGCTGCTTCGCGATTGATCTCGACAACCCGGTCATCGAGTTTGTGCAGCTTGAGCCGGTACGCCGAGCCGCCGAACGTATTGGTCAACACGATGTCGGACCCGGCGTTCACGTACGCCTCGTGCAGACGGTAGACCGCCTCGGGCTTGTCGAGGTTCAGCCGTTCGGGCGCATCGCCTGGCTCCAGGCCAGCCGCCATCAGCTGCGTACCGGTCGCCCCATCGACGAGGAGCACCCCCCGCTCGGCGATCAGTTCGGTCAACACAGACGAAGCCATACCGTCAAGCTACGACCGATCCCCCGGCTAAATGAGGTTTTGGCAGCTACCGGTCGCGCAATTCTCGACGCAGGATCTTGCCCGACGCGCTCTTCGGAATCACATCGATCACCTCCATCAACCGCACCTGCTTGTAGCTGACCAGGTGCTCCCCAACGAAGTCCTGGAGTTCTTCCAGCGCGAGCTCGGCCCCGGGAGCCAGCTGCACGAACGCCTTCGGCAGCTCCCCCGCGGCCTCGTCGGGCACACCGATGACCGCGACATCGAGCACCTTCGGGTGGGTGGCGATCAAGCCTTCGAGCTCCGCCGGCGGAACCTGGAAACCGTTGTACTTGATCAGCTCTTTGATGCGGTCGACGATCGAGAAGTACCCATCGTCATCAACGATCGCGACGTCGCCGGTGTGCAACCAGCCGTCCTCGTCGATGGTGTCAGCGGTGGCGTCGGGATTGTTGAGGTAGCCCTTCATGACCATGGGACCTCGAACCCACAGCTCGCCGCGCTCGCCCACCGGCTGGTCCTCGCCCGTCTCCGGATCGACGATGCGGCTCTCGACGTTGCTGACCGCGACCCCGCTCGTGCCGGGCTTGTTTCGCCCTTCGGGGGTGCAGTGCGTGACCGGGCTGAGTTCGGTCATTCCGAACCCCTGCACAACTTCACAGTCGATTCGCTCGGCGCACTCGTTTTGTAGTTCGACGGTGAGTGGGGCGGCACCCGAGAAGACCTGCTTCACCGACGAAAGGTCGTACTGGTCGACGATGGGGGCCTTGGCCAGGCCGAGCACCATCGGAGGCACCGCGAAGAATCGGGTCACCTTGTGCGTCTGGACGAGTTCGAGCGCCTGCTCCATGTCGAAGCGAGCCATGGTGAGCACGGTCACGCCGTTGGTGAGCATGCCGTTCATGAGCACCTGCATGCCGTAGATGTGAAAGAACGGAAGCGCAGACAGACCGACTTCATCATCGGTGTAGATGAGGACGTGCTCCATCTGCGCGATGTTGGCAACCAGGTTGTAGTGGGTGAGCATCACTCCCTTCGGCAGGCCGGTCGTACCCGAGGAGTAGGGCAACACCATCACGTCGTTGTGGACATCGACCGCAACCTGTTCGATCGGTTCGCCGAGCAAGGCGGCGAGCGGCGTCGAGTCGTCGGCTGCATCGATCGTCACGATCTCGGTCACGTTGGTGCCCTCGATTGCTTCCTGGGCGACCTCGAGGAACATGCCGATCGTGATGAGGATCGTTGCGCCAGCGTCGTGGAGCTGGTGTCGGACTTCGGCTGCACCGTAGGTCGGGTTGATGGTGGTGAGCGTCGCCCCTGCGGTGGCGACACCGTGGAACACCACCGGGAACTGCGGGAGGTTCGGTGCCATCAGGGCAATGCAGGACCCAGGACCCATGCCCCGTGCCGCAAGACCACCGGCCAGCGAGCGCGCCGCCTGCTCGAGCTCGGCAAACGTGTACTGATTTTGCGCGCCGTCCGACACGGCGATCCGGTCGGGATAGGCGGCCGCTTTGTGGAACACGTAGTCGGTGATCGACATCTCGGGGATGACGACATCGGGAAGGCTGCTGGCGTGGATCAGGCTCACTCTGGTTCTCCGGTCGACGGACGGCCGATCGTAGCGGCGACCGAAACAATGGGCGATCCCACCCGCTCATGAGCAGAACGGCCCGGTCTCCTAACGTTCCCCGCCGATCCGCCGAAGAGATCTGTATGGATCCCAAGGAACTCGATCGACTCCTTCCTCGCCACTCGGTCGCTCCCATGCGAGCAACGATCGAATGGAACGTGCGGGAGGTCCGCGTCAAGCTCAAGCGGGTCGAGCAATCCGACACCGCGACGGTCGTCGACCTCTCTCTCGACGGGGCGCTCATCGAGGCCCCACCCGAGTGCAAGCACGCCAAGGGCGACATTGTGACGGTCCGGCTAGGTGGTGCGGTTGGCGAAGCCCAGATCCGCCACGTCAGTTTGAGTGATGACCAGCTCAACTGGCGCTATGGAATCAAATGGCGTCACACCCCGGCGCTGCGAGCCGCCGTCGAGAGCGGTGTCGAGCAGCTCAGAGGAAACGCCGCCGAGGTCCGCCGGGCCTGGGAAGAACAGCGCCGCTAACGGGTTGGATTCGGCGCTGAGGTATCCTTTGCCATGCGTCGATTGACCGCCCGACTACGCCGCTTCTTCCGGGAAGCCCGTGCTGAATGGCGGGGTCGCCGCGACGGCCGCAAAGGCGTGCCGAAGGGCGCCCACCCAATCCGACACATCGTCGGGCCGACCGGCAACATGTTCTCGAACGGCTGGTCAGAAGCAGCCAAGGGCGCGGATGCGTTTCAGCGATCGTTCGACCCGCGCATTCCACCGAGCATCCACGTCTCCCACAACGACGCGATGCGCACCAGTCAGGTCGTTCCGCTCGTCGAGCGGTGCATCGAGGACTGGAACGATCCGACCGTGTACGCCGACCCCCACGACGAGCTCGACCTCAGCGAAGGTCGACGATCAGAGACTCCAGGCCACGCAGGTTGATTCGCCCGTTCCAAACCGGCGGGTCGACGATGTCGACCTGACCGAACCGCTTCACGAACGACCCGATGGCGATTTCCGCTTCGAGCTTTGCGAGCGACGCACCCAAGCAGTAGTGGACACCGGAGCCGAACGACACGTGACGACCGGCGTCGGCCCGGGTGAGGTCGAGCGCCTCGGCGGTGTCTCCCCACTGGTGCGGGTCGCGGTTGGCTGACGCCAGCGACGTCAAAACAAAGGCCCCGGCCGGAATGACCTTTCCGCGCAACTGCAGGTCGACCGTGGCGATCCGGCGACTGATCTGCACCGGTGAGACCCAGCGCAGCAATTCATCGATCGCGGTCGACGGGAATGCGTCGGCGTCGCGCACCAGCGCCAACTGGTCGGGGTGGCGAAGAAGCTCATACAAGCCCGTCCCGATCAGGTTGACCGTCGTCTCGTGACCGGCGATGAAGAGCAGCCCGACCTGATCGCGTAGCTCTTTCGATGTCATCCGATCACCGTCGACCTCGGCCTCGATCATCGCGGTCAGCAAGTCATCGGCCGGATTGGCGGTCTTCCACGCAATGACCTGGTCGATCAGGTCGCTCATCTGCGCATCGGCCGCCATCGCCTCGTTGATTTCATCTTCGGTGATCACCGGGTCGAGCGTCTTCACCAGGGCCGCCGACCAGTGCTTGATCTGCTCGGCGTCGGCCTCCGGCATGCCGAGCATCTCGGAAATGACATCGAAGGGCAACGGGAACGCCAGCCGGTCGACGACATCGGCTTCACCATCGGCCGCCATCGTGTCGAGCATGACGTCGACCATCGCCTGGATTCGGGGGCGGAGCGCCTCGATGGTGCGCGGGGTGAAGGCCTTGCTCACCAAGCTCCGGAGACGGGTGTGATCGGGCGGGTCGACGTTGAGAATCGATCGGTTGCGTTCTTCTTCCGTGATCTCTTCGATGTACTCGGACCGCTGGAGCGCAGTGAGATCCGCGTTGCGGTCATCGACGCTGAGGTCGCGATTGCGAAGCAACGAAAACACGTCGTCGTAGCGAAACAGACCCCACTGGCCGGTGAGGAGATGGTGCACTGGGTCAGCAGATCGGATGTCGGCCAGGTGCGGCCACGGATTCTCGATGTAACCCGGCTCGAGTGGGTTGAAGAACACGAGGTCGGCAGTCTCCGTCATGGCGAAAGGGTAGGCGCCGAACCGGCATCGGGCGAGCTAGCGTGCGCACATGGCGATCGCCCCCGGCGCATTCGACGATCAGATCGACGAAGGAATCGCCCCGTGGGATGGCCGGCGGGTCCCGATGACCCTGCTCGGGGGCTATCTCGGCGCCGGGAAGACCACCGTGCTCAACGAGCTCTTGCGCCGCACCGACCGGCCGATCGCCGTGCTCGTCAACGACGTCGGCGAGGTCAACATCGACGCCGCCCTTCTGCGGCGCCGGTCCGGCGACACGATCGAGCTCACCGACGGCTGTGTGTGCTGCTCCATCAAGGACAGCCTCAGCGCAACGTTGGCTGAGCTTCGTGCCCGGCCGGTACCACCGGAGCACGTCATCATCGAACTGAGCGGGGTCGCCGACCCGACCCAAGTGCTGCCGTGGGCCAACAGCGACGGGTTTCGCCTCGACGGTGTCGTGGTGCTCGCCGATGCAACCAGCTTCACCGAGCGCATGGCCGACGAGCGAACCCGGCCGTTGTTGTTGCGCCAGCTCGATCCATCTGACCTGGTGATCGTCTCCAAGAGTGAGCTGGTCACCGCCGACGAACGGGCAGTCATTCGCCAGACCGTTCTCGACGTCGTCCCCGACGTGGCCGTCGTCGATGACCTCGACGGCTCACTCGGGTCAGCCCTACTCGATCTCGCAACCCGGCGAGGCCACGACGCCACCGCGACACCGCCGCCCTCGTTGCTCGATCCCCACACGACCGAGCTGATGCCCCTGCCGCGTCCAACGACCGGCGCAGCACTGATGGAACTGCTCGACGAGCTCCCCGATGACGTCGTCCGGGCGAAGGGGATCGCAGAAGGACCAAACGGCACTCGACTGCTGATTCAGCAGGTTGGGCGCCGCCGCCGGGTCGGACCGCTTCCCCGGGCGGAAGACCAACCACCGACCGACCTCGTCGTCATCCGGGTCGCTCGCCCCGAACCGGTCATGGTCGAGCTGGGCGCCCTTCGTCGATGACGCCCGCGGGTCAGGTACCGGCCAGGGCGGCGATCACCTCGTTGAACTGCTCGAGACCCTGTCCGCCGTTTTGCTGGACGACCACATAGTTGAACCCCCACCGTTCGCGACGCTCTTGCAGCGTCTCAACGATCTCGCCGACCGAGCCGGCGATCAAGGCCGGTGACTGAGCCACCACTTCCTTGGGGGCGTTGAAGATCTGAGCGAAGAAGTCCAACGCGGCGTCGCGGTCGTCGGTGATGGTCGTGTTCATCGCCAACGAATTGATCTCCAACCCATCGAAGCGATCTCCTGCGACCTCCTTCACCCGTGCGATCTTGCGGTCGTAGGCGTCGGGCATCGAATCGGCGATCGCATCCTCGCCCACCGCACCGGCCCGCAGGTTCGCCGTGATGGCCACGATGTCGGCGTGTTCGGCGGCGACGCCGAGCATGCGGGGACCGCCACCGCCGATGATGACCGGCGGACCACCCGGGGTGTACGGCATCGGGAGTCCGTCGTAATCGGCGATCTGGTAGTGCTCGCCGGCAAAGTCGAACGAGCCCTCCTGCCAGCATCGTTTGATGACCTGCAAGCTCTCGAGCATGCGGTCGATACGAACGCCCGGCCGGTCATAGGTCATCCCCGACTCGTCGTAGTCGGTGCGCATCCAGCCCGCGCCGAGCCCGAACTCCACCCGGCCCTCGGCAATGTGGTCGAGCGTCGCCATCTCCTTGGCGATCATCACCGGATGCCGGTAGTCGTTGCCGAAGACAAGCGCACCCACCTTGATGTCGCTCGTGACCGCTGCCGCAGCCGCCAACGCCGTCATCGGGCCGTACTGGCCGTGGAAGTGGTCCGGCAGCATGATCGACGAGAAACCCTGCTGCTCGGCGAACTTGGCGGTGTCGGTCCATGACATTCCCTCGATGGGGCCGTGCGTCTGGAGTCCGAAGCGAAAGGGTTGAGGCATGCACCGACCCTACGCGGCCAGCGCAGTGTCAGCGATTCGGTCACCGAACGACGTACGCTGCGCGCATGGACGCTCGCTCCCCGGTTCTGGTGGTGTCGATCGACGGGGTCGCTCCCCGCCACGTCACCCGAACGTCGATGCCGACGCTCACCACCCTCGCCCGACAGGGTGCCTCGTGCTTTCAGGCCCGCACCGTGCAACCGCCATGGACCCTGCCGGCGCACACGACGATGTTTCGCGGCATCGACCCCGCTCGACACGGCATCTTCGACAACACACCGCGCCCGCTCACCGACCACGCGGCCTCGTTTCTCAAGGCGGGTCGGAGCGAGGGACGACGGACGGCGATGTTCGTCAACTGGGCACCCTTCGATGCCGTGATCGAGCGGGACGCGGCGGAGCACCGATTTGTGATCGATGGCGGGTACGACGCGGACGAAGATCGACGAGTCACCGATGCCGCGATCGCAACCCTCGGTGAGGGTCAGCACGACCTGGCGCTCGTCTACCTCGCCCAGCCTGACCTCGCCGGACACGACCATGGCTGGGACAGCCAGCCCTACATCGACGCCCTCGCTGCGGTCGACGCCCATCTCGGCCGTTTGGTCGACGCGCTCAGCCCGGACTGGTCACTGATCGTCACGACCGACCACGGCGGGATCGGCGACAACCACGCCGATCTCATTCCCGAGGTCCTCGAGACGTTCATCGTCGTTCGAGCTGCCGGCCGCGTCGCACCCGCCACGTGCTGGCCCTCAGCCGCGATGGCCGACATCGCGCCCACGGTCGCTGCGCTCTCTGGTTTTGCGCCCGACGCCCGGTGGGAAGGACGATCACTGATCGGACACGAGACGCCGATCGTCGACGTGCTCCTCGAACACCTCGCGGCAACCGCGCACGAGTCGTATGGCGAACGGGTGACGATGCTCGACCACGCATTGCAGTCCGCCGCCCTGGCCGCAGCGGACGACGCGGGCGAGGAGATGGTGTTGGCCTGCCTACTCCACGACATCGGCCACGTGCTCGGTGACGCCGGGGCCTGGGGCGACCCCGACCACAGCGCAATCGGCGCCCGGGCCCTCCAGGCCTGGCTTTCGCCCGGCATCGTCGAGCCGATTCGACACCATGTGGCAGCCAAGCGCTACCGGGTTGCGGTCGAGCCTGACTACCTCGGCCAGCTGAGCCTGGCGTCGAAGATGTCACTCGAGGAGCAGGGCGGACCCTTGCCGCTCGATCAAGCCGATGCCTTCGGTGCGCTGCCGTTCACGCCCGAAGCGGTACGGCTGCGCGCCTACGACGACAGCGGCAAGATCCAGGGGCTCGCAATCGCTCCGCTCGAGCACTACCGCCCCCTCCTCGAAGCCGCCCTTGCACCTGTTCGCCCCGTCGACGCCGCATGGGCCCGGGATGCCTGTCGCTGTGCCGTCTGCCGCGACGCCGGCAACGACCAACACCTCGTCGATGCTCGGGACCTCGCCGGATGGACCGTCGTATCGACGCGCCACGTCGACGAGGAGCTGCAGGTCCTTCTCCACCACGACTCGGGAGAACGTCACCTCTGCCGCATCCCGACCGCGGCGCGGATGACGGTTGCGGTGCGGGCATGGCCAGTGAACTTCGCCCGCGACCTCCGAACCGACAGCACGAGTTGGCATCACGATCCCCAACCGTTCGTCGAACAGCTCGCCGAGCGCGGCATCGCCCTGCTGCACGATTGCGGCACCCAGCCCGACACGGTGACCGCCGTCGGCAACCGGGTCGGGTTCGTGCGCCAGACCAACTACGGCGCGCTCTTCGACGTGATCGCCGAGCCCGACCCGATCAACCTGGCGTACACCCCCCTCGGGTTGCCTGCCCACACCGACAATCCGTACCGACGGCCGTGCCCGACTGTTCAACTCCTGCACTGTCTCGTCTCCGCTGACGAGGGCGGTGCCAGCCGTTTCGTCGACGGATTCGCAGCTGCCGCCGCCTTGCGTCGCGACGACCCTGCGGCGTTCGAGGTGTTGACGACCACCGACGTCACGTTTCGCTTCCACGGCGATGGCGTCGACCTGCAGGCGCAGCGGCCCTTGATCGAACTCGACCGGGCCGGCGACCTGCATGCGATCAGCGTGAACAATCGTTCGATGGAGCCCCTGGCCGCCGACGACTCCCGCGCACCACGCTTCTATGCGGCGTACCGCCGCTTCACCGAACGTCTCGACAGCGATGAACACGGGATCGAGCTCACCCTTCGACCCGGCGAAGTCGTGGCGTTCGACAACCGCCGCGTGCTGCACGGTCGTCGAGCGTTCCGCTCGACCAGCCGCCGTCATCTTCAAGGCTGTTACATCGACATCGATGCCATCCGCTCGACGGCGCTGGCCGCCATGGTCTGAGGCAACGAATTCGAGGGTGCGAACCAGCCTCGACACAGGAATCGGCTTTCTGACGGCCGCTTGCTCGACCGATTCGACGGGGCCAAGATTCGCTGATGCAGGATTCCGAAACCCCCGCTCCGTCCACCAGCGCCGCGGGTCTGCCCGATCGGGCCCAGGTCGTGATCATCGGCGGCGGGGTGATCGGCACCAGCATCGCATATCACCTCGCCAAACTCGGCTGGAGCGACGTGGTCTTGCTCGAACGAGACCAACTCACCTCCGGAACCACCTGGCATGCTGCGGGCCTGATCGTCTCGGGCGGGATGACAACCGAGACCCTTGCCTGGATGGCGAAGTACTCGCGCGACCTGTTCGCCGAACTCGAAGACGAGACGGGTCAGTCCACCGGCTTCAACCCGGTTGGGTACTTGCAAACCGGGAGCACACCGGAGCGGGTCGACAAGCTTCGCCGCGAAGCGGACTTCTTGCGCCTTCAGGGCATCGAGCGCCACGAGATCTCGGGCAAGGAGGCCGGCGAGCTCTGGCCCCACGTCGATGCAACCGACATCATCGCCGGCTTCTACACCCCCGATGAGGGCCGCGCCGATCCGTACAATGTCGCGCACTCACTCGCCGCCGGAGCCCGCATGCATGGCGTGCGCATCGTGCAAGGCGTCCCGGTCACGGGTGTCGAGCAGGCGAACGGCCGGGCCACGGGCGTGAGGACCGCAGTCGGCACCATCGAGTGCGACTATGTCGTCAACGCCGCGGGCATGTGGGCTCGCCAGGTCGGCGCGATGGCGGGCGTGTCGGTCCCGCTGCAAGCAATCGAACACGCGTACCTGATCTCCGAACCATTCGACGGCGTGTCTCCCGATCTCCCGATCTTCGAAGACCCCGACCGGTTCGCGTACTACCGAGAAGAGACCGGTGGTCTGATGGTCGGTCTCTTCGAACCGGTTGCCGCGCCGTGGTCGCTCGACGGCGTACCGATGGACTTCAGCTTCGGTGAAATCCCGTCGGATTGGGATCGGCTCGCGCCGTTCTTGGAGTACGCGATGGAGATTCTGCCGGGGCTCGCCGACGTCGGGGTCCGCACGTTGTTCACGGGTCCCGAGAGTTTCACCCCTGACAATGGCTATCTCATGGGCGAAGCACCGGAGCTCGACAACTTCTTCGTCGCCGCCGGGTTCAACTCCCTCGGCATTCTGAGCGGCGGTGGCGCAGGCTCGATCATCGCCAACTGGATTGTCGATGGACACCCTCCGATCGACGTGACCGATGTCGACATCGCCCGCATGCACCGATGGCAAACCAGCCGCGCATATCTCGCCGAACGCAGCGTCGAGCTGTTGGGACGACTCCACTCGACGGGATCCTGGCCTCACTCGAGCCCGTCGCTGGCTCGCAACGTCCGCCGCTCCGTGCTCCATGACCGCCTCGAAGCAGCAGGAGCCCGGTTCAGCGAGACGGCCGGGTGGGAACTCACCTCGTGGTTCGGACCGACCGACCGAGACATTCCCAACCAGCTCACCTATGGCCGCCAGGACTGGTTCGAGTTCCACGCTGCTGAGCACCACGCCGTTCGCAGTGCGGTTGGCCTGTTCGACATGTCGTCCATGTCGAACTTCCTGGTCCAGGGACGCGACGCAGCATCGATGCTCGACCGGCTCTCGGGCAACTCGATCACCGTGCCGGTCGGCCACTGCGTCTACACCCAATGGATGAACGAACTCGGCGGAATCGAGGCCGACCTCACGGTGACCCGCCTGGGCGAGGAGCGCTTCCTCGTCGTCGTTGCCGAGTCATTCCACCGCCGTGTCGAGCGGATGCTGCGTCGGGGCGCAGCGGCAACCGGCGGTCATGTCACCATCACCGACGTGACGTCGGCCTACACGATGCTGAGTGTGCAAGGTCCGTCCGCTCGCGACCTTCTCCGCCAGGTCACCGCCGCCCCACTCGACAACGAGTCGTTTCCGTACTTCACCGCCCAGCCCGTCGACCTTCATCACGGTGAGGGATGGGCGTTTCGAATGAGCTTCGTCGGCGAGCTGGGCTGGGAGCTCTACATCCCGACCGAGTTCGCCGCTCACGTCTATGACCGCATTGTTGAGGTTGGCGCGGACTACGGCCTGCGCCATGCCGGCATGGAAACCCTTGAATCGACCCGGACCGAAGCTGGCCGCCTCGACTACGGGCTCGACATCGAAAACTCCGACTCACCGCTCGCCGCCGGTCTTGGATGGGCGCTCGACTTCGACAAGCCCGGAGGCTTTGTCGGCCGAGATGCACTTCTGCGTCAGCGCGGGTCCGGGCCGACGACAAATCGGCTCGTGCAGTTCCTCCTCGACGATCCCGAGCCGTTGCTCTACGGCGAAGAACCCATCCTTCGCAACGGGGAGGCCTGTGGGTACCTCCGGTCCGGTGCCTACGGCCACACGCTGGGTGGCGCCATGGGCTTCGGCTATGTCGAACACCCCGACGGCGTCACACCAGACCTCATCGAGTCGTGCTCATGGTCGATTCGGGTCGCAGGTCGTGACATCGACGCGCGAGCGTCGTTGCGTTCGATGTATGACCCGGCCAACACACGCGTGCGGGGCTGACCGCCAACCGGCTCAGGCCAGCCCGAACATCTGCTCGAGTGCGAGGACAGCATCCGCGACGATCGCCTCGTCGGACTTGGCGATCAACGCGTCAGCGGCGTCGCCACCATGGAACGCAACCAGCACTGGGTCACCGGTGAGGGGAGCGAGGTTCATCCACCACGGGAACCGATCGTTGCTGTCGCTCGCCAGGCCGAAGAACGAAATGTCGGGGTCCCAAAACACCTCATCGAACTGCAAGTAGACCTTCTGCAGATGGCCCATCCCGAGCCGATCGATCGACTCGAGGTGTCCGGCGGGCAAGGCGGGTTCGAAGTCGATCGCGCCGGCCTTCAAGACTCCGAGCGGAACCGTGACGATCACCGCGTCCGCAACACGAGTTCCGCTTGCCGAGAGCACCTCGACCCCGCTACCACCCCAGGTCACCTGCGTGACCGGGTCTTCGAGCGTGATGTCGAGTCCTTCGGCCGCCACATCGACGACCTGGTCATATCCATCCGGGAAAATGACGTCGATCCCCACAAGGCTTGCGCCTTCGGCGTTGTAGCCCGCCGCGAGATCCTCGACATCGGCGGCGTACTCCAAGACGGTGTTGGTCTCGATTCGCCACCGGCCTGGAACATCGCGCCACGCCACGTACTCCCCCGCCGTGTTCCGCACGACGAGATCGTCGTAGTCGGTGCGCACCCGCTCGATACCGGCCGCGTCACAGATGGTGGTGATGACGTTGCCATCAGGTCCCTGGATCCATGACGCCCCAAGGTCGAGCGCCGGGCCCAACGAGCGATCGGTCTTGATTCGGCCCCCGGGTCGGTCCTGCGCCTCGACGATGACCGCCTCGATGCCCTCGTCGACAAGGGCGCGACCGGCCGCCAAGCCGGCGATCCCGGCGCCGATGATGACGACACGCTGGTGGCCCGCAGCGGCCGCGGCCAGGGCGGCTTTGCGGCCCGAATTGTGCGCACCGTGCACCGTGGCTGGGTTCCATCGATCGACCGCCTCGCCGGCGAACCACAGCCGTTCGTCGAGGGCGGTCGCGATCGTCGCCCGGTCGTCGGGGCTCGACCCTTCCGCAAGGAACGAATAGGCGCCACGCGTCCACGGGTCCTCGGGCCAGCGGGTGATGATCGAGCCCGTCGGCGTTGGGATCGCCGTCGGCATCGCGAGATCCGGAATCGTGGTCGTCGCCGCGGGCGCCGCCGTGTCCGACCCGCCACACCCAACGACAAAGAACGCGACTGCGCCGCTGCTCAACGTCCGCAGCGCGGTACGACGCGAAACCGATTGGGGCATGGTTCAGTTCCTTTCGGGGACCACCGCGCGCTCGCGGGTGAACGAAATGGGGACGGCGGTCTCGACCTGCAGCTGGCGGGCGTAGTTGTGCCCGCTGTAGACCGATGTCGCAACCGTGCCAGGCGCAAGGCAGTCGCCCACCCGCACGATGTCGAGCTCCCCGTGCAACGATCGCCACAGGTCGTCGTTGGGGGTGCGAGCAGTCACCATCACCACCGACGCAGCCTCGAGCTCACGGGGCTGCTCGGTATAGACGCACTCCAGCTCAACCCCACCCGGCTCGATCGCACCGATCGAATGGCCGGTGATGATGTCCACGCCGAGTCCCATGACCCGTGACTGGATCGACCATTGTTCGTCGGTGCGGCTGGCCCAGGTGGAGATTTCGTTGGCCGGAGTGACAAGGGTGACGCCAAGTCCCGCGGCGCGGAGCCGTTCCGCGATCACCCCTCCCAGGTAGTAGTGATCGTCGTCGTAGACCACCACGGGACCATCCGGCATGGTTCCGGCCAAGATGTCGTCGACGGCATAGACGGAGGGCAGATCCCACCCCTCGACCGGGTCGGTCAACCATCGTCCGGTGCCGTCTCGGTTCCAGGTGGCGCCGGTGGCCAGCACCACGTGGTCGGCGGCGAAGTCACGGATCTGTTGCTCGTCGACGAGTGAGTCGAGGTAGTACTCGACGTTGGGCAGCTTGTCGATCTGGGTGAGACGCCAGTCTTTCACCCGGATGTAGGCGGCGAGTCCCGGAAGCAGCGACTCTTGTGCGACCCGACCTCCGAGCTCCCGGCGAGCCTCGGTCAAGACAACATCGAAGCCGCGTTGACCGAGAGCCCGGGCCGCTTCGAGTCCCGCCGGCCCCGATCCGATCACGAGCACCGACGCATCCGACTGTTTGGGCGGGATGTGCTCCGGGTGCCAGCCCTTGCGCCACTCCTCCCCCATCGCCGGGTTTTGGGTGCAGCGAATCGGCGTGCCGGTCTGGTCACCGGTGTAGCAAATGTTGCACCCGATGCACTCGCGGATGTCTTCCTCGCGGCCTTCGCGGATTTTGGTCGGGAGGAACGGATCGGCGATCGAAGGACGGGCCGCACCGATGAAGTCGACCACCCCCTGACGCACGAGCCGAAGCATGGTTTCCGGTGAGGTGAACCGGCCCACCGACACCACCGGCCGGCCGGTCACCTCCTTGACCCAACGCATGCTCTCTTCGAGGCTTGCCTCGGCGACGAACCGGGACGTTCCCATCTCCGTCGAGTAGTCATCGACGGTGATGTCCCACAGGTCGGGCAGGTCCGCAAGCATCGAGATGACGTCGCGCGGCTCGTGGATGTCGAGCTCGTCGGCGGGCCCCACCGGACCCGCGGAGAAACGAACGGCGACCGCGACCCGATCCCCGACGGCTTCCTTCGTCTCCTCCAGCACTTCTCGGAGCAGGCGAGCCCGGTTCTCGAGCGAACCTCCGTATTCGTCGCTGCGTTGGTTGGACGGATCCAGAAACTGGTTGAGGAGGTAGCCGTGGCAGGCATAGGCGTACACGATGTCGAACCCGGCGGCTGCTGCCCGCATCGCCGCCTCTCGATGCCAGCGGCGGTACTCAGCGATGTCGTGTTTGTCCATCGCTTTGGTTTGAATCGGATCCCACACACCCGCCGGTCGACTCGACGGCCCAATCGGCGTTTCCCGTGAGTAGATGTTGGCGCTCGCGGCACCGCCATGCCAGAGCTCGACGCCGGCGAGCGCCCCGTGCTCATGCACCTGGTCGACCATCAGCGCATGGGAGCGAACATCTTCGTCGTCCCACAGCGTCGCTGACGGGTACGGGTCGTCGTTCGACGTCTGGTGGATTGAGCAGTATTCGGTGTTGACCACCCCCCAGCCGCCTTCGGCCTTGACCCCGCGCATACCGGCCAGCGTTTGGGGCTTGTGGTACCCCATGCCGGTGCAGTGCGGGACCTGGTAGAAGCGGTTCGGTGCCGTGACCGGTCCAATGGGAACGGGTTCGAACAGCGGGTCAAAGCGGGGGTCACGGGGCATGTGTCTGCGAACTCACACGTCTGTCGGCGTCGGATGTTGTGGTCGGGCTGCCAGGTCGGCGATCTGTTCGGCGGTCAGCGCCAGAAACCGGTCGGTCGAAAATGACCCATAGTGGCCGGGGTGCACGAGCCGGACGGACAACGCCCGCAAGCGCTCGAGACTGGCAACGTAGGCGGCAGGGTCCGGTGGGGGCCATGCCGGACCATGATCGCCGTCGTACAGCACCTCGCCGGAGAACAGCAGTCCGGTCGATGCCTCCCACAGCGACACCCCGCCCGGAGAACGACCAGGCGTGTGCAACACGGTCAGTGTTCGATCGCCGAGATCGAGCGTCTGGCCGTCGATGACGAGCTCGGTGGGTTCGGCCGGTGTCATCGTGTGCTGACGAGGCTCGAACCCCGCCACCGGAACAGCATCGAAGTGATCGAGTCGCAGCCAGTCGCCAAGCTCACGGTTCTCCTCGGTTGGGTCGGCCAGATCAGCGGCGTTGGCAACGTGGCACGCCCGATGAGCGAACGAGGACCAGCCGCCAGCGTGGTCGTAACCGCTGCACGACGCAAGGCACACCAGCGGCGTGTCGACGAGCCCACCGACGAAGGGCGCGGGCGGCACCATGCCGCTCCCGGCGTCGAAAACCACCGATCGATCAGAGCCGGCGATCAGCCAAAGATGGCCAACCGCATACGAGTCGACGTGGTGTTCACGGATGCGCGTCACGCGGTCGGCGAACTCATCGGTGGCGAACCACGCGTCGGCGACCGGACGAGCCATGGCTGGCTGCTCGCCGGTGCCGCCCCACCCGTTCGGGACGGCACCGGCGAGAAGGGATCAGCTCTTCGCTTCGACGAATGCGTCGGAGTACTTCACCTCGAAGTCGCCGGTGTCCTCGAGCGACTCGAGCGACTCGACACCGCCGGCGAGCAAGGCCGGATCGTTGACGAAATCGAGCAGGCCCTCATCGAGCCCGTCGACCGCCGCCGCGTTCGGGGTGTTGTAGTAATTCCAGTTCGTGAGCGCGGCGCCCTGCTCTGCGCTGTACATCCAGTTGATGAACGTGTGCGCCGTGCATGGGTGCGGGGCGTCGAACGGAACAGCAAAGTTGTCGATCCAGCGGGTGCCGCCCTCTTCGGGAACGAAGTAGACGTACTGGCTCGGATCGTCGGTCTCGAGGAACTGCACAAACATGTCACCCGAGTAGCCGTGCGCGATCACGGTCTCACCCGCGGTGAGGAACTCGTCGGCCGAGTCGGTGTTGAACGCAGCGAGACGGCTCGCCGTATCCGCCACCAGGTCGCGAGCCTCGTTGAGCTCGTCGTCGCTCGTGGTGTTCATCGAATACCCGAGGTACTGCAGCGCGGCCCCAAGCGTTTCCCGCGGATCGTCGAGCAGCTGGATCTGCCCGTCGAATTCACCGGAAATGGCCGGGTCGAAGATGATGCCCCAGCTACGGGGGAAGTCCGTGCCGACGACGGCGGTGTTGACGGCAACGCCGGTGGTGCCCCACTGGTACGGCAGCGAGTACGCGCCGTCCGGGTCGTAGTAGAGACCACTGAAGTCGCTGGACAGGTTTTCGGCGTTCGGAATGACGTCGTAGTTGAGGGGCATCAGCGACTCTGCTGCGATCATCACCGACACCATGTAGTCAGACGGCACGATGATGTCGAAGCCGCTGTTGCCCTGCGAAACGATCGGCTGCATGGCCTCGTTCGAGCCATAACTGTCGATCGAGTAGCCGATGCCGTACTCGTCGGCGAAGGCGGCAACCTGTTCTTCGTCGATGTACTCCGCCCAGTTGTACAGGGCGAGGTCACCGTCGACCTGGTCGACCTCACAGGCGCCACCGGCGCCCGCGTCCTCGTCGTCGCCACCGCACGCAGCCGCAACGAGCGCAAGGCCCATCACGGCGGCGAGCAACCGCAACCAGTGATTGTTCTTCATGGTTTCTCCTTTCGGCTGACGTAGCCGATTCCAGGGATCAAGACGTTCGAGGTCATGGGGTTCTGGGGTCATTGGGTTCCGGTCCCTCCCCGGGCCCGCTCGACCACCAACGACAGTACGACCAATGCCATCGACGCGACGAGCATCACCACGGAGATCGCATTGATCAGCGGAGTCACGCCCCGTCGAATCAGGCCGAAGACATACACCGGCAGGGTGGTCGAGCCCGGTCCGGTGACGAACTCGGTAATGACGACGTCATCGAGCGACAACGTCATCGCCAACAACCCGCCACCCGCGATACCGGGGATGATCTGCGGCAAGGTCACATACCGGAACGCCTGCCAGCGGGTTGCGTAAAGATCGAGCGCGGCTTCCTCCATCCGGTCGTCCATCCCGGCCAGTCGGGCCCGCACGACAACCGAGACGAAGCTCACGCTGAAGGCAATATGGCTGGCGACGATCGACCCGAACCCCTTGCGCAGGTTGAGTCCGAACAGGTTGTTCAACACGTCGAAGAACTCGGCGAAGAACAACAGCAACATCACCGCCATCGTGACGTCAGGGATGATGATCGGGAGGTACAGCAGGGCGTCAAAGACCTGTTTTCCCTTGAACTGAAACCGTTCGAGGGCAAGGGCGGACATCGTGCCGAGCACGATCGACACCACGGTCGAAATCAGCGCGACCCGCAGCGACGCCCACAGCGCAGTCTGGGCCGTGTCGTTGTCGCCGAACTCGCGGTACCAGTCAAGGGTCCAGCCGCCCCACGTACCGACATTTCGACTGTCGCTGAACGAAAAGATCACCAACAACACGATCGGGGCGTAGAAGAACGCATAGACCAACCAGCCATTGGCGTTGAGGAAGAACTTGGTCCAGCCGCGCGGTTCCACCGCGCTTCCCGTCCGGCTCATCGCTCCCCTGCCTTCACCGTGCGGCTCGATCCAGCCACCTTCGCCTTCGGGCTTCGCGCCGTGCGGCTCGATCCAGCCACCTTCGCCTTCGGGCTTCGCGCCGTGCGGCTCGATCCAGCCACC
>JBCCYT010000065.1:0-22398 GCA_039188975.1 Actinomycetota bacterium
AGCGGAGTCTTCGGCACCTTGGCCGGACCCTTCTCGGTCACGCGACCGCCTTGCTTGCGACGTCCGCCCTTCTGCTTGCCCTTCTTGTTGTTCTTGGCGCCGCGCCGGTTCTTCGGATTCTGCTTCTTCGTGCCGAACCCGGCGAACTGCTTCATCATCTTTCGCATCTGCCCGAACTGGTCGAGCAGATTTTTCACATCGCTTGGCTGGACGCCTGAGCCAGCGGCGATGCGTTGACGCCGAGAGCCATCGATCATGTCCGGATCGATGCGTTCGGCGGGAGTCATCGAGTGGATGATCCCTTCGAGGCGAGCGATGTGACCATCATCGATCTCGACATCGCGGGCTTCTTTTGGAATGCCCGGCATCATGCCCATCAGGTTGCCGATGGGGCCCATCTTCTTGATCTGCTGCATCTGCTCGAGGAAGTCCTCGAGGGTGAACGTGCCCTCCATCAAGCGGGCGGCGGCCTCCTCGGCCTGCTCCTGCTCGAACGCCTCTTCGGCCTTTTCGATCAGTGTCTCGACATCGCCCATGCCGAGGATGCGGCTGGCGAGGCGGTCGGGGTGGAAGGTCTCGAAGTCTTCGAGCTTCTCCCCGGTCGATGCAAACGCGATCGGCTTTCCGACGACCTCTTTGACCGACAGCGCCGCGCCGCCGCGGGCATCGCCGTCGAGCTTGGTGAGAATGACACCGTCGAGTTCGAGGGTCTCGTTGAAGGCGCTCGCAGTGTTGACCGCGTCCTGCCCGGTCATCGCGTCGATGACGAGGAAGGTGTAGTCGGGGTCGACCTGGTCCGAGATCTGGCGAACCTGCGCCATCAATTCGGCATCGATGGCCAACCGACCGGCGGTGTCGACGATGACGACGTCGCGTCCGGTGCGGGTGGCTTCCGCGATTGCCTTCGAGGCAACATCGACAGGATCGGTCGGCTCGGAGAAGACGGGCACGCCGACCTGGCCAGCCAGGGTGCGGAGCTGCTCGACCGCGGCGGGCCGCTGAAGGTCTGCGCCAACCAGCAGGGGGTTTCGCCCCTGCTTCTTGAACCAGGCGGCAAGCTTGCCGGTGTTGGTGGTCTTGCCGGCGCCTTGGAGGCCGGCCATCAGCACCACGGTGGGAGGCTTCGAGGCGTAGGTGATCTTCATCGCCTCGCCACCGAGGCTGGTCGTCAGCTCCTCGAGGACGATCTTGATGACCTGCTGGGCCGGGTTGAGCGCCTTGGACAGCTCTTCACCCACAGCCCGCTCGCGGATGCGGCCAACGAGGCTCTTGGTGACGTCGAGGTTGACGTCGGCTTCGAGGAGGGCGAGGCGGATTTCGCGGAGGATTTCATCAACGTCGGCTTCGGTCAGCTTGCCGCGGCCGCGAATGCGACTGAAGATCCCGTCGAATCGATCGGACAGTGTCTCGAACATGGTCAGGCCAGGGTACTGGCCCGACCTGCTGAACAACGTCGGGCGGCACGGACCCGACCCCTGGTGTGGGGGTCAGCGTCGGTAGCCTGCCGACCGTGAACTTCACACTCCGTCAGTGGGCGATCATCGCCGGGCTCAGCGCAGCGTTCATCATCACGGCGATCATCGTCGCTCGTGACGAGCCGACCTCGTCAAACGCCGTGCAGGAAACCGAGTTCGACGAGATCGTCTGGTGTGAGACGGCGAATGCGATCAGCCGGTGGCGCACGATGCTCGATGGCAGCCTGGCGGGAGATTCGCTCGACGAGGTCGTCAATCTTCGAACGACGCTCGACGAGGCCCGGCCCCTCGCGCCAGCACTGATCAGCCGCGACGTTGCCCGCCTCTACGACTATGCGCTGTTGACCGTGCAGGCGATCGAAGCCAACGACGGAGATCTCGACGCCGGCCTGGCGGCAGCCAAGAACAACATCGATCAGAACCGGGTCAACGAAGCGATCGAGCGGGTGAACGACGCCGTGATCGACTGCGGCCACGGGTCGATCATGGACACGTCGGCCTGACGGCGAGCGTTACTCGAAAAGGGCGTTGACGAACTCGGATTCGTCGAAGGCCACGAGGTCGTTGATGCCTTCGCCCAAGCCGACGAGCTTCACGGGCACGCCGAGTTCTTGGTGAATGGCAACCACGATGCCGCCCTTCGCCGAACCATCGAGTTTGGTGAGCACCACACCCGTGATCGCGACCGCATCGGCGAACTGCTTCGCCTGGCTCATCCCGTTTTGACCGGTGGTCGCATCGATCACGAGCAGGGTTTCGGTGACGGTGCCGGCACCCTTCTCGGCGACGCGGCGAACCTTTGACAGTTCATCCATCAGGTTGGTCTTGGTTTGCAGTCGGCCCGCAGTGTCGGCCAGCACCACGTCAGCCTGGCGGGCATGGGCGGACTCGACCGCGTCGAACACGACCGACGATGGATCAGCCCCTTCTGCGCCACGCACGATGTGGACGTCGCTGCGCTCGGCCCACATGGTGAGCTGTTCAGCGGCAGCAGCACGGAAGGTGTCGCCCGCGGCGAGCACGACCGTCTTGCCGTCGTCGGTCTCTCGCTTGGCGAGCTTGCCGATCGTCGTCGTCTTGCCCACGCCGTTGACACCGACGAAGAGCCACACGGCCGGGCCGGGCTCTCCACCAGCCGCTCCGACATCGGCGGAAAGCGACCGGTCGAAGCCCGACAGCCGTTCGACCATCTCCGCTTTGACCAACGCAGGGATCTCCGCCGCGTCCTCGACACCGTCGGCTTCGACCTTGGCCTTGACCGCTTCCATGATCTCCGTCGAGGTCGCCACGCCGACGTCGGCCCGGATCAACGCTTCTTCGAGTGACTCCCATGTGTCGCGGTCGATGCCTCCCGAGAAGATCCCTCCGAAGAAGCCTGCGAGCGAAGCGCGTGCGCCGGTGAGGCGCTCGCGGAAGGAGGGGCGAGGTGCATCTTCGACACCCGTTACCGGTTGGTCGATGCGCTCCGCGACCTCGAGGCCGGGTGCGACATCGGCGATGTCGACCACATCGGTCATCTCGGGTGGATCGATGGTGAGACCCTCGTTGCGGCCCCGGCGGAGCACGACGAACGAGGCGCCGATGATGACAAGAGCAGCGATGGCGATGATGGTTGCGAACAACATGGGAGTCGCATCCTACCGGCGGACGCGACGACGCCCGGCGGGGCCACCGGGCGTCGTCACTCCCCGTTCACAGCTCGCAGCTGCCGGGGCTCAGTTGTCGAGCGACAGAGGAGTCAGTTGCTGCCGACGGTGACGCTCAAGCTGACCCGTTCGCCATTGCGAAGCACCTCGACGTCGACCTGCTCCCCCGGTCGGAAGAGTTTGAAGTCAGCGGCGAGTTCTTCCATCGTGGCGACAACGCTGCCGTTCACCGAGATGATCAGATCACCGATCTCGATACCGGCGTCCTCGGCCGGCCGGCCGGCGACCACGTCGGTGACCAGCGCACCGAGCGAACCGTCGGTGGGGGTATCACCGGACACACCGAGGAAGCCGAGTTCGAGCGACTCGCCATTGACGATGCGCTCAGCGATCAGCACGATCGTGTCGCTCGGAACGGCAAAGCCGACGCCGGCGTTGTCGCCGGACTCGGTGCGAATCGAGGTGTTCATCCCGATGACGTGTCCGTCACGGTTGGCGAGCGCGCCGCCGGAGTTGCCCGGGTTGATCGGGGCGTCGGTTTGAATCATGGCGACCGGCACTGGGTTCGCTGGGTCAGAACCACCGAAGATGTTGATCCGGTTGACCGCGCTCACGATGCCGGCGGTCACCGACTGGTCGAGGCCGAACGGGCTTCCGACGGCCACGGCGAGTGCCCCGACTTCAACGGTCTCCGTTGGCGCGAAGGTCGCGGCGACGAGATCGACCTCGTCGGGGTCGACCTGCACCACGGCGATGTCACGGGCCGAGTCGCCGCCGATGACGACACCCGAGACTTCGACACCGGTGTCGAACAGCACCGACACGTTGGAGGCGCCGCTGGTGACATGGTCGTTGGTGACGATGTAGCCGTTTGCGGCATCCCAGACGATGCCGGAACCCTGGCCCGCACCAGTATCGATTCGCACGACGGACGGGGAGAGCGCTCTCGCAACCGCCGTCACCGGCTCGACTTCATCGCCTTGCGTGAGCGGTGGGGCCGTCGTGGCCGGGGCGTCCGATTGCTGATCAGGGGTCGCAATCGCCGGGGTTGCCGCACTCTCTTGCACGACGGGGACTGGTTCATCGCCATCACGGACACCGAAGGCGTAGCCGCCGCCCACCAGGGCTGCGCTCAACGCCATGCCGCCGAGGGCGCCGGCGGCGACGCGCCAGCGACCACCGCCTGAGTCGAGCGGCGCTGGCTCGGCAAGCAGGGTCGAGGGAGGTCCGGCCAACCCGCTGGAGGGGGGAAGAGGTTGGTCGGCCGGACGAGGGGCGCTGCTCGACCGGGGCGGTGATGCCCAGGGAGCAGTCGGAGGGGTCGCCCCGATCCCGGTGGGGGAACCAACGCTGGGGGGAGGCGGTGGTGGCGGGACGGGGGCGACAGAACTGGTGGGTGTGTTCGAGGCGGACGGCGGCACGGGGCTTCGAGGAACCTGCGCGGTGTCAAATGATGGGGTGGGCGACGAAGTCGGCAATGACGCTGCGGGCGACACGTTGCCTGGGGCCACGCTGGCCCCAGGCGAGTACGGGGCGGCGGTGTCGTGCGCCGGCGAGTTGGGGCCCGCCGGGCGGCTCGCTGCAGGATCCGTCGGGGGGAACGGAGTCGAGCTGGACACGGGGGGAGAACCCAGCTCGGTGCTGTCTGCTGCAAGCGGCCGCTCTTCGGCGGGCCAGACCGACGATGCGGGGGATTCATCGTCGGACGAGTTGTCGATCGGGTAGCGATCCATAGGTGGAAGGTATGGGGTCGAGGCGAAAGGTTTGGTAAGGCAACGAGAAAATCGGCAGAAAGATTCCCGGCCGTCTCGTCACGACCGGTATCGGCGAAAGGTGTGGCACCCTCAAGGAATGAGTACGAGGGACGCGACCTCACCGGATGCAGTCGAGGTCACAACCTGGCACCTCGAGATCACGGACCCGGCGATGCTGATCGAGGCAAGACCAGCGCGGGTCGAAGCCGAGTTCGTACCGGCAACCCGCCCCACCGCCGCGTTCTCCCAGTGGCTGTACCGCTATGTCGGCGAGCCTTGGCACTGGACCGACAAGAACACCTGGTCGCCAGCGCAATGGGATGCGCGGATCAGCCAACCAGGGTTCGCCGCCGCGACATGCATGGTCGGCGGCACGCCCGCCGGGTACGTCGAGTACATCAACCGGGACGGCGACGTGGAGATCGAGAACTTCGGCCTCGCCGTCGACGTCCACGGCCAGGGGCTCGGCGGATGGTTTCTGACCCGGGCGGTCGAACACGGCTTCAGGCTGGAACACGCCCACCGGGTCTGGCTGCACACCTGCTCACTCGATGGCCCCCACGCTCGATCGAACTATGAGGCTCGCGGTCTCCGACTCTTCGACACCGAGGTCGAGTGGCGAACACTCGACGACTAGACCGGCGGCGCCGGCGCGTTCACACTCCGAGGAAACCACAACACAAACGTCGACCCTCGCCCCACATCGGACGCAAGATCGACACGACCACCGTGCGCCTCGACGATCTGGCGAACGATGGTGAGACCCAAACCCGAACGGCCCTGCTGACGAGCCTGGCCTCGATCGCCACGCCAGAACCGTTGGAAAACTCGAACATGATTCTCCGGCGCGATCCCAGGGCCCTCGTCGGCCACCGAGATGAAGTTCCAATCGTCGATGTGATCAGCGGACACGGTGACCTTGGTGCCGTCCGGCGCCAAGCGGACCGCATTGGCGAGCAGGTTCGCAACGGCACGACGGACCGCCGGGCTGTCGCCGCTCACCGGGAGCGGTTCGGCTGGGAGTTGCTTGCCGAGTTGGAGCCCGGCCGCTTCGGCGGGCGCGGCGAATTCCTCCGCGAGGTCATCGACGAGGCCAGCGAGATCGAACTCCTCCTCGCGCATCGTCCGAGTTCCGTGTCGGGCATAGACGAGAAGGTCATCGACGAGCGTGGACATCCGCTCAGCTGACCGACCCACCACCTCGCCCGCGGAACGAAGATCGTCGAGATGGGCGTCAGGGTCGCTCATCACCACATCGACATTGGTCCGGATCACCGCGAGCGGATTCCGGAGCTCGTGGCTGGCCTCGTGGATGAACTCCTTTTGGTTCTCGAACGCCAGGTCGAGGCGTTCGAGCATGTCGTCGAAGGTGTCGGCGAGCGCTTTCAGTTCATCGTCGGGACCATCGAGCTCGATCCGGCGACTGAGATCGGTGCCAGAGATGTCGCGGGCCACCGATGTGATCCGGCCGACCGGTCTGAGCACCAACCCAGCGACAAACCAGCCCACACCAAGACTGCCGATGAACAGCAGCCCGAGCGCACCGAACGCATAGTTGCGGAGCTGGTCGAGCGCCCGTTCGTTCACCTCCCGCTCAAACAACGCAAGGGGATCTTCGTATTCGAACTCGAACGTCCCGATGAAGTCCCGACCCTCCTGGTCTTGGAACAGGATCGCCGCTGCTTCAGTGCGCGACACGTCCTGGTTCTCGAGACTGCGGGCAACGCCGGCATAGATACCGCCGACAACCACCGTGGCCAGGCCGAACAGCAGCACGGAGTACAGCACCATGAGCCGGAACCGGATCGACCCGGCCCAGCCAGGCAAGCGCTCAGCAGCGCCGACAGCGAATGGGACCTCGCTCACGCCGCGCCGGCTCCCGGATCGAGCAGGCGATAGCCCGAGCCGATCACCGTCTCGATCGCCTGCACCTCGTCGTCCTCGGAGAGTTTGCGACGCAAGGTGCCGACGGTGACCCGAACCGTGTTGGTGAACGGGTCGGCATGTTCGTCCCACACATGTTCGAGCAGGTGCTCCTGACTCAGCACCTCGTCGACATGAGCCATGAAGTACCGAAGCAGGGCGAACTCCTTCGCCGTGAGGTCGAGATCGCGCTCACCTCGCCGGGCCCGCTTCTTCGCGTCGTCGAGTTCGATGTCGCCGACGGTGAAAACCGAGTTGGAAGCCGCTGCGTCGCGCCGCATCAACGACCGGACCCGAGCGGTGAGCTCGCCGAACGCGAACGGTTTGATCAGATAGTCATCGGCGCCGTGATCGAGGCCCTCGATGCGTTCCTCGATGCTGTCGCGGGCCGTCAGCATCAAGATCCGGGGTTGGACCCCGTCGGGCGGATCCTCGCGGAGCCGGGCGCACACCTCGAGCCCGTCCATGCCCGGCATCGTGAGGTCGAGACAGACCAGATCGTACGGCGTGAGTTCGGCCTTCGAGAGCGCCTCGGGCCCATCGAATGCGAGGTCAACCGCATAGCCCTCTCGTCGCAGGCCGCGCCCAACGGCCTCGGCCAGTTCAACCTCGTCGTCGACCACCAGAATCCGCATGCCGCTGACGCTAGCGTTCAGGGCGACATCCAGAGCCGTTCGGTCGCGCGTAGAGTGCGCCATGTTCGCTGCCACCGTCACAGCGGATCATCCTGAACCGAAAGCCTGCGTCAAGTGATCAGCCGGCACGCCACGGAGCTCCCATGACCGAACCAGCAGAACTTCCCTCGCTCGAACGAGCACTCGTCGAATTGCGGCGAGTCATCGTTGGCCAAGAGCACCTCCTCGAACGCCTGATCATCTCGCTCGTGGCCGGGGGCCATTGTCTGCTCGAAGGCCCGCCCGGCCTCGCAAAAACCCTCGCCGTGCGCACCATGGCCGAAACCACCGGTGGCTCGTTCTCCCGGGTGCAGTTCACCCCCGACCTCCTGCCCGCAGACATCACCGGCACCCGGATCTACCGAGCGTCGTCGGAATCCTTCGACACCGAACTCGGGCCGATCTTCGCAAACTTCGTGCTGGCTGACGAGATCAACCGAGCACCGGCCAAGGTGCAATCCGCCCTGCTCGAAGTCATGGGTGAAGGCCACGTGACGATCGGGGGCGAGACCTTCCACGTACCGCAGCCGTTCCTCGTCCTCGCGACGCAGAACCCGATCGAGTCCGAAGGTGTCTACGCACTTCCCGAGGCACAGCGCGATCGCTTCTTGATGAAGGTGCTGGTCGACTACCCGAGCGCCGCCGAGGAGATGGAGATCGTGAAGCGCATGGGCACGTCTGCCCCGCACGCCGATCAAGTTCTCGATCCGGCGTCGATCCTCGAATGGCAGCAGCGAGCCCGAGACATGATCGTCGACCAGGGCGTGCTCGACTACGCCGTGAACCTCGTACTCGCCACCCGCAACCCGGGCGCGTTCGGCATGGGTGACCTGGCCGCATACATCGATTACGGCGCCAGCCCCCGCGCGTCTCTCGGGCTCGTTGCCGCCGGCCGGGCGCTCGCCGCACTACGCGGGCGGGCCTACGTCGTCCCTCAGGACGTCTTCGACATCGCTCCCGACGTGCTGCGGCATCGCATCGTCCCCTCCTATGAGGCCCTCGCTGTCGACATCGATGTCGAGCACCTCCTGCACCGCATTCTGGCCACCGTGCCGGCTGCGCTCGTCTCACCGACCACCCAGGATCCCGGGGTCGAAGAATTCGCGCCGCCGGCGCCGACCCCATGAACCCGGCGGCGATCGCCGACGACCGCACTCGCGAGCTTCTTCGTCGGCTCGAACTCGACATCGACCGCCGCCTCGACGGTCTCCTCCAGGGTGACTATCGCGGGCTGGTGAGTGGTCTTGGCGCCGAGCCCGGCGAGGCCCGCGAGTACCAAGCGGGGGATGACATCCGCCGGATGGACTGGAACGTCACCGCCCGCATGGCCACGCCCCACGTGCGCGACACCGTTGCCGATCGCGAACTGGAAACGACGATGATCGTCGACCTCTCCCCCAGCGTCGATTTCGGCACAGCCGTCCGCCGCAAGTCCGAACTGGCGCTTGCCGTCGTGGCCGCCATCGGCATCTTGACCGACCGAACCGGCAACCGTCTGGGCGCACTCGTGACCGACGGCGCTGGGCTGACCGAGCTGCAAGCCCGCACCGGGCGGCGCAACCTGCTCGCCCTGCTCCAACGCCTCGCAACCCATCAACCAAGTGGTGGTCTGGGGCGCACCGGTCTGGCCGACGCGCTGCGCCGGGTCGGCGGCCCGTCTCGCCGAAGGGGACTTGCCGTCGTCGTTTCCGACCTGCTCGACCCTGGCTGGGAAGAGCCCCTCAAAGCCGTGAGCCGCCGCCACGAGACACTCGTCGTTGAACTCGTCGACCCTCGCGAACTCGAACTGCCAAATGTCGGGGTGATCGAACTCCGAGACCGCGAGACCGGCACCATCCGAGAGGTCGACACTCGCAGCCGCACGCTCCGCGAGCGCTACGCCGCTGCGGGCCAGAATCGTCTCGACGAGCACGCACGTCGGGTGCGAGAGGCGGGCGCCGATCATCTCGTCTTGCGCACCTCTGATGATTGGGTGCTCGAGCTGGCGCGATTCGTCGACAAACGGCGCCGTCGAGCCGGCAGGAGGCCCCGAGCATGAGCTTCCTCGAACCAATCCGGCTGTGGCTGTTCCTCGGCCTCGCCGCCATCTTCGTCATCTATGCGTTCAGCCAGACCCGACGGGGCAAATACGCGCTCGAGTTCTCTGACGCCTCGCTGCTCGACGCCGTCGCGCCTCGACGACCTGGCTGGCGTCGCCATGTCGTCGCCGTCACGTTCCTGGCGGTCTTGGGTTTCTTGATCGTCGCCTTCGCCCGCCCCGTCGTGGAGCGTGACGTCCCCCGTGAGCGAGCAGTCGTCATCCTCACGATCGACACGTCCCTCTCGATGGGTTCTGAGGATGTCGCACCATCTCGCATCGAAGCCGCCCAGGAAGCCGCCCGCCAGTTCCTCGAGAACGCCCCCGACACCATCGACATCGGACTCGTCTCCTTCGACGAGAACGCCATCGTGCAGGTTCCACCAACCGACGACCGGGCACTGGTCGAAGACGCCGTCGACGACCTCGAACTCGGTCCGTTCACCAACACCGGCGGGGCGATCTCGGTGTCGCTGCGCACCCTCGAAGGGGTGCTCGACGACCTCCAGCTCGACGATGACGATGCGCCACCGGCAGTGATCGTGCTGCTCTCTGACGGTGAACCGACGATCGATGATCGACCACCGATCACCACTGCGATCGCCCAGTCGGTGCAAGCCGGCATCTCGATCTCGACCGTCGCATTGGGCACGCCGAACGGCGAGGTCACGATCGAGGACCCCGACAACCCCGGGAACTTCATGACCGTGCCCGTGCCGGTCGACGAAGACACCATGCGCAACGTCGCCGACGCGACCGGCGGCCAGTTCTTCTCAACGGCGTCCGTCGATGAGCTCGCCGCCGTCTACGACGACATCGGCACCGCCGTCGGGTTCGAGACGATCGACGACGACATCAGCGAACGCTTCGTCGGCATCGCGTTGGCGTTCGCGTTCCTCACCAGCCTGCTCAGCCTCGCCTGGTTCCAACGCCTCCCCTAGCCCTCGCCGACGCGACGCATCCGCACCTCGTTCTTGCACGGGTCCGACGGCAGCGGCTGGACATCATCGGTCTCGACAAATCCCATCCGCCGGTAGAACGCAATCGCCCGATCGTTGCCGCGCGTCACCCACAACTCGACCGGGCCATCGGCCCACTCGATCACCGCCGCAACGAGCGCCTCGGCGACCCCAGTACCTCGCGCCTGCGGATCGACCCACATCGACACGAGCTCGGCGTCGTTCAGACGATGCCCGCCGACCAACCCCCGCACCTCGTCATCGACCTCGGCGAAGAACGTCACCGCTTCATCCCCAACCGAGCGGCTCTCAGCCGTGGACGCCCACTGGTCATCGGGATAGGCCGACTCCTCGTCGAACGTCTTCGCAAACGCCGACGGCGTGTCGGCCAGCGCAGCCAACCGCACTCGCCGCAAGAGCGGACCATCGTCAGGGCGAACTCGTCGAACACAAACAGCCATGTCCCAGGCTGGCCCATGTGACCGCCGTCAGCCAGTGGATTCAGGCCGTGTCGTCGTCGGCATCGTCGCCCATCGCCGCTTCACGGCGCTTCAACTCGGCTTCCCACTCGAGCAGACGACGTTCGCGAGCTGCTGCGCTCTCGCTCCCCTCATCGGCTGCTTTCGACGCAGTCGTCGTCGGTTCCCAGTCATCGCGATCTTCGATACCGCGTGGCGGCGGTCGCCGTTCGCGAACACTCGGATCCATCCACGACCGTGACGGGCCGGTGTGGGTCGAGCCGGGCACGAGACCCGCACCGATCGGACGGCCGAGCGCAAACCACGCCACGATCCCGACCACCGGGAACAGCAACACGATGAACAGCCACGTGAGCTTGGGGAGGTTGCGGATGATGATCTCGTCGGTCGAGATGACATCGATGACGGCGTACACATACGCCACGAACAACAGGAGTCCGCCGGGACCAAGAATCCTGATCATGGTTCATGTTTAGCAGGTGGAACGGAGGCGGCCTTCCAGATCAGCCAACCGAAGAAGGCGAAGACCGCACCGGCGAGCGCAATGAACGCAATCGCCCAGATGGCGGGATCCGAGCATGAGGACCGAGCGGCGATGATCTGTTCCTCGGTTACGGCAACCAGGCCATCCGTGGACTCGAGCGGGTCCCAGTACCAGACGCCGGGTTCGAGTTCGTCGGGGACGAAGCGGATGCTGCCACTTGCGACGTAGCGCTCGAAAACGGACACGCGGATCTCCTGGTCGGTGGGCAGCCCATCGACGCTGCCCTCGACAAACCAGCCCTCCAACGGCTCCGACAGCGAGAAGCGATCGGCGTTGGCGCCGCCGAGTTCGGCGCGAAATCGTGCGGGACCGACCTGATCGTCGACGGCGCGGACAGAGATCTGACTCAGGCCGCCGCCATCGCATCCGCTCAGGATCGTGAGCGCGCCAGCCTCGTCACGCTGGACGCCGACATCGGTGTACTCGCTACATGCTGTAGCGAGCACGGCGAGTGCCGCGATCGCCAATGCCCGGCACCATCTCCGCCCCACGGGCGGCGATGTTAGATCACTTCTCGGCGCCGACGACCCACATGGCGTAGTACTGGGCCGCGCCGCCGTAGGCGTGACCGACGGCGGTCTCGGCGCCGACGACCTGATGGTCGCCGGCCAGACCCATGACCTGCAGGGCGGCCTCACCGAAGCGGATCATGCCCGACGCCCCGATCGGGTTCGACGACAGCACGCCCCCCGAACAGTTGACCGGAAGGTCGCCGCCGTCGATCGACGTCACGCCCTCCTCGACCATCTTCCAGCCCTCGCCCTTCTCCGCGAAACCGAGCGATTCGAGCCACATCGGCTCGTACCAGGAGAACGGCACGTACATCTCGACGGCGTCGACCTCCTTGCGACGGTCGTGGATCCCGGCCTGGGCGAAGACGTCGTTGGCGCAGGCCTCCGACGCCGCGGGCGACACCATGTTGCGACCCGCGAACGAACCCGATTCCGACCGCATGGCGATGCCCTTGATCCAGGCGACCGGCCCGTCGTGGGCCTCGGCCACCTTCTCGCTGCCGAGCACGATCGCACACGCACCATCCGACGACGGGCACGTCTCGCTGTAGCGAATCGGATCCCACAGCATCGGCGACTCGACGACCTGCTCGAACGTCAGGTCGGGTTGATGCAGGTGCGCATACGGGTTGTTGAGGGCGTGCTTGCGGTCCTTCAATGCGACCATGCAGCCGATCAGCTCGGGGGCCTCCGTCATCATCATGTAGCGCCGGATGATCGGACTGAAATAGCCGCCGGCGCCGGCGTTGACCGAGGTCGCGAACGGCTGCGGCAACGACAGCGCCCACATGGCGTTGGACTCCGACTGCTTCTCCCAGCCGATGGTGAGCACGGTCGCGTGCACACCGGACTGAATCATCGATGTCGCCACACACGCAGTCGAACCACCGACCGAACCAGCCGTGTGCACCCGCATGATCGGCTTGCCGACACACCCGAGCGCTTCGGCAAGGTACACCTCGGGCATCATCACGCCCTCGAAGAAGTCGGGCGCCTTGCCCATGATCACGGCGTCGATGTCGTCCCAGTTCTTGCCGGACATCTCGAGCGCGTTGGTGGCCGCTTCTCGCAGCATCCCGGCCATCGAGCCGGGGTAGGTGGTGTCGTACTTCGTCTGACCGACCCCGAGGACGGCGGCCCGTTCCTTGCTCATCACTCCCCCTCCAGAACGGCGACCAGATTCTGTTGCAGGCACGGCCCGCTGGTGGCGGTCGCCACCGCTCGGTCGGCATCACCTCGGCTGATGCGCTGGGCAGCCTCGCCAATCCGAATCAAACCCGATGCCATCATCGTGTGCGCCGCCTGAGCTCCGCCCGACGGGTTGATGACGGTGTCATCGCCGAGACCCAGCGCCGTGGTCAACACCGCCTCCGACGTCGAGAACGGCGCGTGCAGCTCGGCGATGTCGATCTTGTCGTCGCCAACACCGGCCTTCTCCGCCGCGATCCGAGCCGACATCGACTGGGTGAGATCCCGTACGCCGAGCGTGTGGGCGTCGGTGCGGTGATCGATGCCCCGGATCCACGCCGGACGCTCACACAAGTCGCGGGCCTTGTCGTCGGCTGCGAGCACGATCACCGCGCCACCGTCGGCGGACGCCGGCAGATCCGAGGGCCGTAGGGGATCCATCGCATAGTCCTCCGCGAGGATCTCCTCGACCGACTTCGCTGTCGTGCGGATTGCGTGCGGATTCGAGGCGGCATGCGCCCGCGAGCGGCTGGCGATCTCGGCCAGCTGCTGCTGACTCACCACGCCCTGCTCGAGCATCAGACGGGCGGCAAGCGCCTCGATGGCAAACGCATCGGGCCACAGCGGCGCCACATAGTACGGGTCCATCTGGGTCGCCAAGACGTCGCGCAACGACCCTGGTGATGACTTGCCGTAGCTGTAGACGAATGCGGTGTCGATGTCGCCGCACTGCAGCTTCACCCATGCCTCATACAACGCCCACGCGCCGTCTTGCTCCACATGGCTCTCGCTGATCGGCGGGACCGGACCCGTGCCGTCGATCGTCATGACGAACGAGAACGCCTGACCGGCGAGGAAATCCGACGAACCGGAGCAGGTGAAACCCATTTCCTGCTGGGTGAGTCCAACCATGTCCTTGGCTTCGTTCATGAGTGGCACCATGAACTCAACCTCGGACTCGGTGTTGATCTTCGGCTCCTGCCGTTGGGTGAACGCCACCACTGCGATGTCTCTCATGTTGGTGTCCCGCATCAGGCGCCGTCCTCTCCGAAGCGGCCGACCCGGGCGTAGTCAGTGATCACCTCATCGGGCTCACCGGTCGGTTCCCAGCCCAAAATGTTCTGGGCACTCATCTCGAGCTCGTCGTCTGGTTTCCAGACCGCACGGACCCGCATCCCGACCCGGACGTCCTCGGGCTCCACATTCATCCCGAGGCCCATGAACCCGACCGATGCGCCGTCGAGCACGATCCAGGCCGAGACGTACGGCGGCGTCAAGTCAGGACGCATCTTGATCGGGACCCGGGTGATGTTGAACGACTCGATGTAACCGGTGTCGGGCAGTTCGACAAGCTCCGGCTCGGTCGGTTTGCCTGCGACCGACGACACGCCGCGAGGCGGCACCGAGACCTGTCCCGTGTCGGGACAACGGTCACCGAGAATGCGCTTGTCCTTCATCGCCCGCAGATATTGCGAGAGCGCCCGGCCTGGTGTGTACGTGTACTCCATCCGAATCGGGGTACGGACCGACTGGACTGCCTCCACATCACTCGGCATGGCCAAAGGCGCGCCGGTCGTCGACGCGACAGCCGGGACGAAGCCTGCGATATCGGTGATCTGTCCCTCCCGCTCGTCTCGCCACACGACCTCCACCCGCATCCCGGTCTGCATCTGGTCGGCGCCGCCGACGAACACGGCATGCAGCATCGGAGTGTCGGCCCCGTCGAGGGTGATCATCGCCCAGGCAAACGGCTCCCCGAATGGCTGCTGGGAACGAGGCTCGCCGTTCCAGGTCCACGTCGCGACCGTGCCGACCGTGCCGACGGGAACCAGCTCCGTCAGCGGTTCCGACGTCATCGGGTCATACTCGAGCGGCGGACACATGATCGTGCCGTCAGATCGCCGCACCCCGTGGATAACCCCTTCACGCAAGCCGGTGAGGAAGCCTCCGATCACCGGCCCCGTCGTACGGGTGAAGGGGTATTCGAGCACCAGCGGCGCCTGGAGTACCTCGTCGGCCATCGTCCCTCCCGATCGATTGGGCACCCGTCGGCGCCTCGAGTCGAGGACGGTAGTGGGCGGCCTCGTCGAGCACGAAAACGACGGGCGCGCCGGCCGACGGCGAGGGCCGTACGAGTCAGGACCCTCCCGCCCGGTCAGCTCCGATCGCCACCATCAGCCGAAGCCGACAATGGTCCGCCGATCACTCCGTGAGCTGCCGGACGTAGGGGGCACCCGCCGTGGGTTCTGCTCGGGTCACGCGGGCCAGGGCCGCAAGGCCATTTCCCAGTGCGCGCATCCGTCGCAGGTCCTCGTTCACCGGATTGGTTGGTCGAGGGAACCGCCGCATGGTTTGAGTTTCGGCAGTTCGCCTCTGGGCCATAAGCCCCAGTACGTTTCGACTTGATGAAGATCGATGTCGGCCTCGGAGGCGACCTGAGCGTGACCGCTGATCTGGCCGCCGAACTTGCGGCCGGCGGTGTCGATGGCGGCTTCACGTTCGAAGGAAACAGCGACGTCTTCTTCCCGCTGGTCACCGCCGCATCATCGGGTCTCGAGCTCTACACGAACGTGGCGATCGCGTTCCCGCGCTCGCCGATGCACCTCGCCTACCAAGCATGGGACCTCCAGCGAGCGACCGCCGGCCGCTTCGCCCTCGGCCTCGGCACCCAGATCAAGCCGCACATCGAGCGGCGCTACTCCGCAACGTGGGATCGCCCCGTCGGCCGGATGATCGACATCATTCGTGCCACCAAAGCAATCTGGGCGAACTGGGCCGACGGCGAACCGCTCAACCATCAGAGCGACTTCCATCACTTCGACCTCATGACGCCGATCTTCGTGCCACCGGCGATGCCGTATGCGCCGCCACCGATCTGGGCGGGTGCGCTCGGCCCCCAGATGACCCGAGCGATGGCCAGCCATGCCGACGGAATCATCATCCATCCGTTCAACACCGGTGACTTCGTTCGCACATCCACGCTGCCGCTGATCGACGAAGGTCTGGATGCGGCCGACCGTGCCCGCTCCGATCTCCAGCTCAACGTCGGCTGCATCTGCTCACCGAGCCTCACCGACGAGGAGTACGAGCGATCCTCCCAGACGATGCGCGGCAACCTGGCGTTCTACGGATCGACCCCCGCATACAGGGTCACGCTCGACCACCACGGACTCGGCGACCTGCAGCCTCGCCTACGCGAGATGACCAAGACGGGAGCATGGGATCAGCTCGAGGGCCTCATCGATGATGAGGTGCTCGATCTGCTCGCAGTGCGGGGCACGCCCCACGAATGCGCAGTTCGACTGCGCGACGAGTACGGCGCTCTCGCCGACCGCCTGTCGCTCACCACCCACAACGCGTCGGTCGAGGCCCTCGCCCAAATGGCCACGGCGGTACGCGAGCTCGGGTAGTCGTCACGCCCGCGAAAAGTCGATGAGCACCGTGCCGACCTCGGCCACATAGGCGCCGATGTCCTCTGCGGTCGGTGCACCGGTGATCTTGGCGCCGAACGCCCGACCTTTGCCGTCGAACCCTTGCGCATCGAGCAGCGCACGCAGCCGCAGCCCGATCACGGCAGGGTCGTCGATCATGGTTCCCACGACCGCGTGCCGTGCCCCATCGAGCACGAGCTCGGCCGACGCGCCACCAGCAAAGTTGTGCCGATAGCCCGCCTTCGTCGTCGTGAAGATCTGGCCGTCAACCTCGTAGCGACTGACCGGCGTCGAATATGCCTTCCCGCTCTTGCGGCCCGCCCAGTGCAACACCATGAGGCCCTGGCTCGCTCGCGTCCACCCCCGGTTGACGAGGAATGTCACGAGCGGGTTCATGATCTTCATCAGAGTGGGGTTCGGGACCGACCGTTCGATCGTCGTCTCGATAGGGGTCGGCATGGGAGCTCCAGGGGGTGAGACCAGTGCGACATAGGATCGCCGTACGAGTCGCAACCTACGGACCGCCGTTGCGCCGGTGCGCGCCATGAAAGACAACGACCGAGCCATTCCCGCCACGCCACCCGAATCGTCAATGTTGGCGAACCTGATGAGCGCAACCGCCGGCTACGCGCTCCGGCGCGGGATCGACCTCGACGTCATCGCTGCCGCAGCCGGACTCGAACCCCACGATGTCGTCGCATCACCCGCCCGAGTCCCCGACCAGGCCCTTCGCGGCATCCTCGACGTGCTCGTCGACCGGTTCCCAGCCGAACCGATCGGCCTCGACATCGTCGCGACCGCGCCGCTCTCCTTCTTCGGTCCTCTCGAACCGATGGTCCGGTTGGTGCCTGACCTCCGCACCGGCATCGAGGCCCTCGTGCAGTTCCGCTCGATCCTCGCAACCGAAGCCGACATCGAATTCATCGACGACCCCACACAACCGATGGTCGATTTTGGCGATGACGAAGGACGGTTCGACCCCGTCCATCACGAGATGGCCCTCGCCATGGGACTGCGCGCCGTGAACGACATCCTCGGACTACCGGGCGCAATCAAAGCCGTGTGGTGTCGCCACTCCCAGGTCGCACCAACCGAACGGTACGACCAACTCCTGACCATTCCGGTGCGCTTCGATGCGCCCGCCAATGCCCTGCTGCTGCACCCACACCGCCTCGACGACCCCGTCGATCCCGACGCCGGAACGCGGCTCCGAGTCCTTCGCACCCATCTCGAAATCGTGCGCGACCAACTCGAACACGACGACGACCCGCCCGACGTGCGCCACATCCGGGCAACCGCCGCCCGAAATGCCGCCCGCGGCGAGTTCGACGGCGCTGCGCTCGCCGCGCAGCTCGGAATGAGCGAGCGAACGCTGCAGCGTCGCCTCGGTGACCATGGTCGCTCGGTTCGCTCCGTGATCGATGACGTTCGCGCCGCCGCGGCGCGCGAGATGCTGGTCGACGAGACCCTCTCGGTCTACGGCATCGCACTCGCCCTCGGCTACTCGACCGATAGCGCCTTCCGGCGGGCGTTCCGGCGGTGGACAGGCCAGAGCCCGGCGGATTACCGCCGAGCCCGGACGGTTCGCTGAGTGCGCCCGTCAGGCCACTGGTGTGGGGTGACGCTCAAGCCAAGGTCGACCAGGCGGAACTCGACGTCCGCACTCGGTCGCCCCACGGCGCCGTCAGCCAAACAGGTCGTTGAGGCGTTCCTTGGCCTTCTGATCGCCGAGCGGGCGGCCAATGATGGCCTTGTCGTCGGTCACGATCACGGGACGCTGCAAGAGCTTCGGATACGCAAGCAGCACCTCGACCACCTTGTCGGCGTTGCCGACATAGTCATCTTCGTTGAGCTCGAGCTTCTTGAACTGGGCGTCCTTGCGGACCAGATTCTCGACCGGATCCTCCAGCTTCGAGATCAGATTGCGCAACGCCGCCTCATCGGGTGGGTTCTTCGTGTAGCGGACTTCCTCGAAATCGACGCCCATGTCCGTGGCGACCGCCACGGCATTCTTCGACGACTGTCAATTGGGGTTGTGGTAGATGATCGTCACGGCGCCGACTCTAGGGCCAGGGAAGCGGCGCGTACTGATCGCGCAGCTCGAACTTCAGGATTTTCATCGTCGCATTGCGCGGGAGCGGACCGTCGTGCACGACCAACTGCTCGGGAATCTTCTGCGTCATCAGCCCCGCCGACCGACAGGCCGCCACCATGTCGTCGAACGACAAGTCCGGCTGGTCGGTCGCTGTTTCCACAACCGCACACACCCGTTCTCCTCGATCGGTGTCCGGCAACCCGATCACCGCGGCATTCTCGACCTGCGGAAGGGTGTACAGAACATTCTCGATCTCGGCCGCAGAGATGTTCTCGCCCTTACGAATGATGATGTCCTTGAGACGACCGGTCAGCGCGACATGCCCATCCTCGTACATCACGCCGAGATCACCGGTGCGAAAGCGGCCCTGCTCGTCGAACGCCCCAGCCTCGAGCGACGGGTCGGTGTAGCCCCTGAACAACATCGGGCCGGCGACCCGAACCTCGCCCTCGGTCCCCGGCCCCACATCCTCGCCCGTCGCCGGATCGACGATCGACACCTCGCACCCCTGGATAGGCGCTCCTTCGGTGTTGGCCAGCTGCTCGTCGGTGTCTGACGGCGAACCGTTGCAGATCATCGGGCACTCGGTCATGCCGTAGCCATGCACGATCGGCACGCCCATCTGGTCTTTGACCGCATGGAACACCTCAGGCGGTTTGGGCGCTCCACCTCCCGGCATCAACCGCAGCGCCGGCATGATCCGTCCCTCGACCTTTTGATCCTCGGCCAGATACATCTGGTAGAAGGCGGTCGAGCCGCCGGCCATCGTCACCCCATGCTCGGCGAAGGCCGCCACTGCTCCTGCCGGCGTGAACTTCTCGATGAACACCGCCGGCATGCCAAAGGCCAACATCATGACGATGTAGTCCGGGCCGCCGATGTGGGCATACGGAAACGCCACCGAGCCAACGTCGGCATCGGTGACCTCCAACGCTTTGCCGAGGCCTTGGCCCGCTGCGATGAGCGTCTGGTCGGTGTGCAGGACACCCTTCGGGTCCGACGTCGTGCCCGACGTGTAGTAGCGCCAGCGAACCGGCGCCTCCCCGGCCAGATATCGAGGCGCAGGCGGAAGCGTCGATGGATCGCCGGTCGGCAGGTCGGCATAGCCGTTGATCAGCACGGGGGGTGTGGAGAGGTCAGCAGTCACCTCGTCGACCATCGTGCGGTAGTCGAACCCGCCCCACTCGCCAGGGTGCAACACGAACTCGGCCTCGGTCTGGCGAATGCAGAAGCCGACCTCGCGATGGCGATAGATGTGAATGATCGGGTTCTGGATAGCACCGAGCCGGGACAGCGCGAAGCTCGCCACGACGGTTTCGATCCGCGATGGCAGAACCCAGGTCACCGGTGTCGCGTTGCCGATCCCGAGCTCATGGAGACCAGCAGCCACCGACTCGACCTCCGCGAGAAACGCCGCGCATGTCATCGAGCGCCCCGCGTCGTCGATCAACAACGGTCGATCAGGCGTCGCTTCCACCCGAGCGGAAAGCAATTCCCAAAACGACGTGGCGTCAAGAATCGGTGCGGACATCACGAACCCCCTTCGATCGTCCGCACCGTAGCCACCAAGGGCAGCTCAGTTCGAAACCACAGCCATCAGATGTCGAGCGCTGACGCGTCGCGATAGTGCTCTCGGACGAGCCGCGACACCGCCTTCGGGAAACGCTCGCCATACGCGACCAACCCCGGCATCAGCTCCGGCTCCAGCAGTGGCGTCCGGATCAGCAGCTTCGAACCGAGAAACTCGAACTCCATCCGTCCCTCCCCCTGCACGATGAGGTCCAGCATCTGCGCATCGAGCAAGTGCTGCGCAAACGCCTTGTTCGATGTGAGCACGTGATAGGTGCGATTGAAGAAATCCGACTCCACATCGAGATCGACCCGGGTGGCCGAGACCAGGAGCTTCGATGCGAGGTTCTCCTTCACGATCGATACCCGAGGCGCATTGATCGGAAGCGTGACGACGCAGCCCGATGCTTCCTTCGCCCGCGTTCGCCGAACCATCCGTTTTCGTCGCGTGTCGGGAGCGAACAGAGTCCCGCCGTCGCCGAACCCGTCAGCCTCGTTGACCTCGTGCTCGCTCCACACCCGAATGTCGAACGCATGCACTGGCGAACCATGCCTCTCGGAGGTCACCACGTTCGATGCGTTCCAGCTCAGCGTGCCGGTCGGGACCAACAGATTGAAGCGGAGGCGACCAAGGCCCGGCCCGTCCTGTTCTTGGTAGCGCATCTCTGATCGCTTCGCCGCCCGCGCGACGCCGGGACCACGTCCCCTGTGACGAACCAAGGTCGGGATCGACGCCGCCGCAAGGACGAACGAGCCAATCGCGGCGATCCACAAGATCGTCAGATCCGAGGCTGCGTCGGCCTCGGCCGTGCGCTGCATCACCGTCACCGGCTGTGTCAAAACGGACCACATACGTCAACATCGGCAACGGCCCACCCGCAATGAAGCAGGTGGGCCGTTGAACCGACACTGGATGAGGGGCAGGTGGCCTGCCATGCGACGCCGTGCCGGCGTCGCCGATCAGGGGTCAGACAGCGTCGCCGTCGCGCTCGCCGGTGCGGATGCGGGCGGCACCCTCGACGGCGGTGACCCAGACCTTGCCATCACCGATCTTGTCGGTGCGGGCCGCGCTGATGATGGCCTCGACCGCGCCGTCGGCGCCGGCGTCGTCAACCAACACTTCGATGCGGGTCTTGGGGGTGAACGTCACGCGGTACTCGGTACCGCGGTAGGTCTCGCTGTGGCCGCCCTGGCGACCGAAACCCTGAACTTCGGAGACGGTCATGCCCTGCACGCCGACTTCGGCGAGGGCGGACTTCACGTCCTCCAGCTTGAAGGGCTTGATGACGGCGGTGACGAGCTTCATGTTCTCTCTGCTTTCGGTTACTCCGGCCGCAACCGCCGGATCTCTGTTGATACAGAACTTACCTGATTCGCTCAATGTGTCAACCATGAAGTCAGAAAGTCCCAAGAAATAGGGGAATCTGCTTTCTCTTGCTGTTCTCTGTGTTGATACAATCACGGAATGCAGTCGAACCCGACCGTTGAATACATCGACCGGAACGGCGCGCCACGCCGCCTCGTCATCCGACTCGACCGAGGCTCCACCGTTCCCCCGTTCGAACAACTCCGCGCTCAGCTCTCCGTGATGGTCGCCGTCGGCCGACTCGAGCCCGGCAGCAAGCTCCCGACCGTGCGCCAACTCGCCGAACAACTCGACCTCGCCCCCGGCACCGTCGCCCGGGCATACCGAGAGCTCGAGCACGAAGGCTCGGCCGTCGCCCGCGGCCGCGCCGGGACCTTCGTCGCCGAAGAGCCGCCCCACAGCGAACCGCTTCGTGAGCGACGCGAGCGCGTCGCCGCACTCGCCGACCGATTCGTCTTCGACCTCGACCAACTCGGCCTCGGGTCCGATGCCATCGCCACCGCCGTCACCGAGGCCCTCGAACGAACCAACCCGGTGCAGTAACAAACCCGCCGCACCCCAAACAGCGCAGTGCCCGCCGTCGCCGGCGGGCACCCAAACACGTGGCACCCGCCGCACCCCAAACAGCGCAGTGCCCGCCGTCGCCGGCGGGCACCCAAACACGTGGCACCCGCCGCACCCCAAACAGCGCAGTGCCCGCCGTCGC
>JBCCYT010000066.1:0-22195 GCA_039188975.1 Actinomycetota bacterium
CGAACCATTCGACGACGACGACGCAACATCGATGCCAACCCCAACACCACGAATCACCGAACCCGAAACCACCAACTCCGCCTGCCGCAACAACTGCACGCCATAACCACCACCAGCAATCACCGAATCAGCAACCGACACATCCGCCTCAGCCACAAACGCCTGCACGCCATAACGACCCCACAACACCTCCGCGAACGACAAATCAACAACCGAACCAACACCCGTCGTCTGAATCCCCGCCCACGACGACACCACCGGCCCCGACGCCGAACCATCACCATTCGTGTCACCACCAACCGAATCATCCGCCAACGCCGTCAACACCACCGGCCGATCAACCGAACCCAACGCCACCAACGAACCCGACACATCAAACTGCGCATCCTCGGCAAACTTGATGACGACACCTGCCTCCAACGTCAACGTTGCGCCGAAGGCGACGTTGAGCTCCCGGGGCACCAGATAGCCCGCCACATCACGTTCTGACAGCACCGTGTCACTCGTGATCGCGGTGGGCAGCGTTTTCCAGGTTGTGCTCTCCTCGACCGACATGAGACGCGTCTCCACGGGATGCTGCGAGCAGTCGGTGAGCGTGGTGTCGACGAACGATGCGGTGACCACAAACTGGCCGGAGTTGGGGAACGTCTGGGTGACTGTCGCCCCGGTTGCCGTTTGTCCATTGCCGAAGTCCCAACGCACCTCGACGCCTGCTGGCGGCGCCTCGACGGAGAACTCGACAGGATCGTTCGGCTCCACGAACGACGATTCGGTGTCGATCGACGAGACGTAGTCGACCGCGACGGGGCCCGTCGCGTTGACTGTGAAGGTCTCCGGTCCGGCGGTCACGACAGCAGTGATCGGCACAGGCGCCGGGCACTCGGCAGCGACCGAGAACTCGATGCCGGTGCCGGTCTGATCGCCGCTACTCCATGCCACCGATGGTGACGACGAGGCTCCAGACAGGATCGGACCGTCGAAGGTTGCGGTCACCGTGTCGCCAACCTCGCTCGCGCCAGTGATCCGTAGACCCGGCACATATGAGGGTTGGGTCACTGCAGCGAGTGCGGCATCAGCGGCGATGTCATTGATCTCGAATCGGACTCGGTCGGCCGACGCCCATCCAGGGTCGAGCGAGACCTTTACGCTCTCGGCAAAGAGCGAGCTGATAGCCGGCCGCCATGTGTACGACCCCTGCGAGTCATAGAACTCGATGTTGCTCGCGCTGACGAGCGTCGGGTTCGCGACGCCCAGGGTCGAGTTCGTGCTGTTGATGACGAAGAGAAGTGAGGCATCGTCGACGCCGGACTCGTAGTACCGGCGAAGCTGCGCAAGGCTCGCAACCGCGGTTCGGATTGCACCCTTGTCTTCTTCATCGGTGTACATCTGCTGGGCCAGGTGCTGCGTCTCGTAGGTCTCGAAGAGCTCGTCCTCGGTGAGGCTTCGGGCTTGCATGACCGCGTTCACCACCGGCGCAAGCGTGTCGATGATCTCTGCCCGGGCTGCGATCGGGTCCTTCGTCCGCCGGGCCCAGGTGTACTGGTTGAAGAGGTTCTTGAAGTTGAACTCGCTGAACACCACGGCCATGTCTTGGGCGATTGCATCAGCGCGGCGAGGAACGTCGACGATTGAGACGATCGTGTCGATGCCGCTCAGAATCGGAAGCTTGACCTGCGCCAGGCTGCTGATGAGTTCATCATCGACTTCGATCCAGACATCCTCGGCGCCGATCAGTACCTCGCCCAGCTCCCCGAGCGCCGACTGCAACGCCTCCTCCGCGTCGCTGCCGATTCCCGCTTCGCCGAGCAGGTAGAGCGCGACCGCTTGGGTAATCCGCTCGCCGTACGGCGAGGCGACGATGGCGTTGATCTCCTCGTCGGATGCCATCGACGTCGTGACCCCAAACCCATTTCGCAAAACCGGGATGATCGCCTCCGCAGGTGGGTCGTCTTGCGCAGGCGGAGTGAAAGCGGTCAGCGCAGGCGCGGTGAACCCATCGGATGTGGCCGCGGCTCCAGGCAAACCAGCCGCCGACATCATCAACACGAGAAGGGCGATAACGACTCGTCGCCATTGCGGCACACCGTGCCCGGCCCGGTTGTGTTGATCTGCCCGTGCCGAACTCGACTGCTGGTCGATTCCCATGATTCCCCCGGTTGTCCCGCGTGACATCGTCCTGGTGCGGCCTGCAAGCAGGCGCACGGGGTGGTTGTACGGGAAGAACCGGGGGTTCTGGAAGGCGTTCAGCCAACCCCGGACAAGCCCGGACGGCTCCGGGCGGCCCCCCTGTCAGCTGTCAAACACCAGAAGTGGCCGTCTGGCCACAGAGCCGGCTTGACCATCACTCACACGGCGGTTGGTACTCGAGACCAGACGACAGGTCCGCCCACTCCTGGTCGGTGATCGGGTCGCCGATTTCGCCGCAGATTCGGGCCCGGGCCGCACCGATGTCGAGGCTCCAAACGAACACCCGCTGGTCCGCGCCGGCGCCAACCAGGGTCTCGCCGTCCGGCGAGAACGTCGCCGCGTAGACGGAACCTTCCGAGAGGTTGAACACGCCCGAGACGGCGATGGTTTCTGGGTCAGAGGCGTCCCACAACCAGGCACGATCACCCGCCGCCGCCGCCAGTCGATCACCCGTCTCGTCGAAGACGACGTCATAGAGACGGCTGGTCGGACCGGTCACCTGACTCAGCAAAACCGGCGCAGTGAGGTCCTCGATGTTCCACACCGTCATGGTCTTGTCGGCGTTGCCGGTCGCCACGATCGGTTCAGTCGGATGGAACGCCATCCCGTAAGCCTGGTCGGCGCCGCTCGCGATGTCCGAAAGGGGCACCGGGCTGGCGGGATCGGAGATGTCGAAGAGTCGAACGAGCCCGTTGTCGAGGGCGATCGCGACAACGGGCTCGTCGTTGTCGAACGCAATGCTGCGGGCGAGCCCCTCCAGCTGGAAGCCGGCGACCGCGTCGAACGAGCCATCCGCGCCGACGGTCCACAACTGGACGAACCCTTCGCCGCCGGTCGCACCCAGCACCGACGAGTCGAACGAGAACGCAGAGTTCTCGACCAAGATCGTTGCTCCCTCGACGTCAGCAAGCTCGTTCACCAACTCAGCCAAACCGTCGACCTGGATCGGTGGCGCCGTGAGGTCGGTCAGATCGAGGACGAAGACCGGTCCGGTTCGCGAGCCGAGCGCGGCCCAGCGGCCATCGGGTGAGACGACATTGGTCCCAGAGAATCCGGCTTCGTTCGGCGGTTCGATTTCAGCGACAATCCGAACCGCCTCACCGTCGTTCACTTCCCAGATGGTCGTGCGGGCGCTGGACGACGCCAACAGCAACGACCCATCGGGGGTGTAGTTGGTCGACCAGATCGTGGCATCGAGTGGTTGGAGCGAGAGATCGTCCATCCGTGCGGTTCGAACCGAACCATCGGCGACGGCGACCAACGCTCGATCATCATCGAGGAAACGGATGTTGGTGACCACGGTGGGTTCCGACAGGTCACCAAGCTCGTTCCAGGTACTCGTGTCCCACACCCGCACGATTGCGTCGCTTCCCGCCGTCAACACGTCGCCGTCGCGCGAGAAGCGAACCGTGTTTACCCAGGTCGCGAATGGTTCGATCGACGGGGAAACATCCACGATGTCGTCGAGATCGGAGATGTCGAAGACACGAAAGACGCCGCTGCGATACCCGAACGCCATCAGGTCGCCGTTCGGCGAGATATCGACCGAGTTGGCGGCCGCTCCGCCTTCTGCGTCGAGCTCCCAGATCGGATCACCAGAGCCATCGAGGTCCCACAGCGACGCCATCCCATCGAGCGACGCCGCCGCAAGAAGCCCTCGCTCGGTATCGGCGTCGATGCCCATCGTGCTACCGGTCGCGGGGATCAATCGGCTGTTCACCGCTGGGTCATCGGTGATGTCCCACACGCCCACGCCTCCGGCGCTGGTGCCGGCCCCGAAGACCGTCCGGCCGTCGGGGGCGAACGCCAACGACTGGATCGGCAGCTCGAAAAAGGTCAACGCATCGTCGAGGACGAGCGGTTCCTGAGCACCATCAAGGTCCCAAAGCGACACGAATAGGTCGGTACCGCCACTGACCAGATACTGCCCGTCGGGTGAGAGAGCGATCGCGTAGACATCCGTCTCGGGGTCCTCGTACTGCAGCTCGAACTCGCGCTCAAAACCCCCATCGGGCGTCGCGGCCATGACCGTGATCGAACCGTCGACGGCGTTTGAGAATGCGAAGCGGCTGCCGTTCTCGGCGACGCCGAGCGCGGTTGGCCCCGACTCGCCCAGATACCGAGCCGAGGGCGCGTCGGCCGAAGCATCTGCGATCGCAGAAAGCGCCTCGACTGTCGGTGCCGTGTCGTAAGCAAGCAAGGCGATCTGACGACTGAGAACCGGGTCGGTCGGCCGCACCACCTCGGCCTGCAAGGCAAGCTGTCGAGACACAGCGTCGGCCCGCGATGCCTGCGCCCGGTCGGACTCGCGCGATGCACGAATCGCGAAGACTGCGGCGAGCACGAAGGCGATCGTCGACACGACGGCCAACCCCGAGATGATTTGGGAGCGCCGCCGGCGTCGAAGCCTCCGGCGTTCTTCGGCCGCAAGACTCTCGGTGATGAATCGACGCTCGGTTGGTTCGAGCCGAGATGCCTGGACCGGTTCGTCGAGCAAGACTCGCGCCTGGTCGAGCCTCGGCCCGGACAGCACCATGTGCTCGCCTTCCCCGCCGTCGGCCCATACGGCGGCGGCGGAGCGAACCCGACGGGCCGACTCGAGCACCGACCGCTGCTCTTCGATCCAGCCGCCGAGCCGGGACCACGCAGTGAGCAGAGACTCGTGACTGATCGAAATGGAATCGCCGTCGACCCGGATCAGTCGCCGCGGCGTGAACGCTGCCAGCACATCCTCGAAATCCGCCGCCTCGCCGGTCAATGCCTCCAACTCGTCGAGCCCCACCGAGCGCCGAGTCGGAACCGCGTCATGACCAAGCTCGACCATCTGGGCGAACATTGCCTTCGCCCGGCCGCGACCCCCAGCATCAAGACTGTGAAACGCGGCTTCTGCCGCCACTTCGAGCGCTCGGCTGAGGCCGCCGCGTGCGTGATACGTCTCGAGCGCGATTCGACCGTTCTCGCGCTCCTCCGCCAGCTCGTACAGAACGTGAGAGAGGAGCGGCAACGCGCCGGTTGCGGGTGCTCCGCCGACATGATCACGAACGTCCTGGGTCAGCTGGGCGACGAGGCGGGGGTCGACATCGATGCGAGCGACGTTGGCCGGGCCGACGATCAGATCGGGCACGACCTCGATGCCCGGCTGGGACACGACAACCTGTCGTCGCTGAAGGCCACTCAGCAACCACGGCTGCTTCGACGCTGCATCGAAGAAGTCATTGCGGAGTCCAATGATGATGTGCGCCGCACGGTCTGAGAGATCGGCGAGGCTACCCACGAAACCCTCGATGGGTTCGGGACCGTGACTGAACAGCTCTTCCATCTGATCGACGATGAGAACGCTCCCCTCGATGCCCGGTGCCGACGCGGACCGGAGCGTGAGTTCGAGATCGGCCCCCGGGGTGAGATAGCGGACCATCGTGCCTCCGCTCGCAAGCGCAGGAGTCAGGCCGGCACGTAACACACTGGTCTTGCCGGTTCCTGAGCCACCGACGACGATCAGCGGCGCATCAGATGACTCCCCGAGCCGCAGCATCAGGTCGCGCACCAGCTGCTCACGACCAAAGAACCGGTCGCTGTCGAGTTCGGTGTAGGGGGCGAGGCCGGGATAGGGGTTGGACGCAATCTCGCCAGATTCGGTACGGCGCACCCGCCCGATCGCATCCATCCACGGCTGGGCGTCCTCCACGCCAAGGGCATGGAGCATCCGCTCGACATCGTCGTTGTCGCGCTGGTAGGGGAAGTGTCGGCCGGTAAACCAGCCGTGGACCGTCGTGCGAGGTCGGTCGATCTGTTCCCCCAGCGCCTTGTACGAGAAGGTCGACGCCGCCTTCAGGTCGGCAAGCGCGTTGCAGAACGCCTCCCTGGTCGTGATCGTCGAGACGACGTCGGTCGAGACGACACGCTGCTCCGCCATGCGTTTTCCCCTTCACATTCGGGACCTTTGGCCCTAGTGCGAAGAGGTGTTTAACACACGTGTCTTATGGCTGCTCAGGGTCACGCCGGGGAGCGAGCACCGCCGGGAAGCTCGGGCGCCCAGAAGGCCACAGTGCCGTCGCTGATACGCACTCGCTCGCCATCGAGCGGCTGGACATAGATGCCGGGCACACCGGTCTCGGTCGCAGCGAACACGATGGCGTCACCTTCGGGTGACCAGAGCCGAGGCGACTCGACGTACTGCCAGGCGAAGAACACATAGTTCCGAAAGAACGTCGTCGTGAGCTGCGCACGCGCAATCTCGCGCACCCCGTCCTCGTCCAACACTCGCCAGATGGCACCGTCGGGGCCGGGCTGGAGGAACAGCAACGCCGCACCGTCTCGCGACCATTCGCCCCACACGGAAAGCTCGTTGTTGATGGGGAGTCGCATCCCGGTTTCGAGCACGACAATCTCGCTCGCCGCCAAGATGTCAGGGTCGTCTTGCACAGGGACGCCGGTTGGTCGCGAGATCGTGATGTCATCGCTGAACTCGACATTGGGGCCGCTGTGCGACAAGAACAACCGGCTTCCGTCCGGTGACACCGTCAAGCCGGCTTCGCCCCCGACCGGGCCGAGATCGATGCGGTCACCCGTGTCGACGTCGAGGCGAATGAGGCGGCCGTCATCGGCGTCGTCGACGATCACCACCTCCCGAGTCCCGGGAATCCACGCGGGCGCCATGAACGACTGACCTGGCTCTCCGAGCGATTCGAGCTCGCTCAAATCGAGTGGGTCGCGAACGAGGTCGAGCGTGCCGTCTCGATGCACGACCAGGTCATCGCCGTCGGGTTCCCACGCAAGGTAGAAGCTCTGGGTGTCGAGACTGGCTTGGGTCGCCAGCGCGCCTTGCGCCGTCAAGATGTCGAGCGTCGTGCCCTGGGGGCCCGGCCCGAGGGCAGCGATGTACTGGCCATCGCCGCTCCATGAGAAGAAGAAGTATCCCCGCCGAGCCTCGTTGACAAAGGTCTCCTCGGTCGACCGGACAACCACCTGCGCGCCGCCTGGTGTCGGAAGGAGAGCAACCGCTCGGTCGCCATCACGGGACCATGTCGGCTGGGTGGCCTGGCCCAACGGGTCGTCGGGCGCGGTGGCGAGGAGCTCGCCCGCCGAGTCGGTGATGACGAGTCCGGGGAGGCCACCGATCGCGATCGCACCGGTGAAGTCGACGACCTCGGGAAGGGTGGTCGTGGTCGTCGTCGTGCTGGTCGTTGTCGATGACGGTCCGTCATCATCTGGCGTGGCGGACGACGGGCCGTCGTCCGCGATCCCCGATGGCGTGTCGACCCCGAGTTCTTCTGGTGTGACCGTCGTGCAGGCCGTCGCCAGCACGGCAACGGCGGCGATGACAAGCGGGACGAAACGGCGCACCCGGCGACCGTACCGTCCGCCGGGGTCTTACGAGACCCCGGCCGAGTGCTCAGTCCTCGAGGTGCGGCCGCTGATTCTGCGGGTCGTACCAGGAGCGGATCGACGTCGACACGGGGACGCGGCGGCCGCCGATGTTGGTTTCCCACATCGCATCATCGAGCCACGCCTTCGTGATCGCCTCGCCATCGGGATGTTCGAGGTAGCCCATTGCGCAGCATCGGTCCTGGGTCGCCGACCACATCGAGGATGAGATTCGACCGACCACGTCACCGTCTCGGTACAGCGGCTCGTCGTGATAGGTGAGCAACTCCGGGTCTTCGATTCGGAACTGGATCAACCGCTTCGAGCGGGGCTGGCCCTTCTGGGCGAGCAGGGCTTCCCGACCGAGGAAATCGCCTTTGTCCCAGTCGATGGCGAATCCAAGGCCCGCTTCCAACGGTGTGTCTTCGTCGGTGATGTCGTGGCCCCAATGCCGCATGCCGGCTTCGAGCCGAAGCGAGTTCATGGCGTGGTAGCCAGCATGCACCAAACCGTGCGTCGCCCCTGCGGTGACGATGGCGTCGTACACCGCTTCGGCCATCGCATTCGGCATGTACAGCTCCCATCCGAGCTCACCGACGTAACTCATGCGCAAGGCAAGAACCTGCTGGCCCGCAAGCTCGATTCGTTTGCTCCAACCGAACGGAAAGCCATCGTTGGACAGGTCAGCATCGGTCAGTTCCGACAGCAGCTTGCGGCTGTTGGGGCCCATCAGGCCGAGCATCACGAAGTCGTGGGTGACGTTGGTGATCTCGACGTCCTTGCCCGCCGCCGCCCGACGCAGCCAGGTGAGGTCACGGTTCTCCGCAGCGGCCGCGGTGACGACGAAAAAGCCGTCGTCGCTCATCCGGGTGACGGTGAGGTCGGCCTCGATCCCGCCCTTGTGGTTACACCATTGGGTGTAGATCGCCTTGTGAATCGGAGCGTCGATGTTGGCAACCGAAATGTGGTTGAGGACCTCGAGCGCGTCAGGGCCTTCGACTCGGAATTTGGCGAACGAGGTCTGATCGAAGAGGCCGACGGCCTCCCGTACCCCCATGCACTCGCGAACCATGTTGTCGTGCCAGTTCTGCTTGCCGTAGGAGTACTCGTACGCTCGAGCCTGGCCCTCGTCGGCGTACCAATTGGGGCGTTCCCAGCCTGCGGTCTCGCCGAACACTGCGTTGGCCGCATCGATCCGATCGTGCAGTGGCGAGTGTCGGATTCCACGTGCCGACTCGTACTGGCGGAACGGCCAATGCATCGCGTAGAGCAGGCCGAGGCTCTCAGAGATCCGGCCCTTCAGATAGTCGACGTCGCCTTGGAACGGTTGAGCCCGCCGGATGTCGACGGAGTTGAGATCCATGGGGGGATGCTTGTCGGCGATCCAGTCGGCGAGCGCCCAGCCGACCCCGCCGGCCGACTGAATGCCAACCGAGTTGAAGCCGGCTGCGACGTAACAGTTGTCGACCTCGGGGGCCTCACCCATGTAGTACACGCCGTCGGGCGTGAACGCCTCGGGTCCGTTGAAGAAGAGTTGGAGTCCGACCTCACCGAGCACCGGCACACGGTGGATGGCTCGCTCGAAGATCGGTCCGACATGGTCCCAGTCCTCCGGGAGGCTGTCGAAGGCGAAGTCGCGGGGCACCTCGTCGGTCCGCCAGATCTTGCCGCGTGGTTCGAAGAACCCGGCCATGATCTTGCCGGTCTCTTCTTTGAAGTACGTGTAGTTGCCCGGGTCGCGCAGGGTCGGCGTCCCGAGCTTCATGCCGTCGATGGGCTCGGTGACGATGTAGAAGTGCTCGCACGCTTGCAGCGGAACGTTGACGCCGATCTGGGCTGCGAGGTGGCGGGTCCACATCCCGGTTGCGAGCACGACGATCTCGGCTTCGATCTCGCCCTGCTCGGTGACGACACCGCTGATCTTGCCGTTGTCAGTCTTCAGTTGGGTGACAGCGACGTTCTCGATGACCTGGGCGCCCCGGGATTTCGCGCCCTTGGCGAGGGCCATAGTGGTGTCGACGGGTGAGGTTTGACCGTCGCGCGGGATGTACAACGCACCAACCAGATCATCGGTACGCATGTGCGGGAACAACTCGGCCGCCCGTTCGATCGAGATCTCTTCGCAGTCGACCCCGACGCCGTCGGCCATGGTGGCGCCGCGCCGGATTTCCTCCCAGCGCTGTTCATTGTCCGCCACCTGAATCGAGCCGGGGGTGCGGTAGCCCGTCGCCTGCCCGGTTTCGTCCTCGAGTTCTTCGAAGAGCCGGGCCGAATACGCCGCAAGCTTTGTCAGCGAGTAGGTCGACTTGAGCTGGCTGACCAGCCCGGCCGCATGCCAGGTGGTACCCGCGGTCAGCGTGTTTTGTTCGAGGACGACGACGTCGGTGATGTCACGACGAGTGAGGTGATACGCAATGCTGCAGCCGACAATGCCGCCACCGACGACGACGACTTGGGCGCGATCTGGAACGGTTCCCATGAGCCCCGATGTTAGTGCGTCTAACGACCCGTGGATACCGCTCAGTGGATGGTTTCACTCAGTGAAACAGCGTCAGCAGCGTCGGTGTTGGGCAGGTCGTTTCGTGATCAGCCCGATGCCTCTGAGAAGTCGAGAACACCGATGCTGGGCCGAGCCCCGAAGCGAACTTGGGGCGCGTCGCCGCGTTCGCGGCCCACGCCGGTGGAGACATAGATCCGGTTCCCGTTGACCTCGTGCAAGCCGCCCGCAGCGACGTCTCGTGACACGGCACTGGCCGTCATGATCGGGCCGAGCACCGGCAGCTGAATCTGTCCGCCGTGGGTATGGCCCGAGATGACGAGGTCGACCGGGCCCGGCAGCCAGAAGGCAATGTCGGGACGGTGGGAAAGCGCGATCGTGACGACCTCGTCGGTTTCGGCCGCGGCCAGACGGCGCATTGCCGCCAACGACGGCCCGGCGGGTTGCAAGGCCAGGTCCCGGGTGCCCCCGATCACGACCGTTGTGCCGTCGATCTCGAAACGCTCGACCCGGTCGTGGAGCACCACGGCACCGCTCTCGTCCGCGATGCGTTCGATGAACCCGATGTGATCGGTGTTGCCTTCGATCATCACGACGGTGCCGACGGCATCGACCAGGTCGGAGATCAGCTCAGCCCACTGGGGCCACGCAACCGCGATGTAGTCGGCATCCACCTGCCAGAGATCGCCAGGGATGACGACGAGATCAGGATCTTCGTCGATGAGTTGCGCAACCGCGTCTCGTTCATAGTCGCCAATACCGGTTGTCTGAAGGTCGGCAAGCACCCCAACGCGGAGCCCGGCCCCGGCATCGTTCGCAACCGTGACGTGGTCGACCCGCAACCAGAACGGCTCGATGTGCGAGGCGTACAGACCAGCGATCGGAGGCAGGAGCAGGATGAGATACACCAACCGTCCGGGTCGAGTGGCGAGCCGAAATCGCGCCAGCGGGTTGATGGCGATCGTGAACAGCACAACGGCCGGTACGACCGTGGCCAGGAGGTACGCGAGGTGCGCGACACCAAAGAAGGTGAGCGTCGCCGCCCAGGCCACCGCCGCAAGCATGACGGCCGCAACCATGCCGAGCCGACGAGGCGACGGCCGGGCGTCGCGCCACACCGGTTCGAGCGCGAATCCGAAAACGGCGCCGACCACGATGGCAAAGACCAGGAGCTGGGTACTGAAACTCACAGATCACCAGCGTGCCAGCGTTGATGGCGACCTAGCGTGAGCCATATGGCCCCGGCGGAGATCACCAAAGACGATCACGTCGTGCTTCGCGAGATCGTTGATGACGATGCGGAGGACCTTCTCGCCGTGCTCGGTGATCCAGAGGTGATGCGGTACGGGACAACCGGCGTGGCGACCCTCGCCGACTGCCGCCATTTCATCGAAACCAACCGGGCCGCCGCGAAACGCACGGGTATGGCCGGATGGGCGATCTGCATGCCCACCGATTCGACCCTGCTCGGCTACTGCCGCCTTCGGGGCGATGCCGACTGGGTCGGCGAGGGCGAGATCGAAGTCGGGTATCGATTGGCCACCCGAGCGTGGGGTCGCGGCCTCGCCACCGCAGCCGCTCGGCTTGCTCGAGATCTTGCGTTTGACCGCTTCGGCGCAACCACCCTGATCGCAGTGATCGACCCTGCGAACACGCCATCGATACGCGTCGCTGAACGACTGGGGATGCGACCGACCCGTGAGATCATGCTTCCGGAGTACGACCATCCCGACGTTGTCTACACCCTGACCCGGGCCGATTGGTGATCACCCCCGAACTCCCGACCGAGGAGCGGGCTGTCGCCATCGCCGAGCGGTTTCTCGGGGAGGCGGTCGCAAGCTGTGACCGGTTTCCGACCGGGCTTCGGAATTGGGTCTATGACGTCACCGGGATCTCTGGCGCATCGATCGTCGTACGGATGTGTGATCCGAGGCATCGCGAGGAGCTTGCTGGTGGTCGGTACTGGACGTCCATCCTGGCGGCGGCCGGGGTGCCGGTCGCCGCCGTGTTGGCCAGCGACGTGGAGGCCGCCCACCCCTTTCTCATCCTCGAACGCCTGAACGGGGCTGACCTCGGAACCGTGATCACGTCGCTCTCCGCGCCGCAACGTCGCTCGATTGCGACCGACGTCGCAGATGCACAGCGCCGCGTCGGACGGCTTGGTGTTGGCCCCGGCTTTGGTTACTCCGTCAACGGAGTGACAGGGCTGGTCGCGAGCTGGGCAGCCGTCATCGAATCGGAGGTCGACACCTGGGACCGGCACATCGCCCAGGCAGGTGTTGTCTCACCCGCCTGGGTCGGGCGGGCGCGCCAGGCCCTGTTCACGATCAGCGATCAGCTCGACGGCATCGGTCCGCGCCCGTTCCTCCACGACGCAACCACCAAAAACGTGATCGTTGCCGACGGAAAGCTGCAGGGCATCGTCGATGTCGACACGATGGGCTTTGGGGACGTGCGATGGGCCGTTGCCTTGACCCGGATGTCGCTCATCGCCGCGGACCAACCGACGGACTACATCGACGCCCTCATGGAACATCTGATGCCAGCCGAAGACCCACGAATCGTCTCCGTCTACACCGCGCTTCACGGGGTTGGCTTCCTTGCCGAGCTCGGACAGCGTTTCAACCGCCCCGACCGGGCGCCGGTCGTCGACGACAAGGCCCGAATCAGACTCGAACACACGGTCGACCAGCTCCTCGCGAGCGTTGGCGGCGGGCGCCTCAGCCGTTCACCGCAGAGATGATCTCGGCCTGCTGATCGAGCAGCGGGATCACGGTCTCGGCGTCTGCGGGCGGCAACCCAAAGATGAAACGCCGGACGCCACCCGCTTCGTGCTGCTTGGCAACATCGGCCTTCATCGGCGCCATGTAGAGCGACAACTCGATCTCTGAGACATCCCGATCATGCTTTCGGCATTCCTCGGCCAGGACCGGCAGATCGTCGAGCATGGTTCCACCCCGGCCGTTGATCGGCATCCATCCGTTGCCATAGCGGGCCGCTCGCCGGGGACCCCACGGTGACGCCCCGCCGACATGGATCGGCGGATGCGGCGTCTGCGCCGGCTTGGGCTTGGACCAAAGCGGATCGAAGTCGACGAACTCGCCGTGATACTCCGCCGGGTCGTCGGCCCAGATCGCTTTCATCGCTTCGAGACGTTCACGCATCAGTTTCCAGCGGGAATCGAATGCGGTGCCATGGTTCGCCATTTCTTCGGCGTTCCAGCCGCCCCCAACGCCGAACAGAAACCGTCCGTTCGAAATGCGATCGATCGAAGCAACTTCCTTCGCCGTCGTGATCGGATCGCGCTCCACCACCAGACAGATGCCGGTGGCGACCTTCAACGAGGTCGTCGCGGTCGCGGCCGCCGTCAACGCAACGAACGGATCCAGCGTCTCGTAGTACATCTGCGGCAACACGTCGCCGCCTGGCCATGGGCTGCGGCGCTCAGCCGGAATGTGCGTGTGCTCCGCCACCCACAACGACTCGAACCCACGCTCCTCCAGCGCCCGCCCGAGATCGGCCGGATGCATGCCGTCCGAGGTCGGGAAGATGCACGCACCAAACTCCATCAGACCGTCGCTTCAGCTCCGGCGGCCGTCGCCGAATCGGTCACATCGACGACGCCCCCTGTCGCCGTCCCGGCGACCCCGCTCTCTGTCGCCGTCCCGGCAACCGCGCTCTCTGTCGCCGTCCCGGCGACCGCGCTCTCTGTCGCCGTCCCGGCGACCTTCTCACTGACGACGCGGCTGCTTCCACCCGGCTTCATCGAGACGCCATAGAGACAATCCGCAGCCTCCATCGTGCGTTTCTGATGGCTGACGAGGAGCAGCTGCGCGTCGGAACGGAACTCCTCGACCAACGACAAGAAGCGATGCAGGTTGACATCGTCGAGCGCGGCCTCGACCTCGTCCATCACATAGAACGGCGACGGCCGACTCCGAAAGACCGCAAAGAGGAACGCGAGGGCCGTCAGGGTGCGCTCACCGCCCGAAAGCAGTGAGAGCTTCTTGACGTTCTTGCCCGACGGCTTCGCCGAGATCTCCACACCGGTGTTGAGCAGATCGTCAGGGCTCGTGAGCGAGATCGATCCTTGACCCCCAGGAAAGAGGGTCTCGAACAGCTGCGTGAAGTTCACCGACACGTCGGCGAATGCCGACGCAAAGACCGTGACGATCTCCTCATCGATCGACGCGATGACCTTCGACAGCTCACGTCGCGTCGCACGGATGTCGTCGAGCTGACCCTGAAGGAACGAGTGCCGCTCCTGGAGCGCCTGGTACTCCTCCAACGCCAACGGATTGACCGGCCCCATGATGTCGAGTTCGCTCTCGAGCATCTCGACCCGCCGCGCCGGATCGATACCGTCGGGGAGTTCCGGGCACGGTGCGGACACGGCGACATCGGGCGCAAGATCATGGTCGGAACGGAGCCGATCAACCGTGGCTTGCAGGCGGGTCCGCAGCTCGGCCTCCTCGACCTCGGCCTTGGCCACCGCCGTCCGCAGCCCCTCCAACTGCTTCTCGGCCTCGTGACGGCGCCGTCGCAGCCCATCGAGACGCTTCGCGATCTCCTGGGCTGCCTGCGACTGCTGGCGACGTCGCTCGCGCACCTCGGCCAGGCGGACATCGACCACGGCAGTCCGAGCCTCGACCGCAGCCGTCAGGTTGTCGAGCACCGCAGCACGACGATCGAGCGCGACCCGCTGCCCTTCGGCCGCGGCCCGCTTCTCTGCGTCGCGCGCAAGCCGGTCATCGAGCTCGGTCAAACGAGACGTCAGCGACGCCTTGCGTTCCTCGAGTCCGGCGCCCCGCACATCGACATCGCTCCGCAAGGAACCGACCGTCGCCGCCCGCTCCTCGAGATCAGCTCGAGCCGCGGCCAGGCGCCTTCCGGCCTCGAGCGAGGCCTCCTCGTCCGCTTCGAGCGCGGGCAGTTCCGTCTCGAGCTGCTCGACTCGAGCCGAGTCCCGCTCGAGGCGAACGGCCAGCTCGTCGAACCGAGCCTGCAGGGTGTCGGCCTCGGTCGAGACCTCCCGACGATCAGCGTCGGTGCGCTGGAGCGCATCGCTCGCAGCGCTCAAGCCAGCCCCGATCCCGTCGAGCCGATCGGCGAGTTCCTCGGCTCGCTCGCGCCGGGTTGCGAGTTCTTGACGAGCCACAGTGGTGGCATCTCCGCACACGGCAGCCTGCGTTCGCGTGACCTCGACCTGGGCTTCGGCCTCGGTGAGCGCAGCGCCGGTTGCGCCCGTACCGGCCGTTCCGATCCGCCACCCACTCGATCCGAACCGGTCGCCCGCTCGGGTGACGACGACACGGGTCGGATCGCCGATCGCAAGATCGAGCGCGGCTTCCCAACCGCCGTCGACGACGGCCGTGTCGCCGAGCAAGACGTCGAGGAGGTCGTCGACCTCCGGCGACATGCCCCGGACGTGGCTTCGAATGTGGTCTGGCCCGCTTGCTCGCGCCGCTCGTCGACCACCGAGCGCCACGACGGCACCGGGATCGCCCCCGGCACTCAACACATGCAGCGCCCGACGAGCGCTTTCGTCACCGTTGACGATGACGGCATCGAGCGCATCGCCAGCTGCTGCCTCGAAGGCTGACTCCCAGCCATGCTCGACCGCGACCAGGTCGAGGAGGGTCCCGAGGACACCATCCACATCCGCGAGGCGTTCGGCGCCGCTGCGAGCGCGGGCCTCGTCGAGCGCCAACGTGAGCGCCTCTGCCCGGGCAACCCAGCGATGATGCTCCGACTCGGCGTCGGCTTGCTCGGCCTGGCGATCGGCCAGCGCATTCTCCGCGACCAGCTTGGCGGCTTCGGCCGCTTCGAGCGCGGCCACCAGCGGCTCCTCCTCGTCGTGCAAGGCGCCGACATCAGCCCGACGTTGCGCTGCGGCCGCCTCGAGCGCCTGTCGCTTCTGATCAAGCTCAGTCAACTTCGTCTGGAGTCGCTGCGATTCGCTGGTGCTGCGTTCGATCGATGCCCGCAAGGCGCCGAGCTCGCCGCGGAACTCCGAGGCTTTGCCGCTCGGTACCGGCACGCCGTCGCCCCACTCGGCGCGGAACGACTCGCGGTCCGCCGCCAACGCTGCTTCCTCGTCGCGCAGGCGAGTGAGGTCAGGAGCGAGGGCTTCGAGCTCGCCGGTGACGGTGGCCAGGTCGGTGCGGCACTTCGCTGCTTCGGCTTCGAGGTTGGCGATGACGGCACGATCAGCGAATGCGGAGCGGTCTCGCTCGACGCCACGCCGGCGTTCGGTGAGCACCGCACTGAAGCCGCGAGCGCGCTCTCGCATCGACTCGAGCCGCACGAGCGTGTCGCCCAGGTCGTCGCCGCCATGATCGGCAAGCGCCCGCTCGTCCTCGGAGACCGATTGGGCGAGCTCATCGAGCTCCGCTCGAGTGGCGCGCTCTTGTTCGATGCGAGTGGCCCGAAACTCCCCGTTGGACCCCAACTTCGTCCGGAGATCGGCAACCTCACGGCCAGCGAGATGGATGCGAAGCGCCGTCAGCTCAGCGATCAGGTCGCCATGGCGACGGGCCGCTTCCGCCTGCTTCTCGAGCGGGCGCAGACCTCGTCGGACCTCCCGCATCAGGTCCTTGACCCGGGTGAGGTCGCCGTCGGTCGCCGTCAGGCGGCGCTCGGCACGATCCTTGCGTTTGCGGTACTTGAGGACGCCGGCTGCCTCCTCGATGATCGAGCGTCGATCCTCGGGGCGGGCATTGAGAACGGCGTCGATTTGCCCCTGGCTGACGATGACGTGCTGTTGGCGGCCGACGCCGCCATCACTCAGGAGTTCGGTGATGTCGAGCAAGCGGCAGGGCACGCCGTTGATCGAGTACTCGGAATCGCCGCTGCGAAACAAGGTGCGGGTGATCTTCACCTCGTTGAATTCGACCGGCAGGGTGCGGCTGTGGTTGTCGATCGTCAGCGACACCTCGGCGCGACCAAGGGCCGACTTGTTGCTGGTGCCGGCGAAGATCACATCGTCCATCTTCCCGGAGCGGACCGCGCTCGGCGCCTGGGCGCCGAGCACCCACGCGATGGCGTCGACCACGTTCGACTTGCCCGAGCCATTCGGGCCGACCACGACGGTCACCCCCGGTTCGAGATCGATCGAGGCAGCGTCGGCGAACGACTTGAAGCCCTTCAAGGAGAGGTTCTTCAGATGCATTGGGGACGAACCTAACAACGCGAATTACATCCGTGTAGTCCCTGCCCTTGGGGATTTCGGTGGAAACCCTGTGGACACCTGTGGATGACGTGGGGAGATTTTCCCGCCTGTCCACAGGGTACGACAGACCATCGCCCTGGGTGCCGCGACCAGTGGTCGTCAAACACCGAGCGTGGTTGTCACACCTGCGTGTCGCAGAAGTACGTCCAAACCCCGCCGAACTTCACCCGCTTGATCGGGAGCCGGCTACGGCTGCTCAAATCACCGTGTTTGCCGTACACCGCGAGATGCTCGCCGTAATCGCCCGCCACACCGAACGGGTCGACGAAGGGACGATCTGCGAGCGATGTGCCCCGGTACTTGATGGCGTCGTGCAGCGTCCCGACGAGGGCCCGGTGGAGGCGTCGAATCTCTTGGCTCGACAGCGAATCACTCATCCGGTCGTAGCGCAGGCCCGCCTCGTAGAGGATCTCGTCGGCGTACAGGTTGCCGATACCGACGACGAACGTGTCGTCCATCAACAACGTCTTGAGCTTGACCGAACGCTGCAAGAGCGAACGACCAAAGGCGGTCCACGACACCGGTTCATCGACCGGATCGAGCCCATGATCATCGAGCACCGGAATCTCATCAGCGAGCGCATCGGTGTCGACGACGAACATTTCCGCCGAGCCATCGGGGTCGATCAGCCGCAACTGCCCGTGCTGGGTGAACGTGATCACGATCTCGGTGTCAGGCTCCATCGCGTCCTTGTTCGCATTGCGACGCAGCGAACCGGAACCGCCCAGGTTGACGACCAGCGTGGACTCGCCGTCGAGCACGATCAACAAGAACAGGCCGCGCCGAGCAACCTCGGTGATCTTCATGTCGTCGAGCTGAGCGGTGAACGCCTTGCGGTTCTTGTAGCGGCCCAGCACCTTCATGCTGGTGGCCTCGACCGTCTTCACCTTCTTGCCAACGAGGTCACGGTCGAGTTCACGGCGAACCGTCTCGACCTCGGGTAGCTCAAACACCATCGGTGGCTCCGTTTTCTCCTGAGCGGTGCGCAGCGCGGCGCTCGTAGGCAGCGCGAGCGGCTTTCTGCTCGGCTTCCTTCTTCGATGTGCCGGTTCCGGCACCTTCGATCGTTCCCCCGATGGCCACCGTTGCGTGAAACCGCTTGTGATGGTCGGGGCCGCTCTCGGAGAGGTCGTACACCGGAGGTGTGTGACCTTCGTGGGCGGCGATTTCCTGTAGCTGGGTCTTGTAATCTCGGCTGCCGGGAGCTTCGGCGGCGCGGCCGATCCGATCATCGAGCGCTTCGATCACGAGCGTACGCACCGCGTCGATCCCGCCATCGAGGTACATCGCGCCAAGCACCGCTTCGACCGCATCGGCCAGAATCGATGCCTTGTCACGACCTCCCGAAGCGTCCTCACCCTTGCCAAGCCGAAGCTCGAGACCGATGCCGAGCTCTCGACCGACGTCAGCAAGGGTTGCCGCCGACACGACGGCGGCCCGGGTCTTGGCCAGGTGCCCCTCGGGCAGATCGGGGAACCGGTGGAAGATGTGGTCGGTGACGATCACGCCCAACACGGCGTCGCCGAGGAACTCGAGTCGTTCGTTGGACTCGTCGCCGGGATGTTCTGCGCACCATGACCGATGGGTCAGCGCATGCAGCAGTCGCCCCGGCTCGGCGAACTCATAGCCCAGCCGCTCCTCGAGGGAGGTGGAAGGTGCCGCCGCAGACAGGGGTCGATCCGTCTTCTGCCCGGCTCAGCCGAGCTTGGCGACGACATAGTCGACGGCGTCGCGCACGGTTCGGAGATCTTCGAGGTCTTCGTCCTCGATTCGAAAGCCCGTCGTGCGTTCGGCGAGCTCCTCCTCGATTGCCTCGACCAGCTCGATCAGGGCGAGCGAATCGGCGTCGAGGTCTTCGGCGAACGCGTCGCCCTCTTTGATGTCGGACGGCTCAATCTCGAGAATCTCGGCAAGCCGATCCTTGACCAGCGTCACGATCTCGTCGCGTTCCATGGGTTCCCCCTCGACATGGGTTTCGGCGGGCATGTGCACTCCCCCCTCCGGCCACCAACACAGCGCCGCGGGCACGGCCCGAGGCGATGGCACCCTACCGGTTTCAGTGCTTGCGCGCTTGTGAAACAGCCGCTTTCCCGGCGATTTCGGCCACTCGCGGCCAACCGGCCGAGCCGTGGTCGTCGCGCTCGCGCCCGCGGTGAGGGGCCCGATGCGCTCAGCGCATGCTGAAACGGAGTTCAGGAAGGGCTGGCCGTCGCGGCAGCGTCGGTGAGATGGCCGACCATCTCGACCTCCACCATCTCTGAGGCCACCCGAATGGCGTTCACCATCGCATCGGGGCTACTCGAACCGTGCGAAATCACGCACACCCCCTTGACCCCCAGCAGCAGCGCGCCACCCACCGAATCGGGGTGCAGCTCACCAACCATCGTGTCGAGCGCAGGGCCCAGCGCAGCACCCGCCGCACGGGTGTCGTCATCGGTGTCGAGCGCCATCAACAACCGACCCATGATCGCCCGCATCGCGCCTTCGAGCGTCTTCAGTGTGACGTTGCCGGTGAAGCCGTCGGTGACGATCACGTCAGCCTCATCCGTCATGACATCGCGGCCCTCGACATTGCCGATCCACGAACACTGCGCCGCGGCGGCCCACCCCGGCTCGTCGAGCAGCTCGAAGCACTCCTTCACAAAGGGACTGCCCTTGCCGGCTTCCTCGCCGATCGACAACAGCCCAACCTTGGGTCGCTCGATACCGAAACGGTCGCGGGCATACACCGCGCCCATCTGGGCGAACTCCACCAACCACTCCGGCTTGCACTCAGCGTTTGCGCCAGCATCGAGCAAGGTCGTCGGGGTCGACCCCGGAACCGGGATCGGCGTGGCGATCGCCGGACGCTGGATTCCCTTGATACGTCCCATGCGAAGGAGCGCCGACGCCATCGTGGCGCCGGTGTTCCCAGCCGAAACCATGGCCGAGGCCCCGCCGTCGCGCACAGCCTCCGCGGCGCGCACGAGCGACGAGTCCTTCATCTTGCGAACGCTCGAGCCGGGCTCGGCGTCCATCGCGATCACTTCCGATGCCTCGATGATGGGCAGGTCGCCGGTATCGCCCATCTCGCCGGGTTTCCCGACCAAGACGACCGGGATACCGAGCTCGTCGACAGCCCGCTTGGCCCCTTCGACGATCGCGTCGGGGGCGTTGTCTCCGCCCATGGCATCAACGGCGATGGGCAGCATGGGATCAGTCGAGGTCGAGGACCTGGCGGCCGGCGTAGTACCCGCACTTCGCGCACGCCCGGTGCGGACGCTGCGGAGCGCCACACTGGGGGCAGATGCTGCGCGCGGTGCGACCGGTGCGCCACGCCGACGCCTTGCGGCTCCGGCTCTTCGACTTGGACATCTTCCGCTTCGGGACAGCCATGATGCGTTCCTGCGTTCTGGGCTTGCGATCTTCCGGGGCGTGGCGCGACGGCGCCACCACGACCAGTGCAGGGTAGCGAGCGAACCGCCCGGTCCCTACCGAAAGCCGACGAGATCAGCGGACAGATTCAGTCATCGAACGTGAGCGCGTCGAGCGCAGCCCAGCGCGGATCACCGGCCGGCTTCTCCTCGAGGTCGGGCTCGAGATCGATGAACGGGCCCGTCGGAAACCGACGCGGATCCGGGCCCTCACAATCATCTCGACACAGTGGGGCCAACGGGATCGACAACAGCGAATGCTCCCGGGCGACCGGGGTCAGGTCGATCTGCTCGTTCTCGAGCGGCCATGTCTCACCCTCGGTCGGTGATCGCTCGAACACCTCACGAAAGTCTGCGACGAACGCCTCATCCATGTCGTCGACACAGCGCCGACACGGTGCGCGCCACACGCCCGCCACCGTTCCCGCGGCGACAACGCCCTCCATCACCGACTCGACCACCACGTCGAGGACCAAGCGGCCGTCGACGATCGACCGCTCCCCCGCCTCGAGATTGGGAATTTCGATCTCGGCCTGCAGCGCACGGCGCGTTCCCGGCCGACGCCGCAACTCGGCGACATCGACCAGCAGGCGAGACGGCAACGACGACGTCACCCGTCGTCCTGATCAAAGAAGCCCTCGGGCACCTCCGCGGTCGCCTCGACATCGGTCGCTGACTCCTGACCGCTCCGCTCGGCGCCCTGCAGCCGCGCCCGCCCCGACGCAACCGTCTTCATCGTGCGCTGCAGCACGATCTCCATGGCGCCCAGCTTTTGATCGCACCAATCCTCGGTCTCGAGCTTCAAATGCCGGGCCTGCTCCTCGGCATCGGCCACCACCTTGCGGGCTTTTTCCTCCGCCGCCTTCACCAACTCGGTCCGCTGCACCATCTGCTCGGCCTGAGCCCGGGCCGTCGCGACGATCTGATCGCCCTCCACCTGCACCCGAGCCAAGAAATCCTCACGCTCTTTCAACAACCAGCGAGCCGCCCGCAGCTCCTCGGGAAAGGCCTCCGCCGCGGCCTGCAACGCCTGCAACACGTCCTCTTTGATGATCATCGACGACGCCGACAACGGCATCGGACGAGCCTGATCCACCAGCTCGATCGCCTGCCGCAACAACGCTTCGGCCTGCGGTGCCCGATACTCCGGCGGCAACGCGCCCCCGTCACTCATCAGCCAAACCGCTCCGTGCTCATCTGGTCGCGCTTCATCCGAAGCGCTCCGTGCTCATCTGGTCGCCCTTCATCCGAAGCGCTCCGTGATCCGCCGATTCACGCCCTCGGGCACCATCGACGACACGTCACCACCGAACTTCGCGATCTCCCGGATGAACTTCGACGCCAAGAACGATGACTTCGACGCCGACGGGATGAACAACGTATGCACCCCCGACACTGCGTTGTTCATCTGCGCCATCTGCAGCTCGTTCTCGAAGTCCGACACCGCCCGCAAACCCTTGATGATGAAGCGGGCATCGATGTCACGAGCCAGATCGACGACCA
>JBCCYT010000067.1:0-21761 GCA_039188975.1 Actinomycetota bacterium
CGACACGATCCACCGGCGCAAGACCGAGATTGCGTGCGCGGAGGTGGTCGACACGCCGGTCACGTTGCGTCCCGGTGTCGCCGACGTGATCGCCCATGCGCTCGACAACGGCATCGCGCTCGGCCTGGTGACCACTACCTACCGGCCCAACATCGATGCGATTGCGGCGGCTGCCGGCAGTACGTTGCCGCTCGACCGCTTCGCCGTGATCGTCACCACCGACGATGTTGCCCGAGGCAAGCCAGCCCCCGACGCCTACGAGTTCGCGCTCCGTGCAACTGGAGCCGACCCGGCGACATGCCTTGCGGTAGAGGACACCTCCGCGTCAGCGCTCGCAGCACAGGGTGCGGGTCTTCGCACCATCGTCGTACCCGGCCACTTCACCGACAGCCAGATCGTCCCGGGCGCCGACTCCGTCGTGGCTTCACTCTCGGTCGACGCCGTCTTTGGACCATCGGCTTGACCTGACGATCTCTTCCTTCGCGAGCACGGCGGCTAGATTCGCCAGATGGCGCCTACCGCAGCACTTCCGGCGACAAAGACCCGATGGACCTACCAGTGGAAAGAGCTCCACGACGAGGTCATCACCAGCGGCCTGTGCACGGGGTGCGCGGGCTGTGTCATCAGTTGCCCTCACGACGTCATCGGCTACGAACACGAGCCCGGTGCCTACAAACCGTTCCATCTCGAAGACGAGCTCGGCGAGTCGAACTGTGTGCACGGCGAGAAGGGGTGCACCACCTGCACCCGGGCATGCCCGCGCTTTCGCATGTGGGAACCCGAAGCCGACATGCACCTCCACGGCCGGTCTCGAGATGAGACCGAAGTGGCCGGCATGTACTCCGACATCTTGTTGACCCGGGCAAGCGACGACTTCGTCTACGAAACCGGGCAAGACGGCGGGCTCGTCTCGTCGATGCTCATCTGGTTGCTCGAAAACGACATCGTCGACGGTGCCCTGACCTCGGGTGTCGAGACATTGCCCAACGGCGAACCGGGATGGAAGGCGTTCCCGATGGTCGCCACCAACCGCGAAGAGGTCCTGCGGGGTGCTGGCAGCCGCTACACCTACTCAGCCAACACCGTCGCCTACGACGAAGCCAAAGAACGCGGTCTCGAACGGCTGGCCCTGGTCGGGATGAGCTGCCAGACCTCGGTCGCGCCGGTCATGTGGCACCGCAAGATCGGCAAGGTCTCCAAGCCGTTCAAACTCAACATCGGCCTGCTGTGTTCGAAGTCGTTCGATGACGCGCTCTTCGACGAGCTGTTCGAAGTCAAGTACGGCCTCAAGCGCGAGAACATCGCCAAGATGAACATCAAGGGTGTGTTCCAGATCTGGACCAAGGACGGCGGGTACCACGAGATCAACCTCAAGGAATGCCATGCCTGGACTCGGGAGGGCTGCAATCACTGTCCTGACTTCGCCGCCGAGCACGCCGACATCTCCACGGGCGGCATCGGCAACGAGACCGACTGGACGCTCACCATTGTTCGCACCGAGATGGGTCGAGCAGTGATCGACGCCATGGTGAAAGACGGTGCGATCGAGACCCGACCGGGCGACGACGACCCGGGTGCGATCGCGTTGATGCATCGCCTTGCGGAGAACAGCCGCAAGCGGTGGCCGGGCTGGGCCCAACCCGGCGTCAAGGTGGGAATTTCTGAGAAGCCGAAAGGTTGAAGGAGTGCAATGGCTAGAGATATTGAATTCTGGATCGACCCCATTTGACCCTGGTGCTGGGTGACGGCCCGTTGGGTCGTCGATGAGGTGAAGGACAAGCGTGATCTCAACATCACGTGGCAGCCGATCAGTCTGCTGCTGAAGAACAAGCCCGAAGAGGGAAGCCCCTTTTTCGAGCCGGTGACCAAGACCTTCAAGATGTTGCGGGTGCTTGAATCGGTTCGAGCCGGGGAGGGCGAGGACGCAGTCGGTGCGTTGTACTGGCAACTGGGCGCCCGAATCCACCACGACAAGAACCTCGACTTCGACATGACCGAAGCGCTCGAGGCCGCCGGCTTGCCCACCTCGCACGCCGATGCCCTCGAGTCCGAGGCATTCGACGACGAGATCAGAGGTCGCCATGATGCTGGCCTCGCCCTCACGGGCGAAGATGTCGGCACGCCGATCATCGCCATGACCGATCCGCGCGGGGTCAAGCAGGGCATCTTCGGGCCCGTCATCACCGCAGTCCCGACCGGCGACGACGCGCTGACCCTCTGGGACGGCATGTCGATGATGATGAGCATCGACGGGTTCTGGGAGCTGAAGCGCACCCGCACCCGCGGCCCGGAATTTCCCGCTCGCCCCGAGTGAGCGACACAGGCGGGGCCCTTCCCCCGACCGACGAACCATCGATCTATCACCTGCTCAAGCCCGAGGTGCTTGAGCATGGAGATGGTCGCGCCGTTCTGCGCTTCACCCCCGAACCGATCTGGACGATCGGTGAGGGGGTGGTGCAGGGCGGGATCGTCACCGCCATGCTCGACATGGCCATGGCGTTCGCGTCCAATGGCCTCTCGACCGCCACGATCACCGTCGACATTCTTCGGCCTGCGATCGGGCAACTCACGGCGACCGGCATCGTCACCAAACACGGCCGCCGATTGCTGTTCGCAACGGCTGAGTTGCACGACGCCGACGGGCGGCTGGTCGCCCGCGGCAACCAGACCGCAATTCCGCCGAGCTAACGAACGGCGCTGCCGGGTTCGGGCTCGAACGAGCCCTGACGAGGCGTCGCAATGCGCTTCATCACCCGCTCTGCTGGCCCGACTCGATGCCAACGACCAAGGGCCACACAGGTGGCGATCATCGCAGTGACGAGGCCGAGGAACGCGGCTTCCTGAGCTCCGACCGACCAGCCGAGCGGCGCAACCCCGAACGAAAAGACACCCGCAACCAGCGCGATGTGCAGCAGGTAGGCACTCAACGACATGGAGCCGGTCGTCACGACCGGCCCGAGCCGGCGCGAGACGGCGGTTGGAAGCGCGAGGGCGGCGGCGATTGCCGCAAGCGCCATCCCGCCGGTCTGGACGGTCCAGCCGATCATGCCTGAGTGACCGGTCGTGTCGAGGAGCTGGGCCGCCCCCATCTCGGCCGGCCCTCCAAGCGCCCCAACGACCAAGTCAGCGGCGACAGCGACGATCACGCCGACAGCCGCCAACCAGCCGATGACGCTTGCACGCCGGAGGTCCAGACGCCCGACCAGCAGTCCGCACGCAAAGAACCCGATCCAGACGATCATCGGGTAGTAGCCCGTCGCGACGATGTCCCACACCGTTTCGATCACAGGGTCGAGCAGGGTGCCATCGGCCGCTCCGGTCACCTCCTCGTCGACCGACCACACACCGAGGAGCGCAACCGGGCCGAGCAGGAGGCCAGCCGCCGCGATGACAGCAAGGGTGCGTCGCGCGGCTCGAATCAGCCAGGGGGCGAGCAAGAAGGCGACGCCGTAGTGCTGCAGAATCGACGCCTCCCAGATGGTGCCGGTCAGTGCGAGGCCGATTCCGGTCAGCGCGACGCCGCGACGGCGAAGCGCCTTCGGCTCCGCCGATGAGGAGCCGCCCGCGGTGATCAAGGCGAGCGAGACGCCGGCCAGCACGAAGAACACGACGGACGCCCTCCCCGCCGACTCGCGAAACAGCCAGGCGACCCACCCACTCGACTCGCCGCCATCTGGACCCTCGATGGTGACGTGCTGGGTACACATGGCGACAAGCGCAAGACCGCGGGCGAGATCGATGCCGACGATTCGCCTACCCGTCGGCCGTGCCGAGACGACGGGAGACGCAGGCAGGAAGGGAGGGGCGACAACGGTGCTCATGTCCCCCACCATGACGATCACGTGTTGAGAGATCGCTGAGAAACAGTCTCAGAGCAGGTCGTCGAGCACATCGCACGCACGAGCCACGTCGCGGTCGGTGTTGTAGTGAACAGCCGAGAGCCGCACAACCCCATCCTCGACGTCGAGACCCAGCGCCTCCATCAACCGGTGGGCGTAGAAGTTGCCGTGGCCACATGACACCCGCGCGGCGATGAGGGCGTCGTAAATCGATGCCGAACTGCGGCCCGGAACATGGAAGGCAATCGTGGGGGCCCGCACCGATTGATCGGCGGTCGGTGCGCCGACCAACCGAACCGAATCCGTGGCCAGCAGCAGGTCGACCAACGGTGCGATGGTCGCCTCCTCGTGGGCGCCGAAGGCATCGAACAACCGTGCCGTACGGGTCCGACGATCCGCACCCTCGATGCCGTGGTGCGCGACGAGGGCGTCGTAGTAGTCCGCCACCCCGGCCACGGCACCGATCGCGGCGTGGTCAGGCCCCGCAGGAGTCAGGTATGCCTCCGGATGGCCGGCCTTGAAGTAGTGACTCTCGTTGTGCAGCTGTTCGAGAAGTGACCGACGGGTGTACATCAAACCGACGTGCGGGCCATAGGTCTTGTAGGTCGAATACAAATAGACGTCGCAGTCGAGAGCCTGCACATCGACGAGTCCGTGGGGGGCATACGAGACGCCGTCGACGACGATGTGACCGCCGACAGCATGGAGTCGGTCGGCCAGCTCGCGGACCGGGTTGATCGTGGCCGCAATGTTCGATGCGTGCGTGACAGCGAGAAGCCGGGTGCGATCGGTGATCAACGCATCGAGATCGGCCGGGTCGAGCAGGCCCGATTCGCCGTCGACCCTCCACTCCTTCACGATGATGCCGGTGTCGGCAAGTCGGCGCCATGCGCCTCCGTTGGCTTCGTGATCCTGGTTGGTGACGATGATCTCGTCGCCGTCGTTCCACATCGGCCGAAGTGCCTTCGCCAACACGTACGTGTTCTGGCTGGTGGAGGGTCCGAAGTGGATCTCGTCTTCGGCGGCGTTGAAGAGCTCGGCCATCACGGCGCGCGACCGTTGCATCGCCCGCGTCGCCCGGACCGACGGCCCGAAGTCCCACTCCGGCTGGCACTTGCCATGGGCAAACAGGTCGGCGACCAGATCGACGACGTGGCGGGGGCAGTAGCTACCGCCGGCGTTCTCCAGGTGGGCCCACTGGCCGGTCTCTGGGTGCGCGAACGACGGGAACTGCTCCCGCACGAAGTCGATGTCGAGCGTCGTCATGCCGGCACGCTAGCCAGCCCGAGCGCCTGATCAGGCGTTCGTGGCGCAGCCGTCGAGGAAGGCGGCGATGTCAGCCGGGATGTCTTCAGGGTCGTTCCGCAGATCCGACTCGAAGGTCTTGAACGCCTCGAAGTCGCGACCGGCAACGGCGGTGGCAACATCGACCAGCCGGTTGTCGCCGTCGATGGAACCGCCGAAGTACTCGACGATCTCGAGGAAGGCACATTCGCAGTAGTTCGGGAGCTGCGCCTCGCTCAGCTGCACCGCGGCACCGTCTTGTTGGTTGGCGTCGGTGCAGGCCCGGATGAAGTTAGGACGCAGGTTGCCGTCTTCTTCGGCTTCGGCCCACGACTGCGGATCGTTCGACGAGCCACAGGCACTGGCGAACAGCACCACGCTGAACAACAGGACGAAGATGGTGAGGGGGCGCTTGGCGGTACGCATGACCCGGTAAGGCTACCGGGGCGGTCGAGTCGGATTACGCAGCCGGGCCGAAAAGGCCGGCGAGGCGACGGTCGCGAGTCGCCCGATACACCGCAAGGTCGATGACGGCTCCCTCAGCCTCGCGCTGCGCAGCCGGATTCTGGAGGTCCAACGCAGCGAGCAGCCGACGGACACCCTCGGGGTGGAGCTCGACAAGCTCCTCGATCGGCAGCCCAACCTCGCGGGAGGTGTCGACGGGGGAAGGAACGACTCGAAGGTGGCGCTGCATGTCCAAGGGCTTCGGCACGCCACCAGTCCGCTCCATAGAGGCGAATGGACCATCCCGTCCCAGAACCGTCGGAATGGCCCAAAGGTCACCGTGGCGACCCGGGCCGGTGGCCCCATTGGCCCCGCAGTCGCCTGGGCTATTTGGACCCCAACGCTCGCGCCCGAGCAAAGACGGCATCGAGCATCTCTTCGGTCAGCCGACCGGTGAAGGTGTTTTGCTGGCTGACGTGGAAGCTGCACAGCAACGTCTTGCCGTCGTCGAGCGGTACCTCCACCCCATGCCCGAACTTCGGGCGAGGCCGCACGCCCAACTCCTGGCAGGCAACCTGATAGCCGAACCCGCCCAGCACGATGATGACCTTCACATTGCTCAGCGCGTCGAGCTCGCGCTGGAAGAATGGGCGGCACGTATCGCGCTCACTCGTGGTGGGTTTGTTCTCCGGAGGGGCGCACTTGACCGGCGACGTGATCCACGCCCCCTCGATCTCGAGTCCATCATCGACCGCCGTCGACTCCGGTTGATTGGCATAGCCAGCCCGATACAGCGCTCGATACAGCCAGTCACCACTGCGATCGCCGGTGAACATCCGGCCGGTGCGATTTGCGCCGTGCGCGGCGGGGGCCAAGCCGACGACGAGCAAATGGGCGGCCGGGTCACCGAAGCCCGGAACTCCCTTGGCCCAGTAGTCGTCATCGCGGTACGCAGCCCGCTTTTCCTGACCGATGTGTTCACGCCAGGCAACGAGCCGCTCGCACCGGCGACACGAGCCAACATCGTCGGCCAGTACCCGCAGCGAGGAGGCAGCTCGTTTCCGATCCCGGGAATCCACGGGCCGCAGGCTACGTTGGCGAAGCAATGGCACGACGATCGAGTCCCCCAAAGCCCACCCTCGTCCTTTTCGTCCGGCACGGACAAACCCCGACGACTGGCGCGACCCTGCCGGGGCGCGCCCCTGGCCTCCACCTTGCAGACAAGGGGGTCAGCCAGGCCGAAGCGGCTGCCGCCCGCATCGCCGGGCTCACGAATGTGGCCGCCGTCTATGCGTCGCCGATGGAACGCACGAAGGAAACGGCGGCGCCGATCGCCAAGGCTCGAAAGTTACGGGTCCGTCAGGCCAAAGGTCTTATCGAGTGCGACTTCGGCGACTGGACCGGAAAGAAGCTGGCCGATCTTCGCAAGCTGGATGCCTGGAAGACCGTTCAGCGCTACCCGAGCGGGTTCACCTTCCCCGGCGGTGAGTCATTCGCCGAGATGCAAGCACGAGCGGTAGACGCGACCCATCAACTCGTGGCTGCCCATCCCGGCGAGACCATCGTGGCCGTCTCGCACGCAGACGTCATCAAGGCGGTCGTCGCCGCGGCCGCAGGTACCCATCTCGACCTGTTCCAGCGAATCGTCGTCTCACCCTGCTCGATCACCGCAATCATGTACGGGCCCGAAGGACCGATCGTGTTGACCGTCAACTCGACCGGAGACGACCTCTCCGCGCTGGCCCCGTCATGAACGAATCGTTCTCGTTCGCTGACGTCGAGTTCTTCACCGTCGGCACGCTTGGTCCTCGCGGCGAGCGAGTCTTCTATCTCCAGGGCCGGGGCGATGGACAGCTCGTGTCCCTCCGCCTCGAAAAACAGCAGGTTGCGACCCTCGCCGACTACCTCGAACAGGTCCTCGCCGACCTCCCGGAGGTCAACATCGGTCCGTTGCCGGCCGACCTCACGCTGCGAGAACCGGTCGTTGCGGCATGGACCATCGGGCAGATGGGTGTCGCCTACGCAGCCGACGACGACCGACTCATCGTCATCGCCGAGGAGATGATCGACGAAGGCGACGAGTACGACCTGGAACCAGCATCGGCCCGATTCGTGCTCCGTCGAGAGCAGGTCATCGGCCTGATCGACCGGGCCCGCGACGTCGTGTCTGCGGGTCGACCCCCGTGCCCGTACTGCGGCGTGCCGCTGCAACCCCGCAACGGCGACTGGTGCCCGTGCTTCAACTAATCCGTGGCTGACGACGACTCCCCCTTTCTCGCCCGAGATCCGATCACCACCGATCGGGCGGTGGCGCTGCTCACCCAGGGCGACGTCGACATCCTCGGCCGCATGCCGTACTCGAGCAACGCCACGTTCTTGCTCGACATCGACCACGACGGCCTCCAGGCCCAGGCCATCTACAAACCCCTCGCCGGTGAATCTCCCCTCTGGGATTTCCCCAACGGCCTGTACAAGCGTGAGATCGCGGCGTTCCATGCCAGCGAGGCACTGGGCTGGAACATCGTCCCACCCACGATCGAACGCGATCTCGTCCACGGTGTCGGTTCGCTGCAGCTGTTCATGCCGTGCATCTTCGAAGAGCACTACTTCACCCTGCGAGAAGAGACCGATCGGTTCGACGACGAGTTCCGGCGAATCTGCGCGTTCGACGTCGTCATCAACAACACCGACCGCAAGGCTGGGCATTGCATCCTCGGCACCGACGACAAGATCTGGGCGATTGACCACGGCGTTGCGTTCCACCACGAGTTCAAGCTCCGCACCGTGATCTGGGACTTCGTCGGCGAGTCGCTCGACGACGGGCTCTGCGACGACCTCTGGCGCTTCATCGACGATGTCCCGTCCGAACTCGACGACCTGCTCAGCCCCCTCGAACGCGACGCAATGCGCACCCGAGCCACCGCCCTCGGCACCGCCCGGCGGTTCCCGAACGACGACACGGGCGGACGCCGCTACCCCTGGCCTCTCGTCTGACCCTCCCGCCGCTCCGTTCTGGGTCCCTCACAACCCTCGGCGGCGTCGAAGGGGTACCCAGAACGCACACCGTCTCCGTTCTGGGTACCCGACAACCCTCGGCGGCGTCGAAGAGGTACCCAGAACGGTTCAGAAGGGGACACAAAACGACGAAACCCCCGGCCGAAGCCGGGGGTTTCGATCAGAGTCTGCGACCAGGCCGGCGATGTGGCTCAGCGGGCCTTGAGCGCCTCGATGAGGGCTGGCATCACCTTGTGGACGTCGCCCACGATGCCAAGATCGGCGACAGCGAAAATCGGCGCCTCCGGATCCTTGTTGATCGCAATGATGTTCTTGGAACCCTTCATGCCGACCAGATGCTGCGTGGCGCCAGAGATGCCGGCGGCGATGTACACCGTCGGCTTGACGACCTTGCCGGTCTGACCGACCTGCATCGAGTACGGCACCCACCCAGCATCGACGATGGCCCGGCTTGCACCAGCGGCGCCACCGACCGCACCGGCGAGATCATCGACCAGCGAGAACGCATCGGCCTCGCCCAGGCCACGACCACCGGCGACCACGATGGCTGCCTCGTCGAGCTTCGGGCCGTCGGACTCTTCGACATGGCTGTTGGTCACCTTGGCGGCCCCGGCCGCGCCGAGATCCGGCACGTCGAGATCCTCGGTGTCGGCCTCGGCCCCACCAACACCCTCAGCCTCGAACGACTTCGGACGGATCAGGAAGATGCCGGCGTTGCCCGTGGTGTTCTTGGTCTTGACGTCGGTGACACCACCGAAGACCGGCTCTGAGCCGACCAGCGAATCGCCGTCGACCTCGAGACCGACACAGTTGGTGATGACCGACTGATCGAGCTTGACCGACAGGCGACCAGCGACATCACGCCCGTCCTGTGTCGTGCCGAGCAGGAACGCATCAGGGGCGTCGACATCGCCTTCTTCGATCGCGTTGGCGACCGCCGCCGCAACCGCGACACCCTGCAGGCAACCGTCGAGATCGCCGGTGCTGTACACCGTCTCGGCACCGTGCTCACCGAGTTCTTCGGCGTAGTCGTCGCCGTCGCCAGCCATGAACACCTCGACGGTGTCGGCCAGTTCGCGAGCGGCGGCAAGCATTTCGAGCGTGATGGAAGCCACGGCATCGCCGCTGGCCTCGCCAAACACCCAGATCTTGTCGAGCGTCATGTCAACTCCTCCTACAGAACCTTGAGATCGTCGAGGAAGGCAACGATCTTCTCGTACGCATCGCCTTCGTCCTCGATGACTTCGCCAGCCTCGCGAGCGGGGGCGTCAGCGATCGAAACAATTTCTTGACCGGCGCCGGCCCAGCCGACCTGATCGGCATCAACACCGAGACCAGCGAGATCGAGCTCGTCGACCGGCTTGCTCTTCGCCGCCATGATGCCCTTGAACGACGGGTAGCGGGGCTCGACCACACCAGCGGTGACCGACACGAGCGCCGGAAGCGGGCACTCGACCTCGTCGTACCCCGCCTCGGTCTGCCGCTGGACCTTTGCCGTGCCACCTTCGACTGCGACCGACTTGGCAAAAGTGACCGACGGGAGATCCATGAGTGCGGCGACCTGCTCGGGCACCGTGCCCGTGTAGCCATCGCTCGATTCGGTGGCGGCAAGGATCAGATCGGGTTCCTGCCGAGCGATCGCCGCAGCGAGCACCTTCGAGGTCCCGAGCGCATCCGAGCCCTGGAGCGCATCGTCGCTCACGATGGTGGCACTTGCCGCCCCCATCGCGAGTGCGGTGCGCAGACCAGCCGTCTCGTTGTTCGGAGCCATCGACACGAGGTGAACTTCACCTTCACCTGCCGCGTCGACGAGCTGGAGAGCCATTTCGACCCCGTAGGCATCCGATTCGTCGAGGATGAGCTTCGCGTCCCGAACGAGCGTTTTGCTCTCGGGGTTGAGCGCACCCGGGTCGGCCGGATCCGGGATCTGCTTTACACAGACAACAACCTTCATGACCGCAGAGTCTGCCAGTGCATGTGAAGAATGCCTATCTGGGCGAACCAGATAGTTTGATCGTTCTTGCGGATCCTCTTCATCGTTAATTCAGTCGCCTCCTCGGTGACCGCCCGTCGCCGGGTCGTCATCCACAAGGCGCTGTCCGCCGACCACGACGTCACCCTCGCTGAGACCAGCCGCCGCGGCCACGCCACAAGACTCGCCCAATCGGCCGCACGCGAGAGCTACGACCTGGTCGTCGTCCTCGGCGGTGACGGCACGTTCAACGAAGCAGCCAACGGCCTGGCCGGGACCGACACCGCTCTCGCCACCCTTCCCGGCGGCTCCACCAACGTCTTCGCCCGCATCCTCGGCTTGCCCGACGACAGCGTCGACGCCGTCGGCGTGCTGCTCGACGCCCTCGACGCGGGCAACATCCAACGCATCGGACTCGGCGCCGTCGAAGGCCGCTACTTCTTGTTCCACTGCGGTGTCGGCTTCGACGCCGCCGTCGTCGAACAGGTGGAACGGCGAGGCCCCTGGAAGCGCTGGGCCGGGCACCCCCTCTTCATCTACGCCGCCATCGACACGTTCCTCCGGCGCGTCGACCGCCGAAACCCGCCACTGCGGCTGGTCGACAGCAACCGTCGCGAACTCACCACCGGCTTCTTCACGATCGTGATGAACGCCGACCCGTACACCTTCCTCGGAAGCCGAGCCTTCGAGCTCGTGCCCGGCCTCTCCCTCGACGAACCACTTGCCGCCATCACCCTCGAACGACTCGACCTCCGCACCCTCGGGCCCGTTGCGGCCACCGCCCTCGCCCACCGCCCCATCGACGCCCGGCGCAACATCGATCTGCGCACCGACGTCCGCTCCCTCGTCATCGAAAGCGACCCACCCAGCCCCTACCAAGTCGATGGTGACCATCTCGGCGCCAGCAAGCGGCTCCGCTTCACCTGGACCCCGAACCACCTCTCATTGCTGGTTCCACTCGGCGAAGCCGACTGACGGAGATCAGCCTCGTTCGTCGAGCACCTGACGCGCGATGTCGGGCACATCGGTGCAGATGCCATCGACACCCATGTCCGCCAACGCCACCATGCGATCGGGATCGTTCACCGTCCACACGTTGACCTCCAACCCTTCCGCGTGTGCACGTTGCACGAGAGACTCCGTCACCAACGGATCGTACGGATGGACCGCCGACATCTCATGCGCACGGGCCCGAGCAATCGCCGACGCCGGGTCACCGATGTCGAACAGGTACGCCAACGGAATCGACGCATCCACCGCATGCAACCGATCGAGCGCATCGATGTTGAACGATGAGACCAGCGCATGTTCAGGACCCAGATAGGCCTGCACGAGCCCGGCCACTGCGTCTGACACCAGGTGCTCCGCGTCATAGTCAGGGTCGGTCGGCAGATTCTTGATCTCGATGTTGACCCCCATCCCCTGACACTCCTCCAGGGCTTCAGCCAAGCTCGGAACGAACTCCGGCAGCTCATCAACGGCCAACGCAGCCAACAGACGGCCATCATCGAGCTGGGCATCGTGGTGGACCACCGCGACGCCGTCAGCGGTTCGACGCACGTCGAGCTCCACCCACTCCGCACCAAACTCCCGGGCCAACCGAAACGCAGGCAGGGTGTTTTCGCGGGCAGCTTCACGCGCGCCACGGTGAGCGATCACGGTGGGGGCGGACATGCACGCAGTCTTTCACTCTTCCCTCGTCTTGTCGCGTTCATTGGCACGATTCCGCACCCGTGAGACCGATGTCTCCGGCCGACCTTCCGGCGCATCGAACACAAATCTGGCGTTCCGCAGTCAACCCGCCACCCAGGGCGCAAAACGAGAACCGGTTACAAGAAAGCCCTTGCCAGGGGGTAGAACCGGTTCCTATTGTGACAAACGACCGGGACGTAGCCCGGATCACAACAACCGGGGGGACCATCGTGGCTTTGACCGCTGACGCTTTTTCGAGCAGTGTCGATTGGCGAAAGGATGCCCGCTGCCGCGACACCGACCCCGGATTGTTCTTCCCGGTCGGCACCACCGGTCTCGCCATCGAGCAAATCGCCAACGCCAAAGAGGTGTGCAACACCTGCGTCTGCAAAGACGCCTGCCTCGAGTTCGCCCTCTCCACCAACCAAGACACCGGTGTCTGGGGTGGCACGTCAGAAGAAGAGCGCCGCGTCATCCGCCGCCAGCGCCGCAAGCAACGCGCTGCGCTGCAATCGTCGTGACGCCAGCGACCAGCTGAAGAACCAGCGTCAGCCCACCACCGCCGGCTCGCGGCGCCGCGGGATTCGAATCTCGACCAGCGTGCCGACCGGCGCAGCATCACTCGCAGGTCCAATGGTGATCGTGCCCGACAGGTCGGCGACGACGAACTGACGAACGATCGCCAGCCCGAGTCCCGCATCACGGTCGAGCGAAAACCCCTCGGGCACGCCGACGCCGTCGTCGGCGATCCGCAGCACCAGATCATGCCGAGTCGCCGCGAGGTCGATACGTACCGCAACCGGCGCACCGGCGCCTGCATGATCGACCGCGTTCTGCACCAGTTCGACGAGGGCAACGGCCAACGGCATCGCCATCTCACCGTTGAGCTCACCCAACTGACCAGCGACCGACACCCGCACCGGGCGCTCCGGGGAGGTGAAGCCCTCCTCGACCAGCCGAACCACCCGGCGAACCACCGTGTCGAAGTCGACCTCGTCGGTCGCATCAGATGCCAGCGTCTCGTGCACAATGGCGATCGAGCCGATCCGACGAGCGCTCTGGGCGACCGCATCCTTCGCCTCGCCACTCCCCAACCGGCGGGCCTGAAGCTGCAACAGCGACTGGATCGTCTGCAGGTTGTTCTTGACCCGATGGTGGATCTCGCGAATCGTCGCGTCCTTTGACACCAAGAGCCGATCACGGCTTCGCAGTTCAGAGACATCGCGGGTGAGCGCGAGCACACCGGTCGAACGACCCCGTTCAACCAGTGGATGGCAGCGCACCACAACCGAAAGGTCATCACCGTGCTCGATCTCGGTGATGGTGCTGCGACGAGACTCAAGCGCTCGCCGGACCACGGCGTCGTCGATACCGACGGCGTCGAGGCGCCGCCCGGTCAGGTCGGCTTGCACGCCGAGCCGATGAAGCGCCGACACGGCGTTCGGTGACGCGAAGACGACCAGCTGCTCGCGATCGAGCACCAAGACCCCGTCGCCCACCCGGGGTTCTCGAAACTCACCCGACTTCTCTGGCCGCCCGGCCGGGAACGACCCCTCGCCGATCATGATCGCAAACCGGTCGAAAAGGGCTCGGTACTCCTGTTCGAGACCCGTCGGCGTTCGCATCACCCGAGAATCGCTCTCCCGGGTCAACACCGCGATGATGTCGTCGCCGAACCGGACCGGAACATGATCGACGAGCGAGCTCCGCCCGCCGAGCGGCGCCGTCACCCCCTCCTCGACGACCTCATCCAACGCACCCGGCGGAGGCGGGCCGGACAGGGCAACTTCTCGGCGGACGCCTTCGAGCAGGCTACGACGGAGGTCCGGTCGAGCAGACGCCGACACTCGGGATCCGACAGGGTCTCCGTCGTACGCCGTGGTTCCGGTGGTCGAGCGAACGTGTCCGACCACGACAAATTCGCCGGCCGCTGGCTCAACCGGTGCGTAGAGCAGCAGATCCGCGAACGACAGGTCGCAGGGCAACGCCCACGAGCCCACCAACCGTTGCAGGTGGGAAATGGCCGGCCCGTCGAGGCACGTGTGTGCGGCCGCCAGCTCGGCGAGGCTCGCCATCGCTCAGCGACCGACAGGCTCAGCCGAACCCGATCGGGTTCCCTCCAGCGGGTCCCAGCTCGACATAGGCGATGCGCGACGCGGCAATACCTGTCTCTTTGCCCTTCTCGTCGGTGAGCCACAGCACCGTGTCACCACCGCCAAGCGCAGCGTCGATCTCGGCCTTCAGTGCTTCACGGTCCACGTCGTCAGCGAGGTTCATGGCGATCTCGCGAGGGTTGTCGGTGACGCCAATGCGAATGTCCACGGTGGATCTCCAGGGGTTGATGCGATCAGAGGTTGATCTTGAGTTCAGGATGGGTGCGCTTGCTTGGCCCATGGGCGAGCACCCACTTTGCCATCTCCGCGAACGCAAGCGACGCCTCGTTCTGCGGATCGATCGCCATGACCGGTCGGCCCTGGTCAGAACCTTCCCGCATTGGCATCGTCATCGGCACCTGGCCGATGAGGTCGACCTCGAGCCGATCGGCCAGATCCTTGCCTCCGCCGGCGCCGAACAGCGGGTAGCGCTTGCCGTCATCGCCGGTGAACCAGCACATGTTTTCGATCACGCCCTTCACCTTGATGTTGACCTGATCGAACATGAACGCCGAGCGCTGCGCGACTTTCTGCGCGGCCGGGTTCGGGGTCGTGACGATGAACGCTTCCGCAGTGGGCAAGAACTGCGCCAACGACAGCGAGATGTCGCCGGTGCCCGGGGGCAGGTCGATCAACAAGAAGTCGGGCTCGTTCCAAAAGACATCGGTCAGGAACTGCTCGAGCGCCTTGTGGAGCATCGGCCCACGCCAAATGACGGGCTGATCCTCTTGTGCGAAGAACCCCATCGAGATGCACCGCACGCCATGGGTGAGCGGCGGGACGATCATCTCGTCGATCACCTTCGGCGGTGCATCGACGCCCAGCATGCGAGGAATCGAGAAACCCCACACGTCGGCGTCAACGATCGCCACCGACTTTCCCTGTTGCGCCAACGCGATCGCCAGATTGGCGGTGACCGACGACTTGCCGACGCCGCCCTTGCCCGAAGCAATCAGCATCACCCGCGTGCGGTTGCCCGGCTGCGCAAACGGGATCGCCCGCCCCTCGGCATGCCCGTGAGCGGGTTGCGAACCAGCGGATGCGGCCGGGTTGCCCTGCACCATCTCTCGGACCTGGGCCCGCTGCTCGTCGGTCATCACACCGAAATCGATCGTGACCAGGTTGACCCCATCGAGCGCAGTGACGGCATCGGTCACCTCGGTCTGAATCTGGTTTCGCAACGGACAGCCAGCAATCGTCAAGTCGATGCCGACCTCGACATGGCCGCCGTCGATCGTGGTAGATCGCACCATGCCGAGGTCCACGATGCTGCGAAACAGCTCAGGGTCCTGGACCGGACGCAAGGCGTCGATGACTGCGGCTTCGGTGACGGACATGCGAACTCCGTGGTGACAGAACGTCAGGTTGGGGGATGCGGCTGAATTTCTCCTACCGCAGTAGGTAGAATATCGCCGTGGTCACGTCCTCCCCTCAGCGGCGCCGCGAACTCTCGCCGACCGAGTTCGCCTCGACGGTCAATGCGATCACCTCCGCGTTCGGCGACCCGACTCGTCGAGACATCTTCTTGTTCGCTCACGCAGCCGAAGGCGGGGTCACGGCGGCCGAAACCGCAAAGCACTTCGACCTGCACGCCAACGTCGCTCGCCACCATCTCGACAAACTGGCGTCCGGCGGTTACCTGGTGGTCGAGGTCGCGAAGCCGAGCGGGGGCGTCGGGCGACCATCGAAGCGCTACACCACCTCCGACGATCAGGTCCACCTCGAAGTCGATGTTCGCCAAGACAGCATCCTCGTTGCCCTCCTCGGACGCACCCTGCGAGCCCTCCCACCCGAGGTTGCCGAGGAGATGGCGGAGGAAGTCGGGCTCGAATACGGCAAGGCAATGGCCGAATCCATCGAACCGGCCGCCACTCATCGCTCGTTTCAGGGTGCGCTGCACGCCATCGCCGATGCGCTGTCGGCCCACGGATTTGCCGCTCGCGCCGAGCGGGCCGACGATGCCGCCGCGGACGACGACGAACTCCAGATCGTCGCCGAACACTGCCCGTTCGGCGACGCGGTCGTCGAACATCCGGTCATCTGTGCGGTCGACCGCGGCATCGTGAAAGGCATGCTGTCGCACATGGTCGGCCCATCAGCAATCGCCGACACGGCATCATCGATCCCACAGGGCGATGATGTCTGCGTCACGCACGTGACGCTCTAGCTGCCGCCAAGCGACAGCCGTTTCAGACGGCGATGCGATCCTCGGCCCGTCGAATGTCGAAGCGCTTTTGCCACCCGACCTTCGCCCAAACCTGGTCGAGCCGCCGTTCGTCACCGCTGCGACGGTCGTAGTCGCGCTGATGGGCAGCTTTCGCAGCAAGGACATTGAGCCGGCGCCCCAGTTCCAACAGGTCGCTGCGGCCGAGCACGGCGGCCAGCCCGTGAGCACGGGAGTGGGCTGCTTGCCACTCCTGGTTCACCACCAACAAAATGCGGGCTCGGGGCACAATCGAACGGAGCCGATCGACGACCTCGAAGCCCTGCTCGCCAGGAAGATCGACGTCGAGCACGATGTACGCAGGGTCGGAGAGCTCGGCGAGGCGCTCACCCGCAGGCGGGAGGTCCGCCGCAGCGACCACCGTGAAACCGGCCTCGGTCACCAACCGCTCATACAGGGCGACGTGGCTGGAGATGATGAGAACGCTGCGCTCGGTCTGCGACATGAACTGACCTTCCTTTCCTGTTCCATTGCAGCCCATCCGCCCTGCGCTCGGCATGAGTCGTTCGCCTCAATTCGGCGCTACCGTCCCGCAGGTGACCCTGCATCTGCTCCGCCACGCACACGCCGGCGATCGGTCCCGGTGGCACAGCGATGACGATCTCGAGCGGCCGCTCACCGACACCGGCCTCGAACAAGCACATGCGATCGATCAGTGGTTCAGCGACCGCCCGGTCAGGGCGGTGTGGTCATCGTTTGCGGTGCGCTGCCGCCAAACGGTCGAGCCGCTGGCCCATCGATTCGAGCTCGACATCGAGGGCAAAGCCGAACTCACCGAAGGAGCCCGTCCTACCCCGTTCCTCGAGCTCCTGCGAGACGAAGCTCTCCTCGACGACGACCTCGTCGTGTGCTCCCACGGCGACCTGATCCCCGAGGTCCTCAACACCTTGCTCCGCGAAGGCATGTCGATCATCGGAGGCCGAGGCTGCGAGAAAGGATCGATCTGGTCACTCGACGTCCGCGGCCGCGACATCGTCAGCGGCACCTACACCGCCCGGCCATGAGGGACCGGCGCCTCATCACCTCATCGCGTCAGCGCACGCCAACCGCCGCCGCGAGTCGCGGCTCATCACGCACGGCGATTCGGCGATACCCGGTCTCGATCAAGCCGTCAGCTTCGAGCCGCCGAAGCGACTGATTGACGCTGGTCCGCCGAGCGCCGAGCAGCCGCGCGAGAGTCTGCTGACTCACCGTCACACCTTCGGTCCCGGCCTCTCGCAGAACCCACGACGCCACCTGCATGTCGAGACTTCCGGCGAGCAAGTCGCTGACCCGATCCTGCATGGCCGCCATACGCTCAGCGACCGATACCAGCCAGCGGCGGGCGAGCATCGGCCGACGGCCCAGCAAACCGAACAAGGTGACCGAGTCGATGCTGAGCACGACACTGTCTTCGACGGCTCGCGCCGTTGTCGGCTCGCCCGACCGAAGGAAGAGCGGAATGTCGCCGAAGACGCTGCCCGGGCGAAGCAGCTGTACGACAACCCGCCGGCCGTTGAGGTCTCGAGTCAGCTCAACCGTGCCGGAGCGCAAGATGTACACGCGAGCGGGCAAGGCATGCTGCTCGTACACGCTCGTGCCACCCGCAAATGGCTGCTCGTCGAGGTGACGAGCAAACTCGTCGAGGTCGTCGCACGACAGGGGGGCAACCTCACCTCGGCCGAGGCAGCTGCCCAACCAGTTCACGAGATCGGCGGATGGAGCCGGTGCGGTGGCGAGAGAAACAGCGGGAGATGCCATACCGTCACAACCCCATTGCCACCGATTCAGTTCCCGATCCGACAAAAAACTCGTGATCAGCCGTCGACGATCTGCGCCTGCGGTTCGAACGCCGCAATGGCAAACCAGAACGTGTCGAGATGCTCCACCGACTCCAACCGCGTTCCTGAACCATCGGTGGCCACGCCGAACACATCGAACGTGAGGCCAGACACCGCATCGACAAATCCGTCATCGGTCCGGCTGAGATCGAGGGCAACGCCGTCGAGTTCGTTGACATACACCGCAGCAGCACCTTGATCGAAGCCCTCGTCGACGGTTGCGACATCGAGCGGGCTCGACACACCGGGATCGACGATGGCGACGAGTTCTCGGCCGTGTGCTTCGAAGATGAATGCGCCAGCCGCAAAGGCGACCGACAACGGCACGACGACCGCTGGGGCGTCGTCATCGCGTACTGCGATGACCCGCTGCTTTTCGTCGAGACGAGGGTCGGCCTCGCCGTCGAAGAGAAACGGCCGCTGGTCGGGGGTGTCGTACCCGACGTACGGATTGCGGCCGTAGTCCCTCGCAAACCCGGTCTCGAGACTCAGGACCAGGCCGTCGGGATTCGCCGAGCGGAACTGCTCCCACGACGTGGTCTGCACCGAGAAGGTGTTCAGCTTCTCGCCGACCAGGTGGCCCACGACCGCGCGCGAGTCGAAATGGGTCCACAACGACTCGGTCTGGCGGTCGTACATCACCAACGACGAGTTGAACAGCTCACCCGACGTCCCGAAATCCAGCACCCGATCGCCCAAACGGCGGTCATACGCCAACGCCGAGTTACACAACGGGCAATAGGCGACGGTCACGGGCACGCCACCGATCACATCATTGACGATCTCGTGCCACGTCATGATCTGGATCGGGTACGCACGGGCATCACCGTCGACCTCGACGACCATCACCGGTTCGACGGCAGACAACCAGTCGACGGACGCCGCGTTCTCGAAGAGCGGTTCATCAAGGGGCGGAATGCCGTCCGGGGGCGGCCCTCCGGACAAGATCCGATCCAACGGAATCAACGGGTCGCCAAACGCCGGGTCGGTCCGGTCGCCTCGCAACGCCGACGGGACATCTTCTCGCTCAGTCGACGAAATGCGCTCCGTTGCGAACGGCGTCGCATCGACGCTCGGGTCGAGGGCCTCGAGATGCTCGCCCTCACCAGCCGTCGGACTCCGAAACGCCGAGGCGACCGAGCCATTCGAAGCCGACGCATCGACGCCGTCGACGGCGTCGCCATCAGCGCTCGCGGTCGATGCCGATGCACTGACCGAAGAGCCGGCCGACGACGTTTCGCTATCAGTGCCACACGCCGATGCGACGAGGGCAAAACCAATCACGAGTGGAAACAAAATACGGCGAGTCACGGGCACGAAACCCATCCGCGCGGCCCGGCCTTCCCGAAGTTTCTCCCCACGTCGCGAACTGTTGCGACCGAAACGTTCAATCATCAACGATCTGAGCGTCCGGCTCGAACGCGGCGATCGCAAACCAGAAGGTGTCCAGATGTTCGACCACGTCCAAGCGACGGCCCGACCCATCGTTCGCCTCACCAAAAATGTCAAAGGTGACGCCCGAAAGCCGGTCGGTGAAACCCGCTGTGGTTCGGACCACATCGAGTCGACGGCCATCGAGTTCATTGACGAACACCGCGGCCGCCCCCTGGTCGTAACCCAAATCGACGCCTTCACCGTCGAGCGGACTCGACACGCCAGGATCGACGAAGGCGACGAGCTCTCGACCATGGGCCTCGAACACGAACGCACCGGCGTCGAACGCAACCGAAAGCGGCACCACGACCGCGGGCGCATCATCGTGGCGCACCACGATCACCCGTTCCTTCACCGGTAGCTGCGGGTCGGTCTCCCCGTCGAAGAACGCGGCCACGCCGCCCGGATTGTCGTAGCCCATGTACGGGTTCCGGCCATACGGCATGTCGAAACCGGTGACCCGGCTCAACACGACCGATTCCGGGTGGGCCTCGCGGTACTGCTCCCACGAAGTCGTCTGCACCGAAAACGTCTCGAGCTGCTCACCCGCCAAGTGACCGATCACCGCAGTCGAATCAAAGTGGGTCCACAACGACTCGGTCTGGCGGTCATACATCACCAACGACGAGTTGAACAGCTCGCCCGACGTCCCGAAATCCAGCACCCGGTCACCCAACCGGCGGTCATACGCCAACGCCGAGTTGCACAACGGGCAGTAGGTGATCGCGACCGGCACGCCACCGATCGTGTCGTTCACGATCTCGTGCCACGTCAAAATCTGAAGCGGATAGGCCCGCACCTCATCGTTGACCTCCACAACCACCACCGGCTCGACCGCACCCAGCCACCCGACCGACGCCGCATGCTGGAACCGAGGCGAGTCGATCGCCGGAATGCCATCCGGAGGGCGACCCCCCGACGTCAACGAATCGAGCGCGACCAGCGGCGCCGGAAACGACGGATGGTCGCGGTCGCCCCGCAACGCCGACGGGACCGCCTCCACCGGGCTCGACCTGACCTGGTCGAGCACAAACGGCAACGCGGTCACCGAGTCATCCAGTATCGGCAGATGGGTACCCGTCGCGCCGGTCTCACCTCGGAACGGGCCCACGACGGCTGGCTCCACCGCCACGACATCGGAATCGGATTCGCCGGCGCACGCCGACGCGACCAAGACCGCGACGGCGACGACGAGCAGGAGACGGCGGACCATGGCTCAGAAACCCAGCGACGAGACTCGGCCTTCCACAAACCCACGAAACCGTCCGGCGGAATACGGCACCCACGATGAAGTGTTGTCTCGGCAACGATCCAGAACCATGCGAACATCGACGCCGGGTTCTTCTCGTCGAACCAAATCACCGATGCCCCAAACGACACCGACCGTCGATGCATCCAGGAGACACCATGCCCCTCGCTCACGACCCCGCCACTGACGCCGCCGCCCTCGTCGGTCCCGGACTCACCGTTCGAGTCCTCGAACCATCACCTCCTGCGGTGAACGACGAACCGTTCTTCGCGGACGAGCCTGCGGCCGCCGGGCACAGCGACCACCCGACCGTCACCCCCACCTCTGGTGGCGATCAGACCTGGGACGACCTCATCACCGAACGCCCCGACCTCGCCGAGTTCGCACGAACCCACTGGCTCGGCAACCGCGGTCGACTCCCCGCCATCCCCGACGGCTATCCCGCCGCTCGCGACGCGTACCACCGGGTTGCGTACGGTGTCGTCGCCGAAGCGCGCCGCCTCGCCAACACCAAATTCGGCCTCCGCTACACCCGGGGCGGATTCGGCACCCCCTTCTACGGCGCCGACGAACAAGTTCGCGTCGAAGGCACCCGGCTGATCTGGCAAAAGGCCGGTGAAGCCGACGCCATCGAA
>JBCCYT010000068.1:0-21759 GCA_039188975.1 Actinomycetota bacterium
CGAGTCGAGGTCGAGATCGACCGCGCCGCAAAGCGGCACTTCATGTCATTCGGCGATGGCGGTGAACTCAAGGATCGACTGGCGATCACCGGTGATGCACCCGCCGACGATGCAGGTGCACCCCGCACGGGTACGACCGTGCGGTTCTGGCCCGACGGCTCGATTTTCGACGAGACCGAATATCGCTTCCAGACCCTGCAGGACCGATTCCAGATGATGGCGTTCCTCAACCGTGGTCTGGAGATCAGGGTTCGTGATCAGCGGCCGGACTCGACCATCGAAACCGATGATCCCGACGGCTGGATTTCCTACAAGTACGACGGCGGGATCATGGACTTCGTGACCCACGTCAACTCCTCGAAAGAGGCACTGTTCTCTGCGGTTGGTTACTTCGAGGGCGCCGAGACCATCGACGACAACCCGCACGAAGTCGAGATTGCGTTCCAGTGGAATACCGGATTCAACTCCGACGGTCTCCACAGCTTCGCCAATGGCATCTCCACCCTCGAGGGCGGTATGCACGAGCAAGGATTCCGCACCGCGGTGACCCGAACGGTGAACAGCTACGCGCGTGAGAAGGGTCTGCTGAAGGAAAAAGACGACAACCTCACTGGCGACGACATCCGTGAGGGCCTCACCGCGATCATTTCGGCCCGCATCGGTGAACCACAGTTCGAGGGCCAGACCAAGTCGAAGCTCGGCAACGTCTCGATGCGGTCGTTGGTCGAGAAGGTCACCAACGAAAAGATGGCCGAGTGGCTCGAGGAGCACCCCTCTGAGGGCAAGGCGATCGTCACCAAGGCCACCAACGCCGCTCGCGCCCGGGTCGCGGCAGCTGATGCTCGCAAGGCGATTCGGTCAAAGTCGCTCCTCGATGGGGCCGGCATGCCCGACAAGCTCAAGGACTGCTCGGCCAAAGAGCCCGAGCGACGCGAGCTGTTCATCGTCGAGGGCGACTCTGCTGGCGGTTCGGCCGTGCGAGCCCGCGATCCCGAGACACAGGCGATCCTGCCGATCCGCGGCAAGATTCTGAACGTCGAGCGAGCCCGCATCGACAAGATGTTGAAGAACAACGAGGTCCAGTCGCTGATCACCGCGATTGGCGCTGGCTTTGCCGACGATTTCGATGTCACTCAGGCCCGCTACCACAAGGTGATCCTGCTGGCCGATGCCGACGTCGACGGCAGCCACATCCGCACGTTGCTCCTGACCTTCTTCTTCCGGCAGATGCGTCCGTTGGTCGAGGCCGGGTACGTGTACATCGCACAGCCGCCGCTCTACAGCACCAAGGTTTCCACCAGGGAGACCGTGTATCTGAAGGACGATGCCGCGAAAGACGCCTTCATGGCCGAGCGTCCCAACTACACCAAGGACTTCCAGCGCCTGAAAGGCCTGGGTGAGATGGACTGGGACGAGCTGCGCGACACCACCATGGATGTCGCGAGTCGGTCACTGCTGCAGGTTTCGGTCGAGCAAGCCGCCATCGCCGACGAGGTGATGTCGATCCTGATGGGCGACGACGTCGAGCAGCGCAAGAACTTCATCGTCACGAATGCACGTGAAGTCCGGAACCTGGACTTCTGAGGGGGCTGAATCATGAGCGACGTGCCACCCACCGATACCGACGAACTCGATCCTGGCTCCGGAGACGGAGACGGCGATCCCGACGGCGTCACGGTCATCGAGATCCAGGAGGAGATGGAATCCTCCTTCCTCGACTATGCGATGTCGGTCATCATCAGCCGGGCGCTGCCCGATGTGCGCGATGGCCTCAAGCCGGTGCACCGCCGGATCCTGTGGGGCATGTTCGATCAGGGCTTCCGCCCCGACCGTAACTTCGTGAAGTGCGCCCGCGTGTCGGGCGACGTCGCGGCTCGGTTCCACCCGCATGGCACCTCAGCGATCTACGACGCCCTCGCCCGCATGGCGCAGCCGTTCTCGTTGCGTCACCCGTTGATCGCCTTCCACGGCAACTACGGCTCGCCCGAAGATCCACCCGCCGCTGATCGATACACCGAGTGTCGACTCAGCCCGCTCGCCATGCAGATGCTCGCCGACATCGACGAGGACACCGTCGACTTCGCCGACAACTACTCCGCGGAATTTCAGGAGCCGACGGTCCTGCCCGCCCGCTTCCCGAACCTGCTCGTCAACGGCGTGCAGGGCATCGCGGTCGGCATGGCCACCAACATCCCGCCGCACAACCTCGACGAGGTCTGCGCCGCAGTGGTGCACTTGCTTCGCAACCCCGAGGCCACCGTCGACGATCTGATGGAGTTCGTCCGCGGTCCCGACTTCCCGACCGGCGGCCAGATCCTCGGACGCGTCGGCATCGAGTCCGCCTATCGCACCGGCCGTGGCTCGGTGAAGATGCGGGCCAAGGTCGAGATCGAAGAGAAGGGCCAGACCCAGGCCATCGTCGTCACCGAGCTGCCCTACCAGGTGTCGGCCGGTGCGGTCGCCCGCAAGATCGCCGAGCTGGTCAACAACCGTGAGCTCGACGGCATCCGCGACATCAACGACGAGTCGTCCGGTGACGACACCCGCTTCGTGATCACGCTCAAGCGTGACGCCAATCCCGAGGTCGTGCTCAACAATCTCTGGAAGGCCACGCCGCTGCAAACCAGCTTCGGCGTCAACATGGTCGCCCTGGTCGGCGGAGTGCCCCGCACGCTCAACCTGCTCGACGCGCTGCAGGCGTATGTCGATCATCAGATCGATGTGATCACCCGCCGGTCGCAGTACCGACTCGATGTCGCCGAGAAGCGGCTGCACATCGTCGAGGGGCTGCTCAAGGCCCTCGATCTGATCGACGAGATCATCGCGACCATCCGGGCGAGCGAGGATCGCGGCGCCGCCCGCGAGGCCCTCATGGCCGGCATCACCCCCGAGGGTGGGGGACGAGCGGATGCCAGCGAGTTGCAGCCTGTGGCCTTCTCCGAGGTGCAGGCCAACCACATCCTCGACATGCAGCTCGGCCGCCTCACCCGGTTGGGTCGCGCTGACCTCGAGGCCGAGCAGGCCGATCTGGCCGAGACCATCACCGGGCTGCAGGAGATCCTCGGCGACGAAGGCAAGCTGCGCGAGGTGATCGTCGACGAACTCGGTGAGGTTCGCGAGACCTTTGCCGAACCGCGTCGCTCGAGCCTCGAAATCGATCCCGGCGAGTTCGACATCGAAGATCTCATCGACGATGACCCGCTCGTTTTCACCATGACCGCGACGGGCTATGTGAAGACCACGCCGGCCGAGGAATTCAAGGCCCAGGGCCGAGGTGGCCGTGGCATCGCTGGCGCGAAGCTCAAAGACGAAGACACGATCACGCAACTGATCCAGACGACCGCGCACAGCTATCTGCTGTTCTTCTCGACCCGAGGTCGCGTCTATCGACTCAAGGCCCATGAGATACCGGTGGCGAGCCGCACCTCGCGCGGGACTGCCATCGTGAACCTCTTGCCCTTGCAAGACGATGAAACCGTGCAGGCCATCATCGATACGCGTGATTACGAGACCATGCGGTACCTCTTCTTCGCGACCGCGAAGGGGCGGGTGAAGAAAACCCGTTTCAACGCCTACGACTCGTCGTTGAAGGCAGGGCTCATCGCGATCAAGCTCAACGACGACGATGAATTGGTCGAGGTCATCCCGACCAATGGTGTCTTCGACATCTTGTTGTCGAGCCGGTTCGGGCAGACGATGCGGTTCAAAGAAGATCAGGTCCGCGAGATGGGCCGAAATGCTGCGGGCGTTGTGGGCATCAAGTTCAAGAAGCCAGGTGACGCGCTTGTGGCGTGCGACATCGCCCGCGACGGCTCGACGCTGCTCCACATCACCGAACAGGGGTACGGCAAGCGAACCTCGGTCGATGAGTACCCGGCCAAGGGCCGAGGTGGCATGGGGGTTGTCGGGATCAAGATCCTCGACGAGAAGGGTCCAGTGATTGGCACCTTGGTCGTCGACGACGACGACGAAGTGCTCGCGGTCACCCGTCAAGGGGTGATGATTCGAACCCGTGCGATCGACATTTCGATACAGGGACGTTCCGCGTCTGGTGTGAAAGTGATCTCGCCAGATGCTGATGATGCGGTCGCCTCGATCGCGCTGGTGACCGGTGACGACGAAGCCGACGCAGCCGACGACGCAGCCGACGACACGGGCGGCGAGGCCACCGCGCTCGACGAGGCGAGTGCCGGTGACGGCGCCGTGAGCGACTCGATCCCTCCCGAATCAGACGACTGACCGTACCCACGCCCTCCCGGGCGTCGCTTTCGATCACTTCCCCGGCCAAGGCCACCGCCACGCGGTGCCGAGATGAGGAGTGAGCGTGCAGATGACATCTGAACGAGGCCAGGCGGTACCGTGGCTGCTGTTGATCGTGTTGGTCGCGATGGGGCTTGTTGCGTTCGCAGCTCGCCTGGGCCCGACGGTTGACGATGCGGCACAGGCTCGCACCGCTGCCGACGCGGCGGCGTTGGCCGGCGCGGTGGAGGGCCGAGCGGGTGCGGCCGATCTCGCCGCCGCAAACGGCGGTTCCCTCGTGGCCTTTCACCGCCGGCCTGGTGGTGTAGAGGTCGTGGTGCAAGTGGGCGACGTGCGAGCCCGGGCGGAAGCCGTCGCGGTTTCGTCGTGGCAGCACGTTGGTGAGACAGACTGAGGCGGTGCCGCTCCAACTCTCGGCCGTCGTTCCGACGGCGCTCTTCCACGATGGACCGTTTCGGTGGCGGACCGTGGCTCGGCGAGTCGGTACCGATGCGTGGCTGCAATTCGATCACGACACCTTGCCCATGGAGCTGGCGGAGAAGGCCCGGATTTTGGAGCAGGACCGAGATGACGTCGTCGTGATGTCGTCGGGAGCGGCTGCGGCCTGCGCCGAGGTCGCTCAGCTGGTCGACGAAGCCCGTGTCGGCAACGGACTCCCCGGGCTTGTCGAGGATGGCCGCCACCCGTTGGAGCGGGCGGCTCGGGCGGTGCACGAGGATCTCGTCGTCATGCAACGAAGCAACGCTGGTTGGGTGATGACTGCCGGCGTCGTGTGTTTCCCCACCCGGTGGAGTCCGGCCGACAAGATTGGGCGCTCGATGGCCGCGATCCACCAGCCGGTGCCCCGGTACGACACGATCGCGGCGGCGGTTGATCGGCTCTTTGACCGTCTGCAACCGGGTGTCGTGGTGTGGCGGCCCAACTGGTCGATCGTTGGGGATGGAGCCCTTCGCCTGCCGGTCCAGCATCGCCAGGCTCCAGTGTCGATGCCGTCCGACCCAATGACCGACCTGTGGTTGCGGGTCGAACGGCAGACCCTTCGCCGCCTCGTCGATCATGATGACGCGCTGGTCTTCACGATTCGCGTCCACCGGTGGCCGCTGCGGGTGGCGCTCGACGACGTCGACACCGCCATGGTCGCCGAGTTGCGAGGGCTGCCCGACGATGTGGCCGTCTACAAGAATCTCGACAGCTGGCGACACGAGCTCGCCGCCCATCTCGATGGTCTCATCGAGGGGTGAAGCGGGGCGCTGGCGCGCGTCCCGTACACTGCTGACTGCTCATGAGCGAACTTCCTGACGTCGACGACGAGATGTTCAACCTCGCCACTGGTGAGGAATTTGTCTTGCCCGGTGACATGCCGGAGCCGGGCGCGGCTGCCGCTGGCGCAGCGCCGGCCCTCGCCCCGGTTGGCCCGCGTCCCGTGGCCCGCCCGTCGATGCGTGATCGCCGGACTGCGGGTCGGCTTCGGGCCCGCAAGGTTCGACGCCTGGTTCGCCATGTCGAACCGTGGTCGGTGCTCAAGGTCGCCCTGATCTTCTATTTCTGCCTGTGGGTGATCCTGCTGATCGCCGGCGTGATGCTCTGGAGCCTGGCCGTGAGCTCTGGAACGGTCGACAACATCGAGACGTTCATCACCGAGTTGTTTGCGCTCGAGAGTTTCACCTTCAACGCCGATCAGATTTTCCGGGCGTCGGCGATCGGTGGTTTGGTGTTGGTGGTCGCCGGTGCTGGCTTCACGGTCCTCATGGCGGTGCTGTTCAATCTGATCTCCGATGTCACCGGCGGTGTCCGCTTCACGGTCGTGGAAGAAGAGACCGCCCGTCCCCGCCCGAAGCGGTTGCGCCCCCGCCGCGGCATGCGCCCAACCGGCCGGGCCCCCGCCGCTGTTGCTGCACCTGGCGCGGCGCCGGCGATGCCGACCGCGCCACCGGTGCTCGACTCGGATGGAGCGAGCGGCGACATCCCCATCCTTGCGACGGCCGAGAGCGCCGCCAACGCCAATGAACCCCGGCTTGCAGAGCTCGTCGAATCCGACGAACCCGGTACGGGCGAGGTGGCCAACGGCGGAGCCGACCGGTAGCGTTGTCCGCCGCACGGGGCTATAGCTCAGTTGGTTAGAGCGCACCCCTGATAAGGGTGAGGTCGCTGGTTCGACTCCAGCTAGCCCCACGCTCCACACACCCGTCGTCGGGCGTGTGGCCGTGCCGGAATCACGCGGGGAGGCCATCGTGGGCGGAGGCTTGATCACCTTGCTGCGCCGTACGCTCGTCGCGATCGGCGCCGGCCTGGCCGCTGCTGCGTTGGTGCGGGTCCGGGGGAGCGGTGGCATTCCGCCCCAGACCGGTGGATGGCGCGAGTTGCGTGGCGACGATCTGCGCTGATGACCCGAGTCCTGCTTTTTGGTGCCGGGGCAACCGGGGCTCGCATCGCCCGACAGCTCCGATCCAGTGGCGCCGTCGATCAGCTCGAGATTCGTGACCCAAATACCGAGCGGGTTGCCCGGCTGATCTCATCGCTTGGACGTGGCGCCCATCGCGGGGCCGGTCGCCGTATCACCGGTGCACCGGACGTCGTTGTCGTTGCCAGCCCGGCGGGGACGCAAGTGGCGATTGCTCGGCGGGCCGTGCACGAGGGCATCGCCGTCGTGACCACTTCGAATCAGACCTCAGAAGTGCGGCGGCTCCTCACCCTTGATGAAGAGGCTCGCTATCGGTCGGTTCGAGTCGTCGTCGGTGCTGGGTTCATGCCCGGGTTGACGTGCCTCCTCGCTCGCCACGGCGCTCGGGAGTTCGACGATGTCGACGAACTACACGTCGCCAAGGTCGGCACCGGTGGCCCGGCGTGCGCTCGCCAGCACCATCGGGCATTGAGCTCGACCGGTATCGACTGGCGCGACGGCCGATGGACTCGCCGTGCCGGAGGATCGGGCCGCGAGCTGGCCTGGTTTCCAGATCCGGTCGGTGGCCGTGACTGCTACCGAGCCGCGCTCCCTGATGCGTTGTTGCTGGTTCCCCATTTCGAGCGGGTGCAGCGAGTCACCGCTCGTCAAGGTGCCACCCGCAACGATCGCTTGACGGCGCCCCTCCCGATGCTGCGCCGGCCTCACCCTGAAGGGGGTATCGGCGCGATACGGGTCGAATTACGGGGCCGGGTCGGCGTGGAGCGACGAGTGGCGGTCTTTGGCGCTGCCGAACGACCCGCCGTCGCGACCGGCGCGATGGCGGCCACCGCCACCCTGCACGTTGCGCGGGGCGATCTCGCCCCGGGAGCGGCCGGGCTGGCCGAGGTGCGCGACACGGTGGCGATGCTGCACACCCTGGCGACGTGCGGGGTGAAGCCGGTTCGCTTCGAGGGCGTTTCCACCTTTGTGTGAGCCGATGGAGCCGCTCGACCCGGGCTCCACGGCCCAGCCCGATTGAGTCGAATTGGCCGTCAAGGACCGTGGTGCGGCCGCCGAAAAAACACCACAGACGCTGACGATGTGGGCGTGGTGGAAAAGTTTTTCGAAAAAAGGCTAAAGGTCCTCTGGCGCCCTGCCGAAGACCCTATTGCTGGAACGTTGGGGGACGTCCCTCCGGCGCCAAGTAGGGAGAACACGGGCGATGAGTCAGGGCGAACAAGAACAGCGGATGCGTAGCACGCGTGCCAGTCGGCGCCGGGTACGGCCGTTGAACGGTGCCGGTTCCATGGAGCCGGAGCTGGCGGAGATGATCGAAGACAATCTTCCGCTCGTGAAGCACATTGTCTTTCAGGTGGCGGTGCACTTCCCCCGCCACGTCGATCGCGACGAACTCGCCCGGGCTGGGGCACTTGGTCTCGTCGAGGCCGCTCGTCGCTACGACGAAGCCCGGGGCGTTCCCTTCGAGCGATTTGCCGCCCAGCGGATCCGTGGCGCAATCCTCGATGCCGTTCGCGCCGCTGACTGGGCACCGCGCTCGGTGCGCAACCTTGCCCGCAAGCTCGAGAACGCCGAGCAGCGTCTCGCAACCGAACTCGGCCGGGTGCCGAACAAAGAGGAGATGGCTGAGGCGCTCGGCATGAGCCAGGGTGAGCTCAACCGTCTCCAGGATCGTATGTTCCGCAGTGTCGTCTTGGCCCTCGAGCACGAAACCGCCGATGAGGTCGAGAAGGACCTCACCCTGGTCGACGTCCTCGTCGACGAGCAGTCGGTGGAACCGTCAGCTGAGCTCGAGACCCGAGAACTGCACGGCTACCTGCGTGATGCGATCTCGCTGCTGCCGGAGCGTCACCGTCTCGTCGTCGTCGGCTACTTCCTCGAGGGTCGTACCTCCCAGGATCTCGCCGACTTCCTCGGCGTCACCGAGAGTCGAATCAGCCAGCTTCGCAGCGAGTCGTTGCTCATGCTGCAAGAGGGCATCGAGGCGCAGTACCTGTCCGACTCGCCCGATCCGAGCGAAGTCAGTGGCCGTGTCGCTCGCCGGAAGGCCACCTATGCCAAGGGCATCGCTGATGCGTCGGACTTTGCCGACCGCATGGAACTGATCAACCTGATCGAGTCCGACGCTCCCGCCGTCGCTGGTCGTCGTCAGTTCTGAACCACACGAACGTCCGCTTGGCACAACGACGTGTCAGGTGGGTTGGGTTCTCCCCAAACCCCCATCGAAGGTGACGGTCGCGAGGCCGTCACCTTCGGGGTTTTGGCGGCATGGTTGGCCCGCAGCGGTCAGGTGTCGAAGAGCTCGAGCAGCTCGTCGTGGAGGGCGCCGTTGGTCGCCACCCCGCTGTAGCGCTGCCATGAATCTGCGTGCTCGACGCCGTCATAGTTCGAGAAGCGTCCGCCGGCTTCGGGGATGATCACCGCCATCGGGGCGACATCCCATGGATTTGCGAGCGGGTCGATCATCGCTTCGGCTCGGCCCGTCGCAACGAGGGCGTACCCGTAGGCATCTCCCCAGGTCCGAAAGAACAGGTCACTGTCGAGTACCCGCTGGAGGTCGGCTGGCGGCCAGTAACCAAAGCCGCTGGTGGTCGCATAGGCGCCGTCGAGGGTGGCGTGGTTCGAGACCCGGCACGGTTCGCCATTGAACGTCGCTCCGAGCCCCCGGCCGGCAGCGACCGTCTCGCCGAGTCCCGGCAGGTGGATCACACCGACGGCCGGCCCGTGTTCGTCGATGAGCGCGACGAGCGTCGAATAGAGCGGCACGCCTTTGGTGAAGGCCTTGGTTCCGTCGATGGGATCGACAACCCAGCGGCGTCCGCTCGTTCCTTCGGTGTCCTCGTGTTCTTCTCCGACAACCCCGTCGTCGGGGTAGCGCTCACCGAGCCGTTCGCGCACCAGCGCCTCTGCTGCGAGGTCGGCGGCCGTCACCGGTGACCCGTCGCCTTTGTGCTCGATACGCAGGGCGGCGTTCTGGAACCACGGCAGCGTCGAGGCGCCCGCTTCGATGGCGATGGCAATGGCGAACTCGAGGTCGCGTGGATCGGCGGGTGGCGGTGTCATGGGGTCGGTTCCTTCGGGGGTCGCGGGAGGACAGCGGACGTGACCCGGGCGTAGGCGAGGTATCCGGGTCGGGTCGTCTGGAGGCGCTGGTCGACGGCTCGAGCGCCGGTGAGGTGCACTGCCAAGACGGTGACGAGGAGCGGGCTGATCGCCATCCAGCGAGCGTCGGTGGTTTCGGCGGCGACGAGGTACAGCCCCCACCACGCGGCGCACAGGCCGAAGTGGTTCGGGTGCCGGCTGTAGCGCCAGAGACCCCAGTCGAGCACACCGGTCAGCGGGTCGGGATCACGACGGAAGCGAACGAGTTGTGCGTCGCCCACCGTTTCGAAGAAGAGCCCGATCCCCCAGATGATCACGCCGATGATCGCCAGCGCTCCGACCGGGGGTTGTGCGGGGGTCATGGCGAGCTGAACCGGCAGGCTCACGACCCACAGCACCACGGCGTGGGGAAGGAAGACGGTGAAGAGCGAGGCTGCGGCGAAGTGGTCGCCCACGCGGGCGCGCAGCCGGGCGTAGCGGAAGTCCTCGGCCTGGTCGCGTTGCCGGTACCAGAGGTGGGCGCTGAGCCGGAGTCCCCAGATGGTGACCATGGCGACCAGGAGATGGCGCCGGTCGCTGAGCCCGTCGCCGACGGCCCACGCAAGCCACGTCGCGCCCACTGCGCCGACCCCGAGGAGCGGGTGAGCGACGGTGGCGTCGCGGCGAACGAGGCTGATGATCCAACCGATGACGGCGATCACGACGAGCAGTGTCGCCGTACTGCCGAGCACGTCGGCGTGGCTACTCACTCGTTCGGCGCTCCCGTTGCCGTTTCTCGCTCGAGCACCCGGTGGTGGATCCAGTCGTCCATCTCCAGCCAGCGCTCGATGAGCCACGAGTTGATGAGGTCTTCGTCCTCGGGGACGGTGTGACGCGGATGGCGGGTCGCATGCACCTCGATCGGTCGTTCATCGGTGATGGTGGCGATGATGTCCTTGAGCGAGCTGCTGCCTTCGACCCCAACGTTTGCGAGCACGACGATGTCGGCGTCGGGTGCGCCGCGCATGAGCGCCAGCGTCCCCGCCGGGCGCGGGGGAAGCACATAGCGGAGTCCACTGGCCTTGTCGGCGAGGTCCTCTCGGGTGCCGCGGAGCCGCTCGATGGCCCGGTCGTGTCGTTCCTGGGTTCGAAACGTGCCTTCGGGGAAAATGACGCAGGTGCCGTCGCCGGGCATTTCCGACGCGAGGCGTTCGACATGTTCGAACATCTCCGATCCTGGCGTACTGCGGTTGATCCAGACGTTGGGGGTGCGATCGCCGACGAGGTCCATCGCCGGCGCCCACTTGAGATCCTCTTTGAGGGTGTAGCGAGCGAGGCGTCCGTTTTCGGCGAGGACGAGCAAGGGCACGATCGCGTCGATGTGGGATGAGTGGCGAGCCACCATGATGCTGCGACCGCCCTCGAGGGGGCTGCCGTCGGGCAATGTGACGCTGACCCCTGCGAAAAGGCCGAGGTTGCGCATGTGGCGTCGGCACCACCAGTGTTCGAGCTGGTAGTTGGCTTGGAGCCATCCTTCCGGGTTGCGCCGCCCGTTGATGTAGACGACGGCGAGCGACGCGGCACCGATGAGGCCGATCACCTCGGTCCACAACGTGAATGTGATGATCAGCCAGGCGCGTGTGCGGCGCCCTCGACGCGAGCCGGTGACGAGATCGGTGAGATACAGCACCGGAACCACGATGACGCTGGTGGCGGCCATGACCACGGCCAAAACGGACGCGATGGTGATCGTCAACGGGCGACGAACGAGTGGACGAGGAAGGCTGGCCACGCCGAGACCGTAGTGTTGCGGAATGACGATTGCTCCTCTGTGGTCACCGAGCCCTGAACGACAGGCTGCTGCGAACTTGCATCGCCTCTTCCGGCGAGCAGCGTCGGAACACGGACTCCACTTCGATGGCGACCCTGCGGCTGACTATGCGCGGCTTCATGCCTGGTCGGTGGCGGAGCCGGGAGCGTTCTGGGCCATGGTGTGGGACGAGTTGGGCATCGTGGGAGAGCGGGGCGATCGCCTCACCGAGGAAGGGGAGCGGCTCCGTGAGTTTCGGTTCCTTCCCGACGCAACGCTGAACGTCGCCGAGAACCTGCTTGGCGAGCCATCCGACGAGTTGGCGATGATGTATCGGGGCGAGGATGGTGAGTCGGTCGATGTGACCCGCGCCGAGCTCCACGAGCTGGTCGGGAAGATCCAGGTCGTGTTGCGTGAGGCTGGCGTCGGGGTCGGTGACCGGATCGTTGCGTGGCTGCCCAATCGACCAGAGACCTATGCGGTGATGCTCGCCGCTGCTGGCTTGGGTGCTGTCTTTGCGAGCACGTCGCCTGATTTCGGGACCGACGGGGTGATCGACCGGTTTGGGCAGATCGAACCAACGGTGCTGTTCTCGGTTCCGGACTATGCCTACAACGGGAAGCGCCATGATTGCGCGGGCCGGCTCGATGAGATCGTGGCGGCGCTTCCAACGCTTCGACGTTCGATCGTGGTGGAGCCCGGTTGGCTTGATGATGTCGCGTCTGCGTCGATCACGTTCGAGCCGCTGCCCTTTGATCATCCGTGGTACGTGCTGTTCTCGTCCGGGACGACGGGGAAACCCAAGTGCATCGTGCATCGTGCCGGTGGGGTGTTGTTGAAGCACCTCGTCGAACACGTCTTCCATTGCGATATCCGACCGGGCGACCGGGTCTTCTACTTCACGACGGCTGGGTGGATGATGTGGAACTGGTTGGCGTCGGGATTGGCCGCCGGTGCGACGTTGATCCTGTACGACGGAGCGCCGACGTTCCCTGATGCGAACCGACTCTTCGATCTCGCCGACGACGTTGGTGTGACGTTCCTCGGGACGTCGGCGAAGTTCCTCGATGCCTGCGCAAACGCAGGTATCCGACCCATCGACACTCACCGGTTGGAGACGGTCCGCTCGGTCGCGTCGACCGGCTCGACCCTTTCGCCGGAGGGCTTCGCCTTCGTGTACGACGCCCTTTCGGCCGACGTGCACCTGGCGTCGATCTCTGGCGGTACGGACCTGTGTGGCTGCCTTGTTCTCGGCAACCCGATGCTGGCCGTGCGGGCGGGCGAGATTCAGGTCCCCGCATTGGGCCTTGCGACTGGCGTGGCTGGTCCTGATGGTGCCGAGGTTGGTGTTGGGGTGGAAGGCGAGTTGGTGTGTCGGACGCCGTTCCCGTCGATGCCGTTGCGGTTCTGGGATGATCCCGGTGACGAACGGTACGACGCGGCCTACTTCGATCGCTTCCCTGGCCTCTGGCATCACGGAGACTTCGTGTCTCGGACCGCCGACGGGGGTTTTGTCATCTCGGGCCGGTCGGACGCCACGCTGAATCCCGGAGGGGTTCGCATTGGGACGGCGGAGATCTATCGCCGGGTCGACACGATGCATGAGGTCGACGAGAGCGTTGTGGTCGGGCAGCCGTGGCAGAACGACACCCGCATCGTGTTGTTTGTGAAGATGGCGGCGGGCCACGAGCTCGATGACGAGTTGCGGGATCGCATTCGGCGCAAGATCCGGGCGGAGGTGACACCCCGCCACGTGCCGGCCGTCATTGCTGCCGTTGTCGACATCCCCCGGACTCGCTCGGGGAAGATCACCGAACTCGCGGTGCGCGACACGATCGTGGGCCGGCCGATCGCCAACGTGGAGGCGCTGGCCAATCCCGAGGCGCTGGAGCACTTCCGAGATCACCCGGAGCTGGCCGGTTGGGAAGCGGAGCCACCGGCGGGGAACTCATCTTGACAACTTTCATGCTTTTCCATACCTTCTGAGGTACCTCAGGCGTCAGGCGATGTCCGTACGAGGCTGGTCCGAAGGAGATCGAGATGTCGACGCCCGCCGATGAGTTGCGAGCCGCTGCTGCCCAGGCCGACCGAGACGCGGCGGCCGCCCTCGACGCATCGCTCGACCTCAGTCGTCACGAGACCCTCCTCGAGAATCGACTCCGGCCGGTCCTCGATCGTCACACCGACGAGGTCTGGATGTCGCGGGCGGCCGAGGCGAGCCGTACTCGTGTGCGCCAAGACGGCGGGACCCTTCTGCGTGACGCCCAAGCTGCGCTGACGGAGATCGTTGGCCAACTGCGTCGCCGAGCCGACATGCTCGAGATGACCGCCGTCGATTACCGCCGGGCCGCGAATCAGATCGACGCGCACGCCGCGGCGGCCGAAGCCGCGGCGCTGCAGGGCATTGCGCCGCTCGCGGCGGAGATTCCGGCCCAACCCATCGTGCCCGATCGCTTTGGGGTGCGTTGATGAGCGACGTCTTGGCGGTCGACCTCAACGGGGCGAACGACCTCCTGCGGGCCTACCGCCGTGCCGAGTCCATTGTTGGCAACGATGCCGAACGGATCAGAACCACACTCGCGTCAGCTCGCCCCTACCTCGATGCCGAGACCGCGCTGAGCGCGACTCGTGTCCCGCACCTTCTCCGTGTCCTCGCCGAGCTCCTCGCCAGCGGGGCAGAGGATCTTTCCTGGCGACTTGCCTACCTGGAGGCGAGAGGTGACGCCGGATTTCCCCTGGCGTTGCCACCTCGAGATCCGGCGCTGCAGGCCCTGCGCGTGGCCGACCTGCTGGTGCTGCTCGATCGCAGGGTGGGCTCGTCGAGCGAGACGCGCCCGGCGAGTGAGGTGCTGATCGAGCTGGCCCGGCGGGCGACCGCCGACCCGTCGGTAGCGGCCGCGATTGCGGAGCGGCTCGATGAAGGCCAACTGGGAGAGCTGGGGGAGCTGGTCGCCGCTTCCATGCTGGAGGTGACCCAACGTGGCGAGAATCTGATGGTGCTCTCCGATGAGGAACGCTCGACGCTCGAGCGAGACATCGTCGAGGTGCACTGGTTGATCGATGCGTACGGCATTGTCTTGGCTGGCTTCAGCCACGACGAGACGGGGCGGCGGACGGTGACCGAAGCACTGGGCCTCAACGACCTCGATGACCGGATCGCTCACCTCCCCCTCGCCCTCTCGGCGGGGAACTGGGACGGCTCGTTTCTGATCGATGTCGCGTCGCGCATGTTCAGCGATGCCGGGGCGCCGATGTACACCCAGCCCTACGTTTCGGCCTTGTGGTACCCGGGTGGGCGCGAAACATTCCGTGCCGTGGCCGACCCGGGGGCGGTGATGCTCGACGCGTTGCGGCGCACGCCGAGTGCCGCCCACGAATTCATCTTTGACCACGACGGCTTCTGGCAGATGCTCGGTGAAGGCGACGGGTACTTTGGCCGCCTTGTCCATGACCCAGGGGGGATGTTCGACAGCCCGGAACGAGAGCGGGCCCGCGCCGAACTCGTGCGGATGACGCTCGGCGACCCGAGCCGCGTCGAGGCCACCTACGAGCTGTTGTTCGGTGACTTCATCGGCGGTGAGCGGGGCCGCGACGGCATCTTCGCCACCATGATCGATCATGGTCGTCTCGACCGTCCGCTCACGGTGGCGTTGGCGGAAGTGTGGGCGATGCAATGGGGCAACCTGACCGACACCACCACCCCACGCGACAACATGGCGCAGGCGGATCAGGCACTCGCCCTGCTGTTCGAGGTGCCCGAGGCGCGGGAGATCATCCTCAGTGGATTTGCGCCCTACATCGAGGCCACCTTTGCTGACGCCTTCCGCGAAGCACAGGTAGATCGTTCCTCATCGGCTCGGGCCGGTTCGCACGAGTGGTCCGATCTTCCGTCGGCAGCCGCCGTCAACCACGCTCGGGACCGTGTCTCCATCGGTTTCCAGATGCTCGACTACGCCATCGATGAAGCTGAGCTCGACGTCGACGACAACGGGCGCGCTCGCGGCGCCTTTCGGGCGGGCGTTGGCTACGCAGGCCGGCAGGTTTCGGGCTGGCTGAGTCTTGCCAGCTTCCCGGCGGCCATCGCCTCCTTCGCGCTCAGTGAGGTGGCGGGCGATGTTGCGTCGTCGATCTTTCCCGACGAACGGTACGACGGTCCGACGAGTCAGGGCCTGCTCGAACAGCTCTTCGTCGGCCGCCCGAGTCACCCCGATGCTCGCTATGGCCAGCCGCCGAGTGGCCAGATCGCGCTGGCCAACGCGGCGTTGGCCGCCGATCCCAGCGTCGGGGATGGGCTGGCGACCACGACGTGGTTCGATGGCGAAGTGATCACTCCGCCTCCGGCCGACTCGTCGGTACGGGAGCTCGATGCGTTCGCCGATTGGTTCGGCGCCCTCGTCCAACAGCCGGGTGCACCGCTCGAGTCGCTCGTCGATCTGAATCAAGACCTGGCCCAGGACGCTGCGGTCGTCGGGTGAGCGTCGTTGGGGGCGGGCGATCAGGCGTTCTGCGGGACCCGGAAGACCGGCGCAGTGGGGAAGAAAACCCGCAGCCGGCGTCGGACCCGGAACCGCTTCCAGGTGCCATCAGGCTGGGCCAGCCGATCGGCGACCACCAGCAGCGCGGCAAGATTGAACCCGAGCCCACAGTGGCTCCCGAACACTTCGACGTTCTCGGTGAAGGGTGTGTCGTGGTTGAGGCAGTGGTGCCAACGCACGACACCGTCGGCTCGGGTGTAGATCGAGGTTGCCGGAACGGGAAGCTCCTCGCGGACATACGCCGGGACCCGCATCTCGAGGTGGGGCGCATGCAGGTGACTCAGGGACCGGTAGATCGGCGACGCGTTCGAGTCGGTAGGGGTTTCGATCTGGAATGGGCTTCCGAGGGTGATGACTTGCCGGACCGTGTGGGGCGCGAGCCGGGCCAGCTCGCGGGCGAAGATGCCGCCGAGACTCCAGCCGACGACGTCGATGCGCCCGTGCTCTTGATACAGCTCGTCGAGCCGCAACACCATCCCGTCGAGAATCTCCTGGGTGGGTCCCAGATTCCGGCCGAGCTCCCAGCCATAGACCGTGTGCCCGAGCGCCTCGAGGTTCTTTCGAAGTGGCGCCGTGCTTCCATCGCCCGCCAGAAAACCAGGCAGCACGAACACCGGCCGGTCGCCTCGGGGCAGCCAGCGGCGAAGAAGCGGGGCGCTCATCTGAAAGCTGCCGAACTCGCTGACCGCCATGGTTTCGGTGGCGAGACGGAAGACAGACGGTCGAGACATCGACCCAAGCGTGCCACGAAAGTGACGTAGACCCCACCCTCCGCGACAATGGTCGCCATGGGTGAACATGACCTGATCATTCGCAACGGCACGGTCATCGACGGATCTGGTGGTTCGCGCCGAACGGCGGACGTTGCGGTTCGAGATGGTGTCATCACCGAGGTTGGTGAGGTTGAGGGCGGGGCGATGCGTGAGGTCGATGCGGCGGGTGCGATCGTCGCTCCTGGCTTTGTCGACGTCCACACGCACTACGACGGCCAGGCCACCTGGGAGGCGACGATGCAGCCGTCGTCGTGGCACGGTGTCACCACGGTCGTCTTCGGCAACTGTGGGGTCGGGTTCGCTCCGGTGCACGACGCCGATCACGACCGGCTCGTCCAGTTGATGGAGGGGGTCGAAGACATCCCAGGGACGGCGCTGCATGAAGGCCTGACCTGGAACTGGAATTCGCTTCCCGAGTATCTCGATGCCCTCGGCGGTGCGAAAGACATGGACATCGGCGCGCAGGTGCCCCATGCGGCCTTGCGATTGCACGTGATGGGGGAGCGAGGCGCCAAAGGTGAGGACGCAACGCCCGCCGACATCGCCGAGATGGGGCGACTCGCCGCCGAAGGAGTCGAGGCTGGTTTCTTGGGATTCACCACCAGCCGAACGCAGAATCACAAGACGTCGCTCGGCGAACCAACGCCAACCCTGACCGCGGCGCGCGACGAGTTGGTCGGCATCGCGGAAGCGATCGGCGTCACCGGCAAAGGCGTGCTGCAACTGGTCAGCGACTTCACCGACATCGACGGTGAGTTCGCGATCGTGCGGGCCATGACGGAGTCGTCGGGCCGGCCCATCAGCTTCACACTCGTGGAATCACCCCGGGGGTACGACTACCACCGGTCGATTCTCGGCCACATCGAAACGGCTCGGGCTGACGGACTGACGGTCACGGGCCAGACCGCGGTTCGTCCGATCGGGGTGCTGCTCGGGTTCGAATGCACCCTCAACCCGTTCCTGGTCAATCCGGTCTTTCGTGAAGTGGCCGGGCTGTCGCAGACCGAACGAACCGCGGCGTTGCACGACCCCGCCTTCCGGGCTCGGTTGCTCGACGCGGCCGGGGGCAAGGACATGCAGGCGGTCGGGGGTCGCCTCATCGAGAAGTACGACATCATGTTCGCCCTCGGTGAGAGCCCGAACTACGAGCCCGATCCGGGCAACTCGATCGCATCGATCGCCGCCCGTGAAGGGCGGTCACCGGCAGCCGTGGCGCTCGACGCGATGCTCGAGAACGACGGCACGGCGATGCTGTGGGTACCGTTCTCGAACTTTGGTCAGGGCAACCTCGACGGCACCCACGAGCTGTTGACTCACCCGTACACGGTGCCAGCGCTGTCCGACGGTGGTGCTCATGTCGGCACGATCTGTGATGGCTCGTTCCCGACGACCCTGCTGCAGCATTGGGGCCGAGACCGTGACGGGGAGCGGATCGATCTCGAGTTCTTGATCCAACGCCAGTGCCGCGACACGGCCCGGCTGGTGGGGCTGCACGATCGGGGGCTGCTGGCGCCGGGCTACCGGGCCGACATCAACGTGATCGACTTCGATCGGCTGCGGGTTCACCAGCCGGAGCTGCTCTATGACCTGCCGGCCGGGGGCCGTCGAGTCGTCCAGCGAGCCGACGGCTATGCCCACACGTTTGTGGCGGGCGTCGAGACCTACACCGAAGGCGAAGCGACCGGCGCCTTGCCGGGTCGACTCGTCCGCGGCGCACAACCCGCTCCGTCTTCGGCCATGGGGGCGTGACGATGGCGATCGCACTGTCCCCCGATGAGGTGGCGCCCCTCGAGCGCCGGGCCGAATGGCGGGCCGCCGACGTTGCTGACCCTGACGGCTGGACCCACCGATTGACCCACGACGAGGTGGCGGAGTTGGAAGCGGCGCTGGCGGTGGCTCGCTCGCACGCGGCCGATGTTCTCGATGTTGACAAGGCCCATTTCCCCCTCGAATCGCTCGCCGCAGTGCTTGGCGACATCGCCCACGAACTGATCAACGGACGCGGTTTCCAACGCATCTCGGGTCTGCCCGTCGACCGCCTCGGGCCGGAAGATTCGTCGTGGATCTATTGGGGGGTCGGGCTTCACCTCGGCGTACCTTGGCCCCAGAACGCCAAGGGTCATCTCCTCGGCGATGTGAAGGACCAGGGCAAGTCGCTCGATGATCCCACCGCCCGAGGCAACGAGATCGGTGGTTCGGCGCTCGGCTTCCACTCTGACGGCTCGGATCTGGTCGGGTTGTTGTGTCTCGACCCTGGTGTGTCCGGCGGCGAGAGCCTGATTTCGAACGCGGTGTTGTGTCACAACCTGCTGGCGGAGTCGGACCCGGAGTTGGCTGGCGCTCTCTATGAGGGACTGCCCTATGACTTCCGAGGTGAGCAGGCCGAGGGCGGGAAAGCCTTCTATCACGTACCGGCGTTCAGCCGTCACGCCGATCGGCTCTTCGTCCGCTACATCCCGCAGTTCATCTTGGCGTCGCAGCGCCACCCCGATGCCCCGCGCTTGACGGAGCAGCAGCGGACGGCGATGAAGACCTACTCCGCGCTCGTCGATGATCCCGACCACTGGGTCGAGATGAGGTTCTCGGCTGGCGACATGCAGTTCGTGAACAACTACCACGTGCTGCACGGCCGCCGGGAGTACGTCGACGACGCCGATTCGGGCCGGGTCCGTTGGCTGAAGCGCCTCTGGCTGGCGACCGAGATCCTCGGCGCCGACGATCGGCCCGAGCGATTCCAGGCGGCCGGCGCCACTGCGCACTGGTCGGCTCGTCGCACGCGCGCCTAACGCCACGGGTCGACCGTCGCGGCGGGTACCCTGCAGCGCCATGAGCCGATTCCATGACTTCACCATGGCGTCGCTTGAGGGTGAGCAGGTGTCCTTCTCGGATTTCGCCGATCAGGCCTGTCTCGTCGTCAACGTCGCCTCCGCTTGAGGCCTCACGCCTCAGTACGCAGGTCTGCGTACGCTTCATCACGACGACAACGGGGTCCGCGTGCTCGGCTTCCCGTGCAACCAGTTCGGCGGCCAAGAGCCTGGTTCCGCTGAAGAGATCCGCACCTTCGTCACCGACAACTACGACATCGACTTCCCGATGTTCGCCAAGATCGACGTGAATGGCGATGGGGCCGCCGACCTGTATCAGTGGCTTCGCAGCGAACAGCCGGGTGAGGGCGAAACGAACGACATCACCTGGAACTTCGAGAAGTTCCTTGTGAACGCCGCCGGCGACGTCGTCGCCCGCTTCACCCCGTTCACCACGCCGGAGGACGTTGCCGAACAGCTCGGGGAACTGCTGGGTTGATCTCGTCCCATCGATCGACGCGCGAGCGAATTGACGCTCGGCACCACCACCGGATGAACTCGCAGTGGTGGGGGAGATCATGTTCGAGCTTCGCGGAGGTGAGGCGTGGCGTAGCCCCTGGGGGGACTACCAGCGCCTGAGGGATGAGTCTCCGGCGCACTTCGTGCCGGCTGCGGGTGACCACACCGACTTCTTCGTGCTGTCCCGATTCGCCGACGTGTTCGCCGCAGTGCGCAACACCGACACGTTCTCTTCAGCGCAGGGCCTCACGCCGAACACCGCCGCCATGGCGATGTTCGAAGAGGGCCAAGAACCCATCGTGATGATGGATCCGCCAAACCACACCGCCATGCGTCGGCTTGTCGGCAAACAGATGACGCCTCGCCGAGTGCATCTCATCGAAGACGCAGTCCGAGGCTTTGTCGACGACCGGCTTGACGGTCTCGCCGACGCGCCCAAGGACGAACCGGTCGACATCGTCGAGCTGCTGTTCAAACCGCTGCCGTCGTTCGTGGTCGCTCACTACCTTGGTGTACCGATCGAGACGAGGGCGAACTTCGACGAGTGGACCACTGCGATCGTCGCCGCCAACGCGGAGGGTTCGTTCGAGTCGGCGATGGACGCAACGATGGCCCTTTTCGGCTTTGCCACCGAACTGATGGAACACAAGAAGGCTGAGCCCGGCGAGGACCTCATCACCGATCTCGTCGAGGTTGGGGATGACGTAGTCTCCGCTGGTTGGATCGTCGGCTTCGTGTTCACCATGGTGACCGGGGGCAACGACACGATGACCGGCATGCTTGGCGGGTCGGCCGAATTGCTGACCCGTCACCGTGATCAGCGGCAACTGGTGATCGATGACCCGTCGTTGCTGGCGAATGCGGTCGAGGAGCTGTTACGGCTCACCTCGCCCGTCCAAAACCTTGCCCGCACGACGACCCGGCCCGTAGAGATCGCCGGGACAGCGATCCCTGCTGATCACAACGTGCTGCTCCTCTACGGGTCGGCCAACCGCGACGAGCGCGAGTTCGGGCCGACGGCCGGCGATCTCGATGTTCGCCGCTCGATCGACAAGATGGTGAGCCTGGGGTACGGCGCTCACCATTGTCTCGGTGCGGCGGCCGCCCGGCTTCAGGCCCGGGTGACCCTGGCCCGACTTCTCGATCGCTTCCCCGAGTTCGAAGTTGATGCGGCTGCAGGGCGGTACGCCCCCGGCGGATTCGTCCGCCGCTACGAATCACTACCGCTGTACGCCTGACCGGTTGCGGCTACGGTCCTGGCGTCCCCACGAACGAGAACGAAACAGGAGTCGGATATGGCAGCGATCGCAATCGTCGGTGACGGACCAGGTGGCCTGAGCGCCGCGCTCTTCTTGGCCAAGGCTGGTCATGACGTGAAGGTGCTCGGCAAGGACAGCACCGTCATGCATTACGCCTATCTCCACAACTACCTCGGCGCTCCTGACATCTCCGGTAGCGATTTCCAAGCTGCGGCGCGGGCCCAGGCCGCGGCGCAGGGCGCGGCGCTGATCGAGACCGAGGTGTCCGCAGTCGCCCAAACCGACGGAGGCTTCGAGGTCACCAGCGAGGCCGGGAC
>JBCCYT010000069.1:0-21622 GCA_039188975.1 Actinomycetota bacterium
CAATGGCCCATCCGAAGGCGACCCGACGCTCGACCGCTGGATCCTCGACCCGGCGACGGGGCGGACAAAAGAGGAGCGGCTGGACGATCGGGTGCACGAGTTCCCCCGCCATGACGAACGCCGCCTCGGTCGAGAAGCTCGCTACGGGTACACGGTCGGCTTCGTCGGTGAAGAGGGGCCGGGCTACAAGCACGACCTGCGGACCGGCGCGGTCGAGATCCACGATTTCGGAACCGGTCGGGCAACCCAGGAGATGGTGTTCGTCCCGCGGGACCCGGACGCACCGATCGACGACGCCGCCAACGAGGACGACGGCTGGGTGATGAGTTACGTCCACGATGCATCGACCAACACCGCCGACGTCGTGATCCTCGACGCCCAGGACTTCACCGGCGAGCCTGTCGCAACCGTGCATCTCCCCCAGCGGGTGCCGTTCGGCTTCCACGGCAACTGGGTGCCAACTCGCCCCTGACGAAACTCGCTCGACCGCTGCCGCGACGACGTTTCGACGCGCCTGGTCCAGACTGGTCGTATGGGTGGCGGCTCGGACAGCAACACGACCACGTCGCGACGCAGCGTCGGTCCGATCATCGTCGTGTTTGTCGCCTTGGTTGCAGGGGTCGTCGGCCGAGAACTCCTGACCGACGAGACCTGGGATCCGGTCAGCGCCGAACCTCCCCTTCCCCCGTCTGCATCTGGGCTCGGCTTCACCACGCCAGCCGACGCGCTCGATCACTTCGTGCGGGCCGTCAACGACGGCCAGTTCGATCTGGCCGCCGACATGCTGAGCCAGCAGACACGTGCCGACGTCGGAGGAAACCTCGACATCTCGGGCCTGACCACCCGATCAGACGACTCGGCCGCTGAGCTGCTCGACATCCGCATCGACGACGCCAACTTCCTCCCGAACCACATGGTCGCCCGGATGGCCGAACTGGCTGCCGTCGACGGAAGCCTGCCGATCGACCTTCGCGGCGGCATAACCAACCGAACGACCACGACCATCGGCGGCGGTCGTGTCCACATCGAGGGCACCCTTGCCTCCGGTACCGGCGTCACGGCGGTGATGACACAAAACGCTGCCGACGAGTGGCGCGTCGAACAGCTCAGAGTCGACGGTGGCGACCCAGACCATCTTCCGTTCAGTGCGCCGCCCGGGCAGGAACCGCCACCTCAGACGGCGGACGACGTCGCGCGCTACGCCGATCGCATCGTTTCCGAGAACGCAGAGGGCTTTGCGATCGCCACTCTTCGACTGGTTGAAGCTGACGACTTCTTCACCCTCGAACGGGTGCTGAGTTCCAAGAGTTTGCTCGGCGTAGGGCGAGGTCTCGGGCGGTTGGACATCTCCCAGCTGGCCACGTTTCGAGCTCGATCGATTTTCGCCGGCTATGACCTGGAGACCCTGGCAGCCGTCGGGGCAAGCTGGGATGGTCTCCTCGCCGACGTGTGGCGTTCTGCGGACGCGCTCGGCGCAATGTACGTCGATCCGGTCGGGCCGTACTCGGTCGAATCGAGCCAACCATCGACCGAGGACGCAACGCACACCATCGTCGACATCACCGACAACGCAGGCATCACCTACCGGGTCACCGTGGTTGAGGTCGAAGGGCACGGCTGGCGCCTGGAGCAGATTCTGGCGCTTGGTGGCGACCCCGACACGCTCCCTCTCTCGGGTCCCACCGGTATCGAGGCCCCGCCGGGGGCGGTGGTCTGCTGGGACCACGTTCGCTACGAAGGTTGCGACCAGACACACCCGATTGAGCAAGCGCGCATCCAGGAGTTGCGAGACCTGGCCGATGCCGGCGAGCTTGCACCTGCTGTCGCAGCAGCCGAGATCACCAAGGTGCGAGCCGAGTTGCCTCTTCTCGACGGACTGTGCGCCACCATGCAAGGCAACCGCAATGACCTGGTCTTCTCCAAGGCGACGATCGATCTTGCGCCGTCGGTCGTCGAGGACTACTGCCCAGGAGAACCCTCCTTGCTCGTGCTCGACCCGGACGGCTGAAACTCGCTCGACCGCGGTTGTTAGAGCCTCTAACGTCCGGGACATGACGAACGCAGCACCGTCTTCTTCGGACCCGACCCCCTCACCGCCGTCGCCACGTACGAGAGTCCGCCGAGGCGCAAATCGAGCCGACTACGAGACCACCACGGTGCACGCGATCCTCGACGCGGGCATGATCGCCCATGTGGGCGTCCAGACCCCGGACGGCCCGCTCGTGTTGCCGATGGCCTACGGCCGAGACGACACCACGCTCTACCTGCACGGCGCCCTCGCCAATCACCTTCTCGGTTCAGGCACGGGCACTGAGATCTGTGCGACCGTCACCCATGTTGACGGGCTCGTCATGGCGCGCACGCCGTTCCACAACTCCATGAACTATCGATCGGTCGTCGTCCGTGGGCATGCGACGAAGATCGACGACCCGGACGCCAAGCTGCGGGCGCTGAAGATCATCACCGACCATGTCGTCGCCAACTGGGACGAAACCCGACCGGTGTCGAAGGTGGACAACAAGAAGACACTCGTGATCGAGATGCCGCTCGCCGAAGCCTCCGCGAAGGTGCGCGCCGGTGACCCGATCGATGAAGAAGACGACATGGCGGGCCCTTGGTGGGCCGGGGTGATCCCCATCGAGACCCGCTTCCTCGAACCGTACGCGGCCGCCGACTTCACCGGCTCAGACCCGATGCCGAGCCAGTACGGCGACCTTGCCGGTAAGACGCCCGACGAACGCTGACGGCGGAACCCGAACGACACGAAACCGCAGCCACCTCGAGCCAGAAACCCGAAACACACGGTTCACGCGCCGCAGACAGGCCGTTCGCGCACCGTCTCTAGGGTTTCCTCCATGCCTCTCCACACCGACCAGCCAGCGATGCCCGAAGCGTCCGCGGCGCTGAGCGGTCCCGAACGCGTCATTGTCGCTCCGGCGGCCGGCATCTTCGAGCCGACCGTGCGTGCGAACGGCGCGACGATTCGCCGCGGCCAGGTCATCGGCCACGTCCGCTGCGGGGCCGAGCGTGTGGAGATCACCAGCCCGTTCGATGGTCAGGCCCGGGGCACGTTCGCCTGGCCTGACGAGCGGGTACGCCGCTACCAGCCGGTCCTGTGGATGGCCGGTCGGGCGGCCTGACGGCATCAGTCCTCTGGGCAAGGACCCTGTGCCGGTGCGCTACTGCTGGGGTAGCGGGCCGGCACAGGGTGGGTCCAGCGGCATCGGTGAGGCGTCGCTAACTACCCGCTCGAAGCGCAGCGATCGGCTCGATCGCTGCGGCTCGCCACGCCGGGTAGGCGCCCGAGACAACGCCGATCACGAGGCCGAGCAAGGGTGTGGCCAGCGGCAACCATGGTTGCAGCACCGGTTCCCAGGTGTTGACGGCCGACACGCCCACCACGGTGAGGACGCCGATCGAGGTGCCGACGACACCAGCGATGAAGCCGAGAATCGCGGATTCGGTGAGAAAGAGGGTGGCGACGTGGATTTTGGTCGCACCGAGTGATCTTCGGAGACCGATCTCGGCGGTGCGTTCGAGCACGCTGACGAGGGTGACGTTGGCGATACCGATTGCGCCGACGAGCAGCGAGATGCCGCCGAGCAACAAGAAGAGCGCGTTGATGTCTTCGCCGACCCGTTCTCGCAGGCTGGCGGGATCGGGTGGCACCTGGACGCGGACGAGTTCGGGGTTGTTCGGCACGAGCGCCAGCGCAGCTTGATCGCCGATGAGCTGAGCCGCACCGATGTCGGTGTCGATGTGAACCGCAGCGGGCGCACCGAGCCCGAACCGCTCCCGGGCGAAGCCGTCGGTGATGATGATCGCGTTGAGCATGTCAGGCTCACGCTGCACCTCGGACAAGATCCCGACGACAACGATGGGGATGTCGCCGACGAAGATCGCCGGCTGATTGTCGACACGGGTGATCGAGAGCCGTTGGGCAGCCGCCGGCCCGAGCACGGCGACCGACGCATTCAGCTCGTTGTGGGCTTCATCGAAGAACGTCCCGGTCGCCAGCTCAGCCCGCACGGCATCGAACAACCCACCAGAGGTCGCAATCAACGGGATCGGGAATGCGGTGGCTCCGGTCGGGTCGACCACGGGAACAGCTCGAACGAGCGCGCCGCTGAGATCGACATCGGACTTCGTTCCTGCCGCAGCGACGCCGTTGAGCCGTTCGAGACGGTCTTGGGAGTCCCAGGGAATCGGGGACCGACGAGCCTGGTTGCCGCCGCCCGTATTCGCCGGATTGACGACGATCTCGGTGGCGCTGAGCTCATCGAAGCGCGAAACGATGCGGTTGCCGGCTGTTCGGGCCAGGCCGAGCGTGGCGACGAGCGCAGCGACGCCGAGCACCGTGCCAAGCGCAGTGAGCGCGGTCCGAGACGGACGCGACGTGATGCCTGCGACCGCTTCCGCCAGGAGATCACGGGGAAAGAAGACGGAACGATCCTCGATCGCAGATGTACCCATCAGATTGCTCCGGCGATGCGGCCATCGACGATGCGGATCGTCCGGCCGGCACGCGTCGACACGGTCTCGTCGTGGGTGATCACGACCAGCGTGAGACCCGCATCGTGGAGCTCGTCGAACAGGGCGAGGATCGATTCGGAGTTCTCCGAATCGAGGTTGCCGGTCGGCTCATCGGCGAGCAGGAGCGACGGTTGGCCGACCAACGCTCGAGCGATCGCCACCCGCTGGCGCTCACCGCCCGACAGCGTGTCGGGGAACGCGCTCATGCGGTGGCCGAGCCCGACCCGTTCCAACGCCGTGGTCGCCCGCTCGGATCGGTCGGCTCGGTCGGTACCCCGGTACAGCTCAGCGAGCATGACGTTCTCGTGCGCGGTTCGGGTGGCGAGCAGATGGAACGCCTGGAAGACGAACCCGATGCGAGAGCCGCGCAGAGCCGTGCGATCGCGATCGTCGAGCGCACCGGTGTCGATACCGTCGAGGTGATAGGTCCCGACCGAGGGGCGGTCGAGCAGTCCGAGCAGATGCAGCAAGGTCGACTTGCCGGATCCCGACGGACCCACGATCGAGAGATAGTCACCGGCCGCAACAGCCAGATCGATGCCCTTCAGCACTTCGACCTCGGGCGGCCCTTCGAATGTGCGTCCGACCTGACGGAGCGCCACGACCGGTGGTGGCGGAGCGCTCATTCCTCCGCCGGTACGCATAGCGAGGGTCATTGCTGGCCCACCACCACACGATCACCGGCAGCCAGGGACCCCTCGACCGGGGCGACCTCGACGAAACCGGTCGTTTCGAGACCGGTCGTCACGATGACGGTGCGCGTCTCGCCGGGAGTTGCTGGATCCTCGACCTGCACTCGAACGGACCCATCGCCACCGGCTGCGAGCGCGGCCAACGGCACGGTGAGCACTTCCCCGCCGGTCGACGTGATCGGGATGGTGATGCGCAGGTTGAGCCCGTCGAGATCGGTCTCGGGTTTCTCGTCGAGCGTCACCCGCATGAAGAAGCGGCCCTCGGGTGCGAGACCACCATCGTCGTCGGCGAGGAAGGCGATCGTGCCGACGACATCGATGCCGAGCGACTGATCGTCGATCTGCACCTTGTCACCCACTGCGACGAGGGGACGATCCGACGCGGACAGCGCTGATTCGATCGTGACGTCGGCACCACTGACCGTCATGATCGGTGCGCTGCCGATGATGTCGCCCCGCTCGACGTCGCTGCGTTGCACCTGGGTCGGCATCGCCTCGATGAAGACGATCTCGGCGAGCGGCATGCGAATGCCGGTACGAGCTTCGACGCTGGCCAACTCTTCCGTCGCCCGGTCACGGGCCCGGCGGGCGTCGGTGACGGCCTGAGATGCCGAGCTGGTGTCGGCCGGGGCAAGCGTCTCGTCGCGCTGTGCCTTGGTGATCTCGAGCTGTGACCTCGCGGCGTCGACCGCTTCTTCTTGCTCGGTCTTCGTGCGAGCGACGGTGGCTTCGGCTGCTGCCACCGCGGCCTCGGCACTTGCCAGCGCCTCATCAGCCGCCGTCTTCGCCGCCCGCAGGTCGGCCAATTCCTCGTCGGTCGGCGGATTTCCCGTGTCGGGATTGGTGCCGCCCTCGGCTTGGGTGAGGCGCTCGGCGGCGAGGTCAGCCGCCTCTTGCGCTTCGGTGCGGGCAACCCTGCTCGCCGCGAGGGAAGACTCGGCGAGCGCGTTCGCCTCGGTTGCCGATGCTTCCGCCACTGCCACCGCATCCTCGGCAGCTTCCAACGATGCGTCGGCCTGGAGCCGCTGCGACTCGGGAAGCGGCTTGCGCAGCTCCGCCAACGACGCCGACGCCGAGTTCAACGAAGCCTGCGCCTGGTCGACCGATTCGCGAGCCGAGTCGAGCTGTTCGCGCTCTTCGTCGGTGAGCCCCGGAGCGACGTAGCCAACCCGGGTGTAGAGCTCTTCGACCGCTCGCTCGGTGGCTTCGCCGTAGGTCCCGTCGACCGGGACGTCGATGCCGAGCCGCACGAGCGCTTCCTGCAGTTGGGTGACGTCGTCACCCTTGCTGCCGGGGCCAAGCGATCGAAACATCGGCAGCTGCCCTTGCAGGGCGATGACCGGGCGCTCGGAGACCTCGATCAGCACGGAGCCCTCGTCGACGGTGGCGCCTTCGGGTGAGGTCACGCCGGTGACCACGGCGACCCCACCGCTCGATGCACCGACACTCGGATCGACGGAAACCTCGACGCTTCCCTCGCGGCGGGCGTCACCGCGAGTGACGACGTTGGATGCCAGTTCGCGCAATTCGACCGGCACGGTGATCAGACTCGCCTCGGGTGCTTCGACATCGGCCGCCGCGTCTGCTGGCGACTTGATCGACCGACCCGCAAGAAACCCGGCCGCTGCTGCGGCCACGGCAATGACGACGACGAGCGCGAGCATCCGCTGCCGTCGTGCTCCAACTCCTGCCATGGATCAGCCCGCAGCGAGCGCGGCGCGGATCGTGTCGAGATTGTCTTCGATGAAGGTCTCCTGGTACTCCTCGAAGATCTCCTCGAATGTCTCCCACTGGCTGTTGCCACCACAGTCGAAGTTGTCGACAGCGAGCGCGATCTCCCATTCCTGGGCGTCAGCCAACGCCTCGGCGTCGGGTTCGGGGCCTCGGAAGAGCTCGTCGAGCTCTTCCTCGCTCAGCGCAGCGATCTCTTCTTCGGTGTAGTTCTCCCACGGGTCCTGGTAGTCGTCGAAGTTGTAGACCGTCTCCCACCGTTCGTTGAGCGCCTCGTAGATCTCGTCGACGGTCGCAAACGTGTGGCCCTTCCCGCTCATGCACTCGGCCCACTCCCGTTGCCAGGCAGCGACCCGGGGATCGGACTCGACCCGCTGGTAGAGCTCTTCGAAGGCGTCTTCCAGGGCGAGATACACGTTTTGTGTCTGCGCGAACTCGTTGGTCGCCTCGAAGGCCTCGCCCTGACAACCCTGCGGCTGGAACATCTCCGGGTTGTCTTCGAACATCTGATCGATCTCTTCTTCGGAGAGATTGCTGAAGTCGGGCTGTTCGCCGTAGAGGGCGTCGTAGTACGCCTGCTGCGCACCTTCGGACAACCCGTCGACGTACTCCTGGTTCGGGTCCGTGAACTCGCTGCCGTCAGCACCGGCTTCGATCGCTTCTTCTTCACCGAACAGATCCCAGGTGAAGTAGCCAAAGCCATAGGTCTCCGCGTATTCGCGGGACTCGTAGTCGATGGTTTCGTCGACCCCACCGAAGCTGATCTGACTGCTGTAATCGACCGGGATGTACTCGAAGCCCTGTTCGGCCATGCACTCCGCGATCAGGGCTTGTGACTGACGTTCCTGGTCTTGCCACTGGGCTTCTTGATCAGCGATCGAGCTCTCGTCGAACGTCGGGAAGAGCATCTCGGTGATCTCTTCGACCGTCATGTCCTCAGCTGACGTGGCGACGGTGTCGCCGTCATCGCTCGTGCTCTCACTGCTGGCATCGTCACCGTCGGCCGGTGGCGACGCGCTGCTGTCGGAGAGAGCGGTACCTGTGGCGCTGCTTTCGCCGTCGCTTGCCTCGGTGGCATCGGCGCGACTCTCGGCGTCGTCGGCCGCATCGGCGCTTTCCTCGGCCGTGTCGCCGGAGCCGACCTCCGCCGTTGCGTCACCGCTGTCGCTGGTGCTGCCGCAGGCGGCCGAAACAAGGGCCAGAAGCGCCGCGATTGCGACCCAGAACGTGTGCTTCTTCATGAGAAAACCAACCTTTCGCACCGGGTAGACGCCTCAGCGGCTGGTTTGGTTCCATTCCCCGCAGTTTGATGCTGACGCCCACCGCTGGTGACGACGTTAGTCCCTCGCCACGGGGGCCGGGCCGCGCCGCTCAATCGGTGGCGTGGCTGTCGCAGTCCCACCCGTTGCCGGCCGCCAGCCACTCGCCGGCTTCGGCCAGGAGTTCATCGAGCAACTCGTCCATGTCAGCGAAGAACGCGTCGTCGACTGCGATGCTCTCGCTCGCCGAGCAGTCGACGACACCCCACTCAAGATCGCCGGATCCAATATCGCCGCCGAACTCAAGGTCGCCAAAGTCCAGATCACTGAAGTCAATGTCGCCAACGTCAGTGTCGCCAACGTCAAGACAGGCGAGCAGCTCATCGAGGTCGACCCCTTCGAGGTCGATGTCGATGAACCCGCCGTGGCTGATGTCGTGGTCGTCGTGTTCTGGCAAGTCGATGCCGTGCACCGCCAGGCATTCGGTGAGGTGGGCGTCGGCTTCGAGCCACTGCTCGGGGTCGGTGGTGTCAGGGCCGTCGACATCGGGGCTGTCGGTGTCGGGCAGGTCGGCCAGCGGCGGGTCGATCACCGACGCAGGCACCCCGGCTTCCGGGGCGTTCATTGGCTGATCAGCCTCAGCGGTGAGATCGACGCCGTCGGCTTCGAGCGGTGCAGCAGCCACGGCAGAGGTTTCCACACCGTCGGACGAGCTCGGGCCCTGGACCGCCGTCGCGTCCATCTGTTCCGGCGTCGCAGTGCCGGTTGCGTCGGTGTCCGGAGTCCGTTCGACGATCGTTGCGCCGCTCGGGTCCTCGGAATCGGAGGCGGCCACCGCTGATGGGGATGCCTCAGCCTCGAGCGCGGCACCACGATCAGCTGCGGGTGCCGCGAGAGCGGCCGGGCCAGCCGTGGTCGTTTCGGTGCTGGCGGTCGAGCCACCGCAGGCGCTTGCGGCGAACGCCAGGAGCGCGGCGATGGCGATCGAGTACGAGTTCGTCTTTCCCACGGTGTCGGCATCGGCGCCAACGGCGCGATCGTGTAGCGCGTTCTGGCCGACGACCGAAGATTGAGCCCTGCGGCCCACCACCACGCGCGCTACAGCAGGATCCGGAATGCAGACCGCACCTCGTCGACGAAGACCGCTGGCTGTTCCCATGCGGCGAAGTGACCGCCGGCATCGAGCTCATTCCAGTAGCCGATGTTCGTGTAGCGCTGCTCGGCCCAGCGGCGAGAGCAGCGAATGATCTCGTTCGGGAAGATCGAACAGCCGGTCGGGACGTCGACGGTGCCCGACCCGAAGTCGGCGAAGCTCTCCCAGTAGAGGCGACCCGATGACGTGGCGCTGTTCGTGAACCAGTAGATCGAGATGTTGTCGAGGATCTGGTCGCGGGTGAGCGCGTCTTCGGGGTGGCCTTCATTGTCGGTCCACGCCCACATCTTCTCTGCGATCCAAGCAGCTTGCCCGGCGGGTGAGTCGGCGAGGGCGTAACCAAGCGTTTGCGGGCGGGTCGATTGCTGCTTGGAGTAGCCCGAGTCCCAACGGTCGTAGTGGCCGAGCGCAGCCAGCGCGGCCTGTTCCTGTTCGGTCGGGTTTTCGAGCGATTCGGGTGAGGGGCCGGCCACCGGCATGTTGGTGTGGATCGCTTGAACATTGCCGAGTGCCTGCATCCCGATGTATGTCGTGACGGCACCGCCCCAGTCGCCACCCTGCGCCACATAGCGGTCGTACCCGAGCCGCACCATGAGCGTGTTCCACGCCGTCGCAATCCAGCCAACCCCGCAACCCGCCTCGGTGGGTTTCCCGCTCCAGCCGTACCCGGGCAGCGACGGGATCACGAGATGGAAGGCATCGTCGGCGATGCCGCCATGGTCGGTCGGATTGGTCAACGGGTCGATCACCGCCATGAACTCAGCGACCGATCCTGGCCAACCGTGGGTGAGGATCATGGGGGTTGCGTCCGCATGCGGCGACCGCACATGGAGGAAGTGAATGTCGACCCCGTCGATCTCGGTCAGGAAGTGATCGTGGGCGTTGAGCGCCGCTTCGAAGCGAGGCCAGTCGTAGCCCTCGGCCCAGTACGAGCAGAGTTCCTTGGTGTACGCGAGAGGGATGCCCTGGCTCCAATCATCGACCGGTTCAGCGTCGGGCCAGCGGGTTCGGGCCAGCCGCTGGCGGAGGTCGGCAACCTCGGCCTCAGTGACAGAGATCGTGAAGGTCCGAATCGCGTCGTTCATCCCATCATGGTTACCGAGCCCGAAATCTGCTCGCAATCTCACGCGCGGTGAGTAATCCACGCCTCAGCGTCACTGACCGCAGGACCTTTTTCCGTGCCACGACAAGCCCGAAAACCCTTGTTACGGTCACCGTATGGCGGGTGACGACCACTCAGAGCAAGGAGTCGCCGCTGATGCTGCATCTTCAGCCTCAGATGCTCTCCTCATCGTCGGCGATGCCGACACCGTTTGCTGGGCAAACGCAGCGGCGAACTCCTTGCTCGGGGTCGAAGATCTCATCGGCCACGATCTCTCATTGTTGATTGGTCTGCCAGCTGGCCGCTCCCTGCTCGAACTCCGCACGACGACGCCCCATCGCATCCTGGGCACGATCCCCGACGGCACGCCGGACCCCCTCGAAGTCGAGCTGAGCATTGCCCCCGTCACCGACCGAGACGAGCAGTGGGTCGTCACCTTGCTGCCCATGCCCCGCAACAACCTCTCGATCCGAGAGCTGCTGCGACGGGCCAACGAAGACCGCCTGACGGGGCTCGACAACCGTTCCCACTTCATCGAACAGGTCGACACCGCTTTTCGCGATGGCACGACCGCGCCGGCCGACTACCCCTATGCCCTCGTGATGCTCGACCTCGACGGGTTCAAGCGGATCAACGACACCTGGGGGCACGAGGCCGGCGACGCCGTTCTCGTGCAGGTCGGGGACCGCATTCGCAATGCCTGTCGAGACGCCGACGTCGTCGCTCGGCTCGGGGGTGATGAGTTTGCGATCTGGTGCCGACGGCTTGCGACCGACGACACGAAGTCGTTCCTCGAACGGATTCGAGGAGTCTTCGACCAGCCGGTGCAGGTCGGCGATCTCGCCCTGTCGATCGCCGGGTCGATCGGCTGCACGACGACCGAGGTGCCCCGTAACAGCCTCGAACTCATGCGCGAGGCCGACATGGCCATGTACGACGCCAAAGGCCGCGGCGTTGGTCTCATCTGTGTCTTCGACGAGCAGATGCGGGCCGATGCCCGCCGACGCATCACGCTCGAACGCGAGCTCCGGCGAGCGGTACCCACCGACGCGATGCAGCTCGCGTATCAGCCGATCCTGCGGGTGCACGATGGGGTTGTCGTCGGTGCCGAGGCGCTGGTGCGCTGGGAACATGCTCGGCTCGGCACGCTTCCCCCGCGCGAGTTCTTCCCGATCCTCGACTCTGCTGCCCTCCGGGCCGATCTCGACACGGCGCTGATCCCCCGAACCATCGAACAGCTGGCCGCATGGAACCAGGACCGCCGGGTCCCGTTGTCGGGGTGGGTGAACCTGTCACCCGTCTCGGTCGCGCTTCCGGTCATCGAGGCGATCGGTCAAGCCCTGGACGACCATGCAGTGAGTGGCGAACATCTGGTGGTCGAGCTCGGCGAGTCGTCGTCGCTGCACGGCGTCGAGAGCACCGCGGCGCTCGAGCTCCTTCGTGATCTCGGGGTCCGGCTCGCGCTCGACAATTTCGGTCTCGGCCACGCCCAGATCGACCTCATTCCGCAGCTCGAGCTCGACTATGTGAAGCTCGACCGCTCCTTCGTCCAGGGAATCGCCGACAATGCGACCCGCCGGACACTCTGCCGTTCCGTCATCAACTTGGCCCAGGCACTGGGCACCCGAATCGTTGCCGAAGGTATCGAGGAGGAGCGAGACCTGATCGCCGTGGCCGAGCTCGGTGCCGACCTCGTGCAGGGCTTCCACCTGGCTCGCCCCGGTCGAGTCGGCTCGATCCTCGGGGTCGACGACCTCGACGCGACGATCGACCTTCGCCCGTCGTCGGGACTCGGTGGAGGTCACACGCCGAACCCCATCCCTCCCCATTCGTCGTCGTGACGGGGCCGCCACGATCGGCCTACCGTTCACCACATGCAGCTCCCGGTGACACCCCCGATCAAACCGATGCTCGCAAAGGCGATCGACGGTGTGCCCGAAAGCGGTGATCTTGCCTTCGAACCCAAATGGGACGGCTTCCGCTGCATCGTCTTTCGAGATGGGGATGAGATCCACCTGGGATCACGAAATGAACGGCCCCTGACCCGCTACTTCCCCGAGTTGATCGAGCCGCTCCAGGAGTCCCTTCCGGACCAGTGTGTGGTCGATGGCGAGATCATCGTCAGGATCGGTGACCATCTCGGATTCGATGCGCTCCAGCAGCGCATCCACCCGGCGGAGTCGCGCGTGAACCGGCTGGCCACGGAAACCCCCGCTGAGTTCGTTGTGTTCGATGTGTTGGCGGTCAACCAAACCTCGCTGATGGACGAGCCGTTTCGCGATCGCCGCACGATCTTGGAAACGATCGGCGCGGGCTTCGAACCACCCATCCACCTCATTCCATCGACCCTTGATCGGGCCAAGGCGCACGCCTGGTACGTCGCGTTCGAGGGTGCCGGACTGGACGGCCTCATCGCGAAACCCCGAGACGGGACATACCAACCCAACAAGCGCTCCCAGTTCAAGGTCAAGCACACCCGTACGGCGGATGTGGTGGTCGCTGGCTACCGGATGCACAAAGACGGCAACGGCGTCGGTTCCTTGCTCGTCGGCCTGCATCCCGTCGATGAAACAGGCCGAGTCGGACGGCTTCAACACATGGGGGTCGCGTCGAGCTTCAAGGCGAGTATGCGAGAACAGCTGATGGAGTCGCTGGCTCCGTACATCACCGACGATCCAAACGAACACCCCTGGGGTGATTGGATGATCGCCGAGGCCCACGAGGATGGGCTCATGCCTGGCGCGCCGCATCGATGGTCAGGAGGGCGAGACACGAACGCATGGGTCCCGATGCGCTGTGAGCTCGTCGCCGAAGTCAAGTACGAGGCCGTGCTGAACGGGCGGTTCCGCGGTACGACCCGTTGGGTGCGCTGGCGAGGTGATCGGGATCCGTCGAGCTGCACCTACGATCAGCTCGAGGTGCCGGTGCCGATCGGCATCGGCGATGTCCTTGCCGCGAAGGGCTAGCGGCCCGAGAGCGGACCGGCCGGTACTGCACCGATCCAGAAGGCGTCGAGGCGCTTGACGAGGTCGTCGATCGCGCCGAGGCTCGACGGTTTCACGACGAAGGCATTCGCACCGACGTCGTAGGCGGCTCGATGGTCTCTGGGATCATCGGAGCCAGACAACATGACCGCCGGTACGTACCGGGTCCGCTGATCCGCGCGGAGCGCCTGGACAAAATCAAGTCCTGACTCTCCCGCCAACTTGAGGTCGACCAGCGCCATGGTTGGTGTCGGACCATCCGCAAAGCGCGCAAGTGCCGACGCCACATCACTGACCAGGTCGATGTGGGCAGCTGATCCCACCCGTTCGAACGCCGAGGCGATCAAGGTCTGATCGAAGGGGTCGTCGTCGAGCACGAGAACAATGGGATCCGCCATGAGCGAGCCACAGTAGCCACATCGCCTCACGCTGGGTAGCTATGCCGCCACTCATCACGTTGGGTGGTTGTCGGGGCCAGTGCGTTGTCCGTCGACCTCAATCCGCCCGCGGCATGGCGAGGGAGAATCTCGACCCGCACTCGAGGCGACGGCTGCTCAGGTCGGCGTGAACAAGACCCGCAAGTCGTCGACTGATCGTCAATCCCATCCCTGAACCGGGCTGGTTGATATCGGGATGCAGTCGCCGGAAGGCGAGGAAGGCCATCTCCTCACGCCCTTCCGGCAACCCGATGCCGTTGTCGACCACCGACAGGGTCCGGCGGGTGGCAGATACGGTCGGCACCAGCTCAATCCGAAGCGGGCGCTCCGGATGGCGGTACTTGATCGCGTTCTCAAGCAGGTTGCCGAGAATGATCTGGGCGACGCCCGGATCGGTGTGAACCTCGCCCGGCAGATCCTGCACGACCACGGTCCCACCGAGGTCGCCAATCTCGGTCTCGAACCCGGCGATCGCTCGCTCTGCCAAGAGCGTCAACGGGACCGGCACGAGATCGACATCGACGCCTCGGATGTACTCAACCAACGAAACCAGTTGACCATTTGCTCGTTCGGCGGAGATCAGAATCCGCTGCAGGTTGGCGAGGAGGTCCGAATCGGTCCCGTCCACCTTCACATCGTCGAGGCTCATCGCCGCGAAGGAAGCGATGTGGCGGATTGGGGCCTTGAGATCGTGCGCCAAGGCCGACGCGAACAACCGCATGTCCTCCTCGCTCGATCGAAGCTGCTCCTCGATGGTCTCCGCCTCGATCAATCCCTCGACCATGCCCAACTGATCGGCTGCTGCGTGAACCAGCGCGGTCTCGGCGGACGACAACCGCCCCTGACTCGCCCGCCGGACGACGGCGACGACGCCGACCACTCGACCGCTTCGCATCACCGGCACGCTCAGGTAGCCGCCCCCACCGGCGAACTCCGGTCCGACGCCATCGCCCTCCACGGCCATCGCGCGCGCCACCGCGGTCCGCTCAATACGCAAGGCCCCGCTCGGCGAGTACGTCAACACTTTGTCAGGGGTCTGATCAACCGCAGCCACGGTTTGCAGGAGCGCCGGAGACCCATCGGTCACCACCGAGAAACGCACGAACGCAGCGACCCGGGCGCCGAGATCAGCGACAATCCATGCCGCCAGATCACTCGCCGCGACGTGGGTCCGCGCGGCGACCTTCGCATACCGCAACGCCATCTCACCGGGGACCGACATCACTTCGCCGGCCGCGGCCGGCGGCTGCGGCGGGAACGACAGTGCCGTCGTGACGTCATCGATCACCGACTCGAACGCGAGCTGCTCGACCCACTCGTGACCCGACCGCACCAGGACCGCCCGCTCGCGGGCAGAGGCACCCGCGTCGGGAGCGTTGTCAATCATCAGCTCCGCGAGCGGAACCGCAGCCAGCTGCTCACGGGACACGTCGAGAAGGCGGGCTGCCGCGTCGTTTGCGTCGACGATCACATCATCGCGAATGAAGAGCACCGGCACCGGCTGGACGAGCGCCCATCGGCTCCACTTGTCGGTCTCGTTCGCCGGAGGCACGTCACCCAGTTAACACGGGCGCGACCTGCGCAGGTGGCAATCTCGCCGCCTGGAGCCAGAACGCGTCGAGCGCGGCCACCAGCGCGTAGAGGTCCTCGGCGCTCTGTGGCTTTGTCACGTACGCGTTGGCGCCCACTCGGTATGCAGCAGTGATGTCGGCAGGATCATCTGATCCCGACATCACGATCGCCGGCAGGCACCGAAGCGCTTCTTCTTGGCGCACCCATTCGATGAGTTCGATGCCGGTCTCGAATCCCAGATTGAGATCGACGATCAAGAGATCAGGCGCCCGTCGGGTCTGCAACAGCCGGATGGCGATTGCGATCTCCGGCACAAGGTCGACGTCGGCATCGGACCCGACCCGCCGAAACGCCGAACGAATCAGGGCCTGGTCAAAGGGATCGTCATCGATCACCATCACCTTTGGGCTTCGCATCGGTCTACCTCCCACCTCGGGTGCCGCGCCGCTCTTCCTCCTGTCGGCACCAGCTCCCCCCGGTTGAGGAACGGCGATGACCGATCAGGCGAGTTCGATGTGGCCCAGGTCGGCCGCCCGTCGCAGCTTCATCCGCGCGGTCGTTCCCCCGAGCGCATTGCCTTCGAGCCAGATCTTTCCTCCGAGCGACTCGATGATGCGTTGACAGATCGCCAGGCCGAACCCGAGTCCCGGCCCCGCGTTCGGATGCGCTCGCTCGAGCGGCAGGAAGACCCGATCGCGCTGCGATGGGGGCACCCCCATGCCGTTGTCGATCAACGACAGCGTCACCCAATCCTCCGAACGGTCCAGTTCGAAGCGCAACACCAGCCGATGACCCATGCGTCGATACTTGATCGAGTTCGACAGCAGGTTGATCAGCACCCGGGTCAGGAGTTCGGCTCGGCCCCAAACCTGCACCAGCGGATCGATCGGCATCACCAAGCTCGATTCGATCGCGCCGAGGTCGGCCTCGAGGATCTGTCGAGCCTCGAACGCAACCCAATGGAGGGACACCCGCTTTGCCTGGGGAACCTCATGTCCGAGCCCGGCGTACTCCAACATCGACAAAATCATGTCGTCCATGCGGGCCAGGGAGTCCTCGAGGCGGACGGCCAGATCCTCGGTGAGTTCATCCTCGAGGACGACACGGTCGATCAGCCGGTCGGCCAAGAGCCGGGCAGTCCGCACGGGCGCACGGAGATCATGGGCGATCACCTGGGCAAAGTCGTCGAGTTCGGCATCGCGCTCCTCGATCGCGTGCGCCGCCTCGTTCAGCTGCTGCTGCGCCCGATGCCGCGCCAGTGCATAGCGAATCGAACGCTCCAGCGAAGCGGCGGTGATCTCTTCCTTGATCAGGTAGTCCTGCGCCCCGAGCCGCAACGCCTCGGTAGTGATCTGCTGATCACCGACACTCGACTCCACGATCAACGGCATCGACGGGTAGCGCTCCCGGAAGCTCCGCACGGTCGTGAGCCCGGTCGCGTCAGGCAGATTGAGGTCGACGAGGACGAGGTCAGGACGCTTGAGTTCGCACAGATCGAGCCCTTTGGCCAAGGTCGATGCGCGGTGCATGGTCCAGGCCGGGGCGGATCGCCGCAGGTAGGCCTGAATCAGTTCCGCGTCGAGGTCCTCGTCCTCGACGAGGACCAGGTCGCCACCAGTGGAGAGGTCCACATGGTCGACAACGGTCATCTCACTCGCCGGTGGGTCCCAAGAAGTGCTCGATCTCTTCGATCAGCGAACCCTCGGTGAGGTCGATGGCCGGTGTTGTCTGTCGAGCCCTGCCCAGGTCGTACGGCAAGGCGTTGGCCCGCCACTCCAGCGATTTGGCAAAGTCGACCATGCCATCGAAGGTGCTCGGCTTCGTGACGAACCAATGGGCACCATTGGCGTATGCCCTGGCTTCGTCGGCCTGGCGGGTCGACGTGGAGAACACGACGACTGGGATCTGCCACAGAACGTCGTGACGCTGCAGTGCTTCGAGCGTGCGATGACCGTCCAGGCCCGGCATACGAAGGTCGAGGATCAACAAGTCCGGCAGCGAATCAAGCCCGATCAAGAGCTCCAAGCGGTGCAACAACATGGATCCGTCGTCGTGAAAGATGAACTCCGCATCGAGACCAGCAGCCTCTGCGGCCATCGTGACGAGCAGATGGTCGTTGTGATCGTCGTCGGTCATGACGATGCGTAGCCGGCGCCCAGGCACGTCGTTCGACGTCCTCGGCACAGACGAATTCTGCACTCGATCGTTGGCAGGCATGACGCCTCCTTTGGTCAAGTGGCACGGCGCCCCGCCTGCGCCACAACACTGAGGGTGACAGGTCAGCCAGCGTTCCACCAGGGGGTTGTGGACAGGCCTGTGGCTAAGTGGCCGAATCCCACCGAGGTGGGTCGATTTCGCTTCAGAGCGTGGCTTCGCAACGCGATTGTAACGCGCCGGAGTCGCCCGGAACGTGGTCGTTCCGACGCTCAGCGGGCCAAGATCAGCCCATGACCATCGCCCCGCGACCCACCGCTGACATCTGCGACGACCACGACGACGCGGCCATCCTCACGACCGACTTCCGCTCCTACGGTGGCCGCTCAGACATGGCTGGCACCGTGGTGACGGTCAAAGCGCACGAGGACAACTCGCTGGTCAAACACGCAGTAGCCGAGCCCGGTGAGGGTCGTGTCCTCGTCGTCGACGGTGGCGGTTCGATGCGACGGTCGATGGTCGGTGGCAATGTGGCCGCCGAGGCTGCCGCGAACGGGTGGGCTGGCTTCGTGGTGTACGCGGCCGTACGCGACACCGTCGAACTCGCCGGCACCGACATCGGCCTGTTTGCGCTCGGGACCGTGCCTCGCAAGACCGAGAAACACGGTGTGGGTCAGCGAGACATTCCCGTGACCTTCGGCGGGGTGACCATCAACCCCGGCGATCATCTCTACGCCGACGCCGACGGGATCGTCATCGTGCCCATCTCGGTGTAGCGGTCAGTTCGCGAGGAGGTAGGTCTCGACCTCGTCGACCAGGTCGATGGCAGCCTTCACCACCAGGAACTCGATGAGTTCGACCAGCTGAGAGAACCGACTCGGCATCTCCTGATACCAGTCAGCGCCGGCGGCATAGGCACACAGCCGCTCCGCATCGGACGTGCGGGTGGACGCGACGACGATCGGCGCCGACCAATCACGCGACCGATCGATCGAGGCGACCGCATCGAGCGGGCCAGCATCGCCTTCGCTGATGACCATCACCGCGTCGGGGGGCCAACGCGACTCGACGGCGGCGTCGACAACGGCCGGCAACTGCTCCGCAGTGGCCACGAACTCGATAATCAAATCCAGATCGGATGCATCGGCTGCCATCGCGATCAAGAGATGATGCACCCGGTCGGGAGCATGAAGAACGACTCGCATGGGGGACCTCCTGGAGGAGACGAGCACCAATTCATGAGTGATAACGGTCCGACCCTGCCTCGTGGATCCAAGAACGTCGTAAGGACGACGAATTACTCGGCCGGTGGAAGCAGCTGGCCGTCAGCGACCGCCTGGTCGATGAACCGCTCCGCCACCGCCCACACCTGCGACAGGCCATCATCGATCGCCCCATTGATCGCCTTCACCCGATCGGCTGTGACCCCGTGGCGCCTCCAACTCCCCCCTCCGATCGCCACGTTGAGCAGTAGGGGCTGGAGCCGGTCACAGGCGTAGGCGAACCGGCCCTCGGGGGTGCTGCGCTCCTCGTATTCATCCCACAAGCCGCGGAACTCAGCCGCTTGCTCGGCCGGGAGAAGGCCGAAGATGCGCTCGGCAGCTGCCTGCTCCGCCGCTTCCGCGGCTGCTCGCTGGGCGTCGTCGTAGATGAAGACATCACCGGCATCGATCTCGACGATGTCATGGACGAGCAGGATCTTGATGGCGCGGCTGACATCGATCACCTCATCGGCGAGCGGAGCCAGCGTCATCGCCGTCATCGCCAGGTGCCACGAGTGCTCCGCGGAGTTCTCCTGACGCGAATCATCGATCAGCATGCTCTGACGCAGAACCGTCTTGAGCTTGTCGAGCTCATAGACGAACGCCAGCCGACTCGCGAGTTCATCGCCGTGCTCGGCGGCGATGGCCAATGCCGCGTCACGATCAACCACGGTGCTCCTCCCAGAGGGAATACGCACGAGCACGATGACGGTCAGCCCCGAGCTCGCGGCACCGTTCATCGAAGCCGGGTTGAGGGCCGTGCCACGCCATCTCGTCGATCGACGCACTCACCGGAGCGGTGAGGTCGACGGTGGCGATCCGGCGAAACAACAGCGCATCCTCGAAGTGCTCGTGCAGCGTCGCCGCCAGCTTGGCCGCGCCACGAACGGTCACGTCCCACTCCTCGACATCGTGGGGTACCTGGTCGATGTGGCCGTACCGGGTCAAAATCGTCGCCGCCGATTTTGCGCCCCACCCGGCCAACCCGGGAAACCCGTCAGCGGTGTCACCGACCACACCGAGGTAGTCGGGAATCGACTCGGGCGGCACGCCGAACTTTTCGATCACCCCGGCCCGGTCATAGAGGATCTCTCGTCGCCGATCGAGCTGCACGACGCGACCATCGTCAGTGACACACTGCGCCAGGTCCTTGTCGGGCGTGCAGATCACGACCTGCGCGACCCGTTCGTCGGCGGCGGCCATCGCGGCCGCCGCCGCCATGGCGTCGTCAGCCTCGTGTTCGATTTGGGGCCACACCGCGAAACCCGCCAGCCGCAAGAGCTCCTCGATTTCGGGGAACTGGGCGAACAGGTCGGGGTCGATACCAGCGCCGTCCTTGTACCCGTCGTACAGGTCATTGCGCCACGACTCGATCACATGGTCGGTCGCAATCCCGACATGGGTTGCGCCATCGGCCACCAGATCGAGCACGGTGTTGAGCACTCCCCGCTGGGCACCAGCGCGAGGATCGCGATTCGACTTCGCATAGTGGAAGCGAAAAAGCTCATAGGTGCCGTCGACGAGATGGACCTTGAGACCAGGTGTTGCCATGTGGTTGAGCCTCGCACACATCGGCGAGGCACGATGGAGGCTGATGCCTGTTGTGCTCCCGCCCACCGACCTCCCTGTCGAAGCCTCGATTCCGGCCGTGCGAGACGCGCTGCGCGATCATCATCAGGCGGTCCTGACTGCGGAGCCGGGGGCGGGAAAGACGACCATCGTGCCGCTTCGGTTGCTCGATGAGGCCTGGCTCGACGGCCGCACGATCATCATGCTCGAGCCCCGGCGAATGGCAGCTCGGGCGGCGGCGCGGCGCATGGCGAGCCTGCTCGGAGAGAAACCGGGCCAAACCGTTGGCTGGATCACCCGCGACGACCAAGCGATCGGTCCGTCGACGCGACTTCTCGTCGTGACCGAAGGTGTCCTGACCGCCCGGCTCGTCGACGATCCCGAGCTTGCGGACGTGGGTCTCGTGATCTTCGACGAGTTCCACGAACGGTCGGTCCCGGCCGATGTGGGCCTTGCGCTCCTGCTTGCCGGCCGAGACACCGCCCGATCGCACGCAACGACGCACACGGCCCGGCTGCTGGTCATGTCGGCCACGATCGACGCACAGGCGGTCGCCGCCCATCTCGGTGATGCTCCGGTCATTTCATCCCCTGGGCGCACCCACCCCATCGAGATCGTGTGGCGTCCCAAGAAGCGGCGAGACCCGCTCGCGCCGGCCGTGGTGCGAGCCGTGCGGGAGGCGCTCCGGGGACCAGGAGATGTCTTGGTCTTCCTCCCCGGTGTCGGTGAGATCCGAACCGTCGAACGCGAGCTGGTTGCCGAGCTCGGCCCGGACGGCCCGACGGTCCTCCCCCTCCACGGCTCGCTTCCCGCCGCTGAACAAGACGCCGCGCTCGTCGCCCGAGCCGGGCGACGAGTCGTGCTCGCCACCAACATCGCCGAGACGTCGCTCACCGTCGACGGCATCACGGCCGTGGTCGATGCCGGTCTCGAGCGCAGCCCGCGGTTCGATGCCCGCACCGCAATGAGCGGGTTGCACACCGGCCCGATCAGCAAGGCGTCGGCTGAGCAACGTGCGGGACGGGCCGGTCGTCTCGGCCCGGGTGTTGCGATCCGTCTGTGGTCAAAGGCCGAACACGGTGCCCGGGCGGTGAGCGCACCACCGGCGATCGTCAACGCCGATCTCGCCGACGTCGTCCTCGACCTCGCCCGCCGAGGGATCTCCGATCCAAGC
>JBCCYT010000070.1:0-21607 GCA_039188975.1 Actinomycetota bacterium
AACGCAGGGCATCGGCGTGTCGTACAACCCTTCGATGAAGTGCAGATCTGAATGGCACACACCGGCGGCCGCGGTGCGGATCAAGACCTCCCCGGGCGCAGGGTCATCGATGTCGACGTCTTCGATCGTCAGGGGTTCGCCTGCCTTGCGCAGAACTGCTGCTCGCATCTCGAACCCCCTCGCTGGTCGTGCGACACGTTCGGCCCGTCGCGGACCGGTTTCGTCGGTTCGGGAGCATGACACACCACACACCGGTTCGGTATCTGAGACAGCGGACCGTTCCCAAGGGCGGGACTGACGACCTCGGCTGTTCAGCGGCCTCAGGGTGCGGGGTTGACGCCTCGACTCAGGCAACACCGATGCGATCGCCGATGGCTCGGCTCGTTTCGATGACCGCCTGACCGATCTCGTCGAGATCGCGATCGCCCGGAAACCGATAGTCCGGTCCGTAGGCATTGAGCGCACCGAGCGGTTCGCCGTCAGGGTCGACGATGAGAGCGCCGACGCCGTTCACATCCTCTGCGAACTCTTGATGGGTCCAGACGGCACCGGCGCGAGCTTGGGCGACCTTGAGGCGGATCCCTTTCAGCGAGATGACCGTGCTGGGTGTCGACTGTTCGAGGCCGGTTGCGACATGGGCGCGAATCGCGGCATCGGGCCAGGCCGCCATCAGCGCAAGCCCACCGGCGGAGGCGTGGTAGGGGAGCCGCTCACCGGTCCAGTCCTGCACCATGACCGAACTCTCCGCAATCGCCGTGTCGACGTACAGCGTGGCGTCTCCGTCGGCGATCGTGAGCGACACATGTTCCTGGAGGAGTTCGGCCAGTTCCACGATGTGAGGGCGGGCGATCTCCTTCAAGGCGCTGGCCGGCGCTCCCTGGTGGGAGAGCGAGGCGAGCCCAGGCCCGATGGCATACCGCCCGCCGACGGTTTGCACGGCGCCTTGATCTTCAAGGGCGATGAGCAGCCGCAAGACCGTGGACTTGGGGAGCCCGGACTCTCTGGTCACGTCGGCGAGGGTCGAGGTGCCGCGGCGGGAGGCGACGGCTCGCAAGACGGTGAAGGCGCGGTCGATTGCTTGCATCTCGTTCGCTACACTATCGGTCAGAGAACGGAACGTTCCACTCAGTGAAACGACACGGAGAGTGGATCGCTCAGCAACGCTTGAGGGGAAGCACACTGTGAGGGATGAAGCGCGCGTCGTGATCATCGGTGGGGGCGCCATGGGCGTGGGCCTGCTGTACCACCTGGCCCACGAAGGGTGGGGCCCCGACACGGTCTTGATCGAAAAGGGTGAGCTCACCTCGGGGTCGACCTGGCACGCCGCCGGTCTGATCCCCAACTTCGTCGGTGATCTCAACATGGCCAAGGTCCACCAGCAGGCGGTCGACCTCTACCAGACGATCGAAGAAGAGACCGGCCTTTCATCGGGCTGGCATGGTTGTGGTGCGCTGCGTTTCGCCATCACCGACGAGGACGTGCTGTGGCACCGTCAGGTGAGTGCCCAGATGGACGGTCTCGGCATCCACAACGAGATCGTCGGCAAGGACCGCATCCAGGAGCTCAACCCGCTCATGGAGAACATCGACGACGTCCAGTCCGCGCTCTGGACCGCGAACGACGGTTGGGCCGACCCGACCGGCACCACCAACGCCATGGCGAAGGGCGCCCGTCAGCTGGGCGCCGAGGTCATCCGCAACAACCGCGTGACCGACATGAACCAGCTACCCGACGGCCGCTGGGAGGTCATCAGCGAAAAGGGCCGCATCGTCGCCGAACACGTCGTGAACGCAGCGGGCCACTACGCCCCTCAGCTCGGCGCGATGGTCGGCATCGACGTGCCGATCGTGTCGGTGATCCACCAGTACCTGATCACCGAGCCGCTCGATGCGATGAAGGCGCTCGACTTCGAGATCCCCGTTACCCGTGACCCTCGCTCGTCGGCGTACTACCGACGCGAGATCGACGGCATCCTCATCGGCCCGTACGAGACCGCCGGTGCCCAGACCTATGGCGTCGACGGCATCGACTGGAACCTCGACTTCTACCTGACCGCACCCGACATGGACGTCATCGCCGACTGTTTGATGGTGGCGCTCGAGCGGGTGCCGACCTGGGCCGACAGCGGCATCAAGAAGGTCGTGTCGGGCCCGATCACCCACACGCCCGACTCCGGCTACCTGATGGGCCCGCAGGCCGGCCTGCGCAACTACTGGCACTGCAGCGGCTCGTCGATCGGCATCACCCAGGGTCCCGGCGCCGGCAAGTATCTCGCCCAGTGGATGGTGCACGGCCAGACCGAGATCAACGTCCGCCACATGGACCCCCGTCGCTTCGGCGACCACGCCGGTGCGTCCAAGCAGTTCGCGGTCGACAAGGCGATCGAGGAATACCACCTCATGTACGCCACCCGTCCGCCCGGCGAGCACCACCCGGCCGCCCGCAAGCAGAAGGTCAACCCGCTCTACGACGCACTCGACGCGAAGGGTGCGCAGTGGGAAGAGGTCTTCGGCTGGGAGCGTCCGCAGTACTACGGCGAGACCGAGACCCACTCGTTCCACCACTCGAACGCCTTCGACATCGTCGGCGACGAGGTGCGCGGCACCCGTGAACGCGTCGGCATCGCCGACCTCACCGCCTTCGCCAAGTTCGAGGTGACCGGCGCCGACGCTGAGAAGCTCCTCGACCGGGTCAGCGCCAACAAGGTGCCGGGCAAGGACGGAGGTATGCGCCTCGTGCACATGCTCACCAGCCTCGGCGGCATCGAATGTGAGATGACGATCACCCGCCTTGGCGAAGGTCGCTACTACCTCAACTCGGCGATCATGGGCACCACCCACGACGAGGACTGGCTCAACCATCACATCGAGCCCGGCGAGGACGTCACCGTCACGAACCTCACCGACACGCACGGCATCCTTGCGGTCACCGGCCCTCGCAGCCGCGACGTGCTCGAGACCCTCACCGACGCAGATCTTCACGCCCCAGCCTTCCGCTGGCTTACCGCCCAGGAGATCACCGTCGCCGGTGTCGACCTCAAGGCGCTTCGTGTCTCCTACGTCGGCGAGCTGGGTTGGGAGCTCCACATGAAGCTCGACGACATGCCCGCGGTCTACGAGGCCCTGGTCGCCGCTGGCGAACCGCACGGCATGGTGCATTTTGGTTCCTACGCCATGAACTCGATGCGCATCGAGAAGGGATACAAGGGCTGGGGTAGCGAGCTCACTACCGAGATTACGCCGATCGAGGCCCGCATCGAGCGCTTCGTGGACTTCGACGGTGAGTTCGTTGGTAAGGAAGCGACCGTCGCTCGTCGTGATCAGGCCGATCCGCTGGAGATGGTGCTCGTCTACTGCGAGATCGAAGGTGGCGAATCCGAGCTGCTCGGCAACGAGCCAGCCATCGGCAGCGACGGCAAAATCATGGGCATCGGGACCTCCGGCGCCTACGGCCACGCAGTCGGCAAGTCCCTCGGGTTCGTCTACGTCGCTCCCGACTACGAAGCTCCGGGCTCGACCTTCGAGCTGCAGATGCTCGGGGTGCGGCGAAGCGCAACCGTGCTCGCCGAGCCGGCCTACGACCCGGCCAACGAGGCGATCCGAGCCTGACCCGAGAGTGACGTGACATGAGCGAAGACGTCAGCGCCCCAGACGCAGCGACGAGCAAGGGCCCCCGTCGCCGCTCCGGCGGCCGGGCCGGCCGAGTAGCTGCCCGCCAGGCCCCGCTCGAACAGGACATGCGGCCCGTTCGTCCAGGCCTGCCCGGCGGCCTCTACAAGCCCCTGTCCGAGGCCGACCTGCAGCAGGTCTACGACGCCGCCATCTGGCTGCTCGAACACGTCGGTATGGGGTCGCCCATCCCGGAGTTCGTCGAGGTCGTCACCGCGGCCGGCGGCTGGGTCGACGGCGATCGCCTCTACTACCCGAAGGGCATCGTCGAGAACGCAATGCAGACCGCCGCCAAGGAATTCACCTGGCACGCGTGGGACGAGTCGAAATCGATCGAGGTCGGCGGCGACAGGGTGCATTTCGGTACCGGTGGCGCAGCGGTGCTCATGTACGACTACGTGACCAATTCGTTCCGGCACTCCAGCGGCGACGACGTCTACGACTGCGGTCGGCTGGTCGACGCACTCGACAACATTCACTTCTACGTTCGCACCGTCGTGGCCCGCAACCACGAGGACAGTCGTCTGCTCGATCTCAACACCGCCTATGGCGCCATCGCCGGCTGCCGCAAGCCGGTCGGCACCTCGTGGTTCGAGAAGCCCCACGTCTATGAGACCGTCGACATGCTCGACATGATGATGGGCGGCGAGGGCGAGTTCCGGAAGCGACCGATCCTGGCTGCCAACAACACCTTCGTCGTGCCGCCGATGCGTTTCGCTGAAGAGTCGATCAAGTGCATGGTCGCCCAGGTCGAGTGCGGCATGCCGATCAACTTGCTGTCGGCCGGTCAGGCCGGTGCCACGTCACCGGCGGCGCTCGCTGGTTCGCTCGCGCAGGCCCTTGCTGAGTGTCTCGCCGGGCTCACCACGGTCAACCTCATGTCGCCCGGACACCCCTGCATCATGGGGCTGTGGCCATTCGTGTCCGATCTTCGCACCGGTGCCATGAGCGGTGGTTCCGGCGAGGAGGGCGTGCTCAACGCCGCCGCCGCACAGGTCGCCAACTGGCTCGGCCTCCCGTCCGGCGTCGCTGCAGGCATGGCCGACTCCAAGGTGCCCGACGCCCAGGCCGGTTACGAGAAGGGCCTCAACATCGCGTTGGCCGGTCATGCCGGCGCCAACATCGTCTACGAGTCGGCGGGCATGCTCGCCTCGCTGCTGGCGTGTTCGTTCGAGGGGCTGGTGATCGACAACGACATGCTCGGTTCGATCAACCGCACCGTTCGAGGCATCGAGGTCAACGCCGACACCTTGTCGACCCAGGTCATCCAGGACGTCGTCACCGGCGCAGGCCACTTCCTCGGCAGCGACCAGACACTCGAGCTGATGCAGCGCGAGTACATCTATCCCGACATCGGTGACCGGGACACGCCCGACAACTGGATGGACGCCGGCGGCAAAGATCAGTTGGTGCGAGCTCATGAGCGCACCAACGAACTGCTCGAGAACCACTGGCCTGACCACATCCCCGCCGCCATCGACGCCAAGGTCCGGGAACGCTTCGGCATCGATGTCAAGCAGCGACCGGGTGTCTGAGCTGCGCCGCGCTTCGGTGTCGGCGGACGCATGATCTAAGGTCACAGGCGTTCGAATCCCGGGGAGGATGCGCAATGAAGATCGTGGTCGATTTTGACCTGTGCGAGAGCAACGCCGTCTGCATGCAGATGGCGCCCGACATCTTCGAGGTTCGCGACGACGACTTCTTGTACGTCCTCAACGAGACCCCCGACGACGGCGATCGTGACCGCATCGAAGAGGCCGCCCAGCGCTGCCCCAAGCAAGCCATCACCATCGAAGACTGATCGAACGGCATGGCCCGACAATCGATCCACATCGTCGGCGCATCACTCGCCGGTATCCGCGCTGCGGAGGGGCTTCGACGGCGAGCGTTCGACGGTCGTATCACGCTGATCGGCGATGAGCCCCATCGTCCCTACGACCGGCCTCCACTCTCGAAACAGGTTCTCGCCGGTGACTGGGACGTCGATCGAATCGCGCTCACCAAACCCGAGAAGTTCGACGATCTCGATCTCGACTTCCGGCCTGGCGTTCAGGCAACCGGCTTCGACCTCGGCACCCGCCTCCTCTCGACGACCGACGGCGACGAGACCGTCGACGGTCTCCTGATCGCAACGGGAGCCCGCTGCCGGACCCTGCCAGGCACAGAAGACATGGCTGGCGTGCACGTCCTACGTGGGCTCGACCACACCCTTGCGCTGCGAGCCGAGCTCGATGCGCAGCCGGCGAGGGTGGCCGTTGTTGGCGCCGGCTTCATCGGTGCCGAAGTCGCAGCGACATGCCGGGTCCGCGGTCACGAGGTCACGATGATCGAACCGCTTGCGACGCCACTGGGTCGGGTGCTCGGGAACGAGGTCGGCCAGGTGATGGCCGACGTGCATTCCGAGCACGGTGTCGATCTTCGGACCGGCGTCGGTGTCGAGCGGCTCGAAGCCGAGGGCGGTCGGGTTGCTCGCGTCGTACTCGGCAACGGCGATGTCGTGGAAGCAGATGTGGTGGTGATCGGGATCGGGGTCATCCCGAACACCGAATGGCTCGAAGGCTCGGGTCTGGCGCTCGACGATGGTGTTCTGTGCGACGCCACCATGCTCGCCGCGCCCGGCGTCACCGCAGCGGGTGATGTTGCCCGCTGGCCCAACGGTCGCTTCGACGAAGTCATGCGGGTCGAGCACTGGGACAATGCCATCGAGCAGGGTGTTCACGCCGCCGAACGGCTGCTTGTCGACGATGCCGATGCGGCGCCGTTCGAGCCGGTGCCGTGGTTCTGGTCTGATCAATTCGACCGCAAGATCCAGCTTGCTGGTCGCATCCGACCCGGTGATGACGTTCACCTTGCGACCGGCTCACTCGATGAGCGTCGCTTTGCCCAGCTCTACGGGCGCGAGGGCAAGCTCGTTGGCGTGCTCGGCTTCAACCGACCCCGTCACGTGATGCAATACAAGATGATGATTCAAAACGGGACGTCGTTCGCTGACGCCGTCGCCGCCGAGATCTGACCCGGTGAACACACCGACCATTGTCCTCTTCATCCTTGCCGGCATTGCCGCCGTCATCGACTGGTGGGGTGTGGCGAAAGGGCGGATCAGTGTCGAGTTCATCTCCAAACCGCTCGTCATCATTGCGCTGATCGGCGCGTCGCTCTCGATCGACGCCACCGACGGGATCGTGCGCGGACTGGTGCTCGCTGCACTCGGTGCCGCCCTGGTCGGGGACGTGGTTCTCGCAACGCCCGACGCCCGGTTCGAAGCCGGAGTGTTTGCGCTGATGGTCGCCCACGTGTTGTACATCGCGGCGTTCTTGCAGTCGGGCACGCTCGACCTCGGCGCCGAGATCACCGCCGGGCTCCTGATCGTGGGACTCGGTTTTGGGGCGGTGCCACAAATCCTCGCGGGTGCCCGCGAACGCGGCCGGGTCACCTCCGTCGGCGTGATGGTTCTCGGGATTCTCGCCGCAACCATGGCGACCCTCGGAGCAGCGACCGCGGAACCAACGGCGGCGTTGGGCGGCGCACTCTTCCTCGCATCCGATGCGCTTCTCGCCTGGAATCGGTTCGTCGAACCTGCCCCCGGCGGCCGGGCGCTCGTGCACGCAACCGATCATCTCGGGCAGATGGGACTCGTGCTGTGGCTCGCCGTCTGATGGCGGTCGCGTTCGTCGCACTGGTCGGTGTGGCGTGTGCAGACGAGGAGCCGGTTTTCGAGCCGAACATCATCACGGCCGCGCTCGAGGTCGAGGTTGCAGCCGTTGGTATCGAGTCGGTGGCGTGTCCCGGGCTCGCCGATGGGGAATCGGTCACGCTGCCCGCCGATGGCGGCACGCTGACGTGTTCGGGGCTCCTCAATGGGGATCCGGTCGAACTCGGCGTCACCGTGTCGCCCGCGCTCGAGGGCGAGATCCAGGTTGCTGCGGACATCATCACCGACCTGTTCGACGTCGCCGCGGCTGAAACCGCTGCCGCGGCCCGGCTCGATGCCGAGCTCGGTGGCGCACCGGTGGTGACGTGCGCCGAAGACTCTGTCGTCGTGCAGCCGGGTCGCCGGATCGACTGCCGCGTCACGGCCGAAGGCGGCACGGCCGGTCCCGTCGATCAACCCCTCATCATTGTGATTCTCGATGCCGATGCGAACTGGGAGATCGACCTCGTACCGTGACGGGTGTGCCCGGTTCGGCGGGGTCGCCGTTACCCTTGGGACGTCCCCGTAGGTACGGGAACCGCTGCCCCGCACGCACTGCGGCATGGGCGGCCGGGTCAGACACCCTCACGAAAGAACAACGAACGACATGGCTACCAATCTGCGCCCCAAGGCCGAAACCATCGCTGACATGGCGAAGGCATTCGACCTGAACGAGAACGACACCGGATCTCCCGAGATCCAGATCGCTCTGCTTTCCGAGCGGATCAACCACCTCACCGAGCACCTGAAGAGCCACAAAAAGGATCATCACAGCCGGCGAGGCCTGCTGATGCTCGTCGGTCGGCGCCGTCGTCTCCTCGACTATGTCAAGGACAACGACATCGAGCGGTACCGCGAAGTGATCGCACACCTCGGTCTGCGACGCTGAAACAATGTTTGGGCGGCCCCCCGGGGTCGCCCTTTCGGTTTCTCGGGGCATGCCCGCGAAACCCGACGAATCCCAGTTGCTGGAAGGTCCAGCACACAAGGGATCTTGCGACTTGTTGGTACGAGTCGTGAACCTCCGAGCTCCGCTCGGCGGCTCACGACTGGGAACTAGCAGTCGTGGGGTCCAGGAGTAATTGACAACCCATGACTGAAACCACTTCCGTCACCGGCGCGTTCACGCGCGGCGAGGGCAAGGACGCCACCTTCGAGGTCGGAAAGTTCGCCCCCCTCGCCGGCGGTTCGATCACCGCTCGGATGGGCGACACCGTCGTCCTCGTCACCGCCACCGGCGCCAAGTCGCCCCGCGATGGTGCCGACTTCTTCCCGTTGACCGTCGACATCGAAGAGCGCATGTACGCCGCGGGCAAGATCCCCGGCTCGTTCTTCCGTCGTGAAGCACGCGCCGGCGAGCAGGCGATCCTGACCTGCCGTCTCATCGACCGTCCGCTGCGCCCTGCCTTCCCCGACGGGTTCCGCAACGAGGTCCACGTGGTTGGCACCGTGCTCGGCGCCGATCAGGAAAACCCGTACGACGTGCTCGCCCTCAACGCCGCGTCGCTCGCCCTGTCCGTCTCCCCGATCCCCTTCGAGGGCCCGATCGGTGCGGTTCGCATGAGCTGGTCGCCCGACGGTGAATGGATCCCGTTCCCGACCTACCAGGAGTCCGACGAGTCGGCCTTCGAGATGGTCGTGGCCGGCCGCCTCGACGGCGACGACGTCGCGGTGATGATGGTCGAGGCCGGCGGCACCGTGAACACGTGGGAGCTCTACGAGAACGGCACCCCCAAGGTCGACGAGGACACCCTCGCCGGCGGGCTCGAGGCCTGCAAGGTCTGGATCCGCGAGATGATCGAGCTCCAGCAGGAGTGCATCGAGAAGCTCGGCCCGATCGAGAAGATGGTCCCGCCGCTGTCGGTCGACTACAGCGACGAGATCTACGCCGCGGTCGAAGCGGCGGGCACCGATCGCATCGCCGAGACCCAGAAGATCGCCGACAAGACCGATCGGCAGAACGCCGAGTCCGAGGTCAACGCCGCACTCGTGGCTGAGCTCGAGAGCCAGTTCGCCGAGACCGACGATGCGGTCAAGCAGATCAAGGCCGCCGCTCGCTCGGTGATGAAGAAGGTCGTGCGCAAGCGCATCGTCGAAGAAGGCATCCGCATCGACGGCCGCAAGGCGGCGGACCTGCGCTCGGTCAGTTCCGAGGTCGGCGTCATCCCGACGTCGCACGGCTCAGGCCTCTTCCAGCGCGGCGAGACGCAGGTTCTCAACATCACGACGCTCGGCATGGGCCGCAGCGACATGATGATCGACGACCTGTCTCCGCTCGAGAAGAAGCGCTACTTCCACCACTACAACTTCCCGCCCTTCTCCACGGGTGAGACCGGCTTCATGCGTGGCCCCAAGCGTCGTGAGATCGGTCACGGTGCGCTCGCTGAGCGGGCGGTCGCCCCGATCGTGCCGAGCTTCGAAGAGTGGCCCTACACCGTCCGTACCGTCTCAGAGGTCATGGCCTCGAACGGTTCGTCCTCGATGGGTTCGGTCTGCGGCTCGACCCTCTCGCTGATGGACGCCGGTGTGCCGATCAAGGCACCCGTCGCCGGTATCGCCATGGGTCTCGTGCACGCCGAAGGCGAGTACGTCACCCTCACCGACATCCTCGGCGCCGAGGATGCGTTCGGCGACATGGACTTCAAGGTCGCCGGTACCACCGACTTCATCACCGCCCTGCAGCTCGACACCAAGATCGCTGGCATCCCCGCCAACGTGCTCGCCGGTGCGCTGTCGCAGGCCCGTGAGGCCCGTCTCGACATCCTCGACATCATGCTCGAGGCCATCCCCGAGCCCCGCGACGAGGTTCGCGACACCGCCCCGAAGATCGTCAGCTTCGAGATCCCGATCGACAAGATCGGCGAGGTCATCGGCCCCAAGGGCAAGGTCATCAACACGATCCAGGGCGAGACCGGCGCCGACATCTCCGTCGACGACGACGGCATGGTCGGCATCGTTGCGATTTCGAGCACCGACAACGAGCGTGTGGCTGAAGCCCGTCGTCAGATCGAGCTGATCCTCGATCCGCCGACCGCCGAGGTCGGCGCCGAGTACGCCGGTCGCGTCGTGAACATCACCAAGTTCGGTGCGTTCGTCAACATCCTCCCGGGCCGCGATGGCCTGCTCCACATCTCCAAGATCGGTGGAAGCAAGCGCATCGACAAGGTCGAGGATGTCCTCGAGCTCGGTCAGGAAGTCCAGGTCGTCGTCGAGGACGTCGACCCGAACGGCAAGATCTCGCTCAAGCCGATCGGCGACGGCCCCGAAGCCACCGGTGGCGACGGCGCTGAAGCCCCAGCCTCCGGCGGCGACACTGCCGTCGAGGTCGACGGCGAGCAAGAGGCTGTCTCGTTCGAAGCGGCCTTCGACGCTGACCTGGCCGAGGAATTCGGCGATCTCGGTCCCGAAGCTCCCCGTCGCTCCGGCGGCGGCGGTGGCGGCGGGCGCGGCCGGGGCCGCGGAGGTCGCGGGCGCCGGTGACGGCTAATCCGTTGCACGAGATGGCGTCGTCGGCACTCGACGACGACGCCATCCGTGTCAGCCGACTCGATGGCGGCCTGCGGGTCGTCACCGAAACCGTGCCCCGATCGCGCTCCGTCGCGGTCGGGGCGTGGGTCGGGGTCGGTAATCGAGACGAACCGGCACCGGTCGCCGGCGTCTCCCATTTCCTCGAACATCTCCTGTTCAAAGGCTCGTCGACCCGATCGGCCCGTGACATTGCCGAGGGTATTGATGCCGTTGGCGGTGATCTCAACGCCTTCACGTCGAAGGAGTACACGGCGTTCCACGCTCGAGTCCCCGCGTGGGAACTCGACTTCGGGCTCGACACCTTGCTCGACGTGCTGGTCGACCCCGGCTTCACGGCCAACGAGCTCGAAGCCGAACGACAGGTCATTCTCGAAGAGTTGGCGTGGAGCGTCGACACACCCGACGATGTCGTTCATGGGGTGCTCGCCGAGAGCCTCTTTCCCGGTCACCCGCTCGGGTGGGAAGTGCTCGGCAGTGCAGAGTCGGTGCGGGCGATCACGGTCGACGACGTGCGCGAATTTCATGATCGCTGGTATCGCCGACCCAACATGGTCCTGTCGGTGGTCGGGCCGATCGACCACGACGAGATCGTTGCTCGAGTGGATGCCGCACTCGCCAGTCGTAGCGGGGGCGGTCAGCCCAAGCGAGTCGGTCCGGGCAACGAGGTTGTGCCGGACGTGACGACCCATCGCTCGATCGAACAGGCGCACTACGCAAAGGGTTGGCGGTCCGGTGGGCTCCACAGCCCGGATCGCTATGCCCTCGCCGTCGCCACGCAACTGTTGGGTGGGGGCTGGTCGAGCCGCCTTTTCCAAGAGGTTCGCGAAAAGCGCGGTCTCAGCTACACCGTGTTCGCATCGGTTGGTTCGTTCGTGGACTCGGGGACGTTCTCCGTGTACGCCGGTACCGCTCCCGAGCGCCTCGACGCGGTGCAGGCGGTGATCGACGAACAGCTCACCGACCTTGCCGAGAACGGTCCCGGGCAACGGGAGCTCGACGTGGCCCGCGGTGGTTTCGAGGGCGCCACCGTGCTCGGTCTCGAAGACACCGGCAGTCGCATGGCGCGACTGGCGACCAACGTGTTGATCCGCGATCGGGTGGTAGGGGTCGATGAGTACCTCGACGCCGTCCGTTCCGTGACGACCGAGGACGTGCAGCGGGTCATCTCTGAGGTCGTCGCCGGCGCATCGTCGGTCAGCGTCGTCGCGCCGAACTGACCGTCGACGAGCGCTGATCTCGTCGTTCTCGGGCCGCCGTCGTTAGGCTCGCCGAACACCGATTTCGTCCGCAGGAGGACTGTCATGGCTCGTAACGCCATCATCGCCGGGGCCACGCTGGTCGTGGTGGGCATCATCGTCACGATCGCGTCGGATTCGGAGAGCGTGACATCGCTGATTCCCGCCTTCATCGGTGCGGTGTTCGTTGCGCTCGGCGTTCTCGCCCAGCGAAAGCCCGATCTCAACCACCACGTCATGCACGCCTGCGCTGCTCTTGCGCTTCTCGCGATCCTTGGCAGTCTTGGGTCGCTGATCGGCCGAGGCAGCACCGGTTGGGCCCTCGCGGCCCAGCTCGTCACTGTCGCCGTAATGGGTGGTTTCCTCTTCTTGGCGATCCAGTCGTTCAAGGCGGCCCGGCTTGCTCGCGAAGCCGGAGCCAACGCCGCCTGATCCGGCTTAGATACCAGGCTTGAACACCATCAGGTAGATCTGCACGAGAAAGAGCACGGTGACGGCGGTGCCGAACCGCTGCACCTTGCGTTCGGCGGCCTTGTCGCGCCGCTCACCGGCTGCGGCGATCGCTCGCTCTGCAGGAATCACGCCGGCGTGGAGGCACCCGACGATCGCAACCCAGACGATCACCGCGACGATCAACCAGGGCTGGCGAACTCGGTACACCTTGTCGCTCAGCCCGGCGACGCCGAACCCGATGAAGCCCGAGAAGATGATCGCATTGCCGTAGATCCGCAGCGTCTTGTGCGCGATCGCCTCCATCACGTCGCGGTTCGCCCTGCCCACGAGGAGCGGCTGCACGAAGATGGGAGCGAAGCCGACCATCGCGCTGACGATGTGAAGGAAGAGCATGATGTTGTACGGCACCGAACCGATTGCTGCGATCATGCGGCGACGGTAACCGCCGGCCGCGCTCACTGTCGCGACCGCCTGTCAAGCCCGTACGGCAGGGCCTAGCCTGCGAGCATGATTCGCGTTGGTGTCGTGGGAGCCGCAGGACGGATGGGCGTCGAGGTCTGTCGCACGATCGAGGCCGATGCCGACACGGAGCTGGTGTGTGCCATCGACGTCGGCGACCCACTCGACCTTCTCGTCGACAACGACGCCCAGGTGGTCGTCGACTTCACGGTGCTCGACGTTGCCCGGCAGACCTTGCGGTTTGCCGCGGCCAACGGCATTCACGCCGTGGTGGGCACGACCGGATTCAGCGACGACGACCTCGATTCGTTTCGGGCCTCGTTCACGACGAGCAACGCGCTCATCGCACCGAACTTCGCAATCGGCGCCGTCCTCATGATCCGAATGGCTGAGCTGGCCGCGCCTCACTTCGACACGGCGGAGATCATCGAGTTCCACCACAACAACAAGGTCGACGCCCCGTCTGGCACGGCGACCCACACGGCCGAACGAATGGCGGCGGCTTCGGCCGAGTGGGCCGATGATCCGACCACGCACGAGGTCTACCCCGGTGCCCGCGGCGGCAGAGGCCCGGCCGGCATTCGGGTGCACGGCGTCCGTATGGCGGGCGCAGTCGCCAACCAGGAAGTCATCCTCGGCACAACCGGACAGACACTCACCATCCGCCACGACACGGTGGATCGCACGTCGTTCATGCCCGGTGTTCTCGTTGGCGTGAAACGAGTCGCAGACTTTGCGGGTGTCACGATCGGACTCGATGCCTTCCTCGGTCTCTGACCCGGCATCCATGCGGATGTTCCTCACGCCGAAGTGGTGGCTCAGCCATCTCTTCGTGGCGACGATGCTCGTGGTGATGACGGCCGCCGGCTTTTGGCAACTCGATCGGCTCAGCGAGCGACGGGCATCAAACGACGAGATCCGGGCGGCGTCAGAAGCCGACCCGGTGCCGGTCGAGCAGGCGCTCGACCGGGTCGCCGCGGGCGAGACGGTGCTGGATCACACCGCCGTTACGGTCCGCGGCACCTTCCGCAGTGACCTTGGCTTTCTCGTCGCCAACCGGACGTTCGACACGCAGCCGGGGAGCTGGCTCGCGGCGCCGATGGAGCTCGACGACGGGCGTTTGATCATCGTCAGTCGGGGGTGGGTTCCGCGGCGGTGGGTGGTGGGCGACGATCCCCGTTCGGCCGATCCGCCGACGGGCACCGTCGTGATCGAAGGACGGTTGTTCGAGAGCATCGACGGCGGTCGCATCGGGACGGGTACCGACACGCTGGCCGAGGTGAGCCGCATGGAGCTCGAGACCGTCGAAGAGGCGCTCGGCGTCGATCTCGCCGACCGATGGGTGCAGTTGTCCGAGCCGCAAGCGGCCTTCGGCGAGATTCCCGTGCCGGTACCGCCGCCGAACCTCAACGACGGGCCCCATCTTTCGTATGCGTTCCAGTGGTTCTTCTTCACCGTCAGCACCGTCGTCGCCTACGGGCTGATCTTCCGGCACCGCCTGCGCGACGCACGGATCGAAGACCAAGCATTGCTGGATCTCAGCGGCCAAGCCGAGGAATCCGGCGTGCGGTCGGAGAACTAGCGGCCATCGTCGGGAACACCAGCCCCGTCGAGCGCATCGACGGCGACCGAACACGACGCACCTGCGTCGGTGGTCTCGAATTCGAAGTCGCCCAGGTCTCCGGCGTCAGGCAAGACATCAAAGTTCGGGTCGCCGATGATCTCGACCTCGAGATCGTCGGGGTCGAGGCCAACTGCCGCCATCTGTGCCTCGTATGCGTCGATCATCGCCTGGGTGGTCAGCTCATACGCCTGCTCCATGCACTCGCTCGACCCGATGACGGTCTGGGCGTAGGCGAACGCAGCGGGGGTCAGCCGTGAATTGTCGCTGACCCACGGCAATGCGCCACTGAGCTTGCCGAGCAGACCTTCGTCGTACACCACGCTGTCGAGCGTGGCGACGGCATCGACCCGAGGACGTACGAATTCGATCGCATCGGCAGGGACGAGCACCCGTGCGGAGCCGTCGTCGCGAACGACGACTTCGACCTCGGTGGCGTCTACGCAGGTATCGATGTCGCCGACGGCGGTCATCTCGACGGTGTCGGTCCGGTAGGTCTGTCCGAGCATCTCGTGCTGGCGTTTGCCTTCGACCGGAACCACGGTGTGAATCCGGGCTCGACAGTCGAGAGTTATCGGTTCGATCTCGATGATCTCGGCTGCTTTGGTCTGCACGATCGACGTCGTTTGCGACGCCACGGCCGGGTTTTCCCACGGCCATGTCAGGTCGGCGATCCCGAGCTGCATGAAGACGAGCAGGCCGACCACGGTGACGACGAGGACGCTGAGGAGGGAACGAGCGATGTCCGTCATGTCGAGCCTGACGTGCCTCCCGGTCCAAAAGTCGCGAAGAAATCCCAGAGAATGAGACGGTTGACGCCGCGGTCGAACAAATGTCGGAGCGCGGTGGCCGAGTCAGACGTACAGAGAGCGATGGCGGTGTTTACGGCAGGGCAGGAACGCGCGGTGGAAGCGAAGGAGACGGCAGTTGCTGACAGTCGTTCGTTCGCCGCGTTCTACGCAGACACCCGAGACCGCATGGTGCGAACGGTGTGGGCAACCATCGGTGACCGAGAACTCGCAGCTGACGCGGTCGATGAGGCGTTCACACGGGCCTTCGAGCGTTGGGACGGCATTGCCGACGGAACGAACCCCGAGGGCTGGGTGTATCGGACCGCATTGAATTGGGCGACGTCGCGCTTTCGATCGTTGTCCGTGCGTCGCCGCTATCAACACAAGGTCTCGTCGCCTGAGGCGCTGGAGGACCGGTACACCCATCCAGAGCTCGCCGCCCATCTCGCTGCGCTGCCGCTCGAACAGCGCACCGTTTTGGTGCTGCGTTACCTGCTCGACTGGGACATCGCGACAACCGCCGAAGCGCTTGGGATTGCGCCCGGAACGGTGCGGAGCCGGACGGCCCGCGCGTCGGCTGCCCTTCGAGCCCGAATCGACCTGAGAGACAAGCCGTGAGTCAGGATCCACACATTCGCCGCACGATCGATGAATCGGTCGCAGGCTCGGTGCCGCCTGCCCCGAGCTTGGCGATGATCGAACGCCGAGCCCGGTCCCGTCAGCGTCGGCGAGTTGCGTCGGCCGGCGCCGCATGCCTGGCGGTTGCTGGGCTCACCTGGGCGGTCGTGACACCTGGTGACGACACGAGTCCATCGGTGGCGTCCGACGCAACGAACGGGTTGTCAGCGGAGCCTGTCGCACCGGAAGAGATCGCCTCGTTTTGCTTAGAGACGCTGGGTTCGCCGGTGCCGCAAGATCTCACGGTGTCGCTGGGCGAGGCGAGCGTCTACTTCGAGACCATCGACGGTTCAGGGCTCGACCGTCGAGCCGACGTGTGCCGTGATGTGATCAACCAGACGTTCGACAGCGTCGAAGCGGATAGCCGTTCGGTGGAGGCGAGTCCCGAGCAAGAGGAGGCGCTTGCCGACGATCTGGTCACGCGCGAGGAGTACGAGGATGCGGTGGCCCGGCTGACCGACTGCTCTGCGGCCTCTGGGTTCGAGGTCACACCGACGTTCATCGAATCGGCGGGAAAGTACGACTATCAGCGATCCGTCGATGTCGACAGCTTGTTTCCTGGTCTCGCCTACGACGCGTGTTTCCAGTGGCATGTCGCAGACGTGGAGGAAGCGTTCGTCTTCGAGGCGGTTGACCCCGGCGTGCCGTTGGGAGCGCTCGCCGCCGACGCTGCGGAGCTGCTTGCCCCGATCGATGCAGGTGCAGAGGACTGGTTGTATCCAGGTGAGCTTCCTCCTGGTGTCGAGTTCGAGCGGGCCTTCGACCCGGGTCCGCCGGTTCGACAGCTTGTCTTCACCGACGGGACCCAAGAGGTGCTCTGGGTGGCGCACATCGACCCACACGTGATCGGCGACCGGCAGTGGGAGCCCCACGAGATGGTCGCGGTAGGCGATGCGATCTGGTTCCTCGACGAAACGTGGGGTCTTGTCCGAGAGACGGCTTCGGGCTGGGTTGCGGTCCGCACCGCCGATCCATCGATCGATGAGCGTCGGATCGCCGCATCGATCGCCGTTCGGCCGGTCTCGGCCCTTCCTCGACCGCCATTGGACCTGATCGACGGGGACTTCGCGGTGGTGACATCGGCCGAGATGGGAGGCCGGGAGGTCGCGGTCGCCGCGCAGACGGACGGCGTGTTCATCGCCACTCGCGTCGGCGAGGAACCGGCATCGTGTTGTCACCAACTCACGGAGAGCGACCTGGTTGTCGTCACTGGCTACGGCACCTCCGATGACACGGCGGGCGGACTGGTGGAAGGGATTGCCGCTTCGTCGGTGGCGAAGGTCGTCATCACCTTCACCAGCGGTGACGTGCTGGAACTGCAGCCCGAAGACCGATCCGGGGTGTTTCCGGTCGGGTTCTTTGTCGGATCTGCACCCGATGGACCGGGGGCGTTCATCACGCTGGTCGAGTCGATGACCGCGTTCGACGCCGATGGGGCGAGTCTCGGGAGTGCTGACCTGACGACGGGCCTGACCATCCGCGAGGTGGAGGGGTGACGCGCTAGCGAGGTGGGCGGAGGACGAGCACCGGTGTCTTTGCCTTGTAGGCCTCGTAGTCGGCGTCGCCGCCCCACTTCTTGTCAGCTCGCCGTTCCAGCATGGGCACGCCGCTCACCGTGTTGAGCAAGACGAAAACGAACACCGGGGAGATGAGCGTCGCGTACTGCCAGCCCTGGAGAACCGGGAGCGCCATGATGGCGATCCCGAGCCACAGGGTGATCTCGCCGAAGTAGTTGGGGTGTCGGCTCCACGCCCAGAGCCCGACATTGATGAAGCGGCCCTGGTTGGCGGGGTCAGCGCGGAACGCCGACTTCTGGCGGTCGGCGGTGACCTCGATTCCGAAACCGGCCAGCCAGACGAGGAGGCCGATGATGCCGACCACGCCGAGGTCTTCCTTGGCGCCCGATGTCATCGCTGCGAGGGCAGCTCCTGCGGTGAGCGTGACCCACAGGCCCTGCACCATCCACGCCATCAAGAAGCGCAGGAAATCGACCTTGATGCTGTCGAAGCGGCCGTCGCCGCCGTCGCGCTTGACCCGCCGAAAGAGGAACGTCCCGAGCCGGCCGGCCCAGGTTGCGATCAAGAGCGCAAACAGCACGGTTCGAAGGTCACGCTCCTCTGCCGTAAGCAGCGCCACCGCAGTGACCGAGAGGTAGGTGATCGACCCGGTGAGGTCGTAGTAGTGCTCGGTCTTGGCGAGGAATGACGGCACGAAGGCGGCGATGTTGACACCGAAGGCAATGATGACGAGCCAGGCGAACGTCGGGAGGCCGCCGAGTTCCTCACCGCCGTCGCCGCCCATCGTGGCGATCAGCGCCCCGAGCACGGTGGCGATGACGATTCCAGCTACAGCATTGCGACGGGCACGACTCATGGCGGGCATCGTAGGTGGGAACGGACGGTGCTGCCCTCGTGGATGCGATCGGTGCGACACTGGTGTTTGTGCGGGCGGACCGGACATCGATTCTCGTCGGCGCAGGGGCGCTCGTTCTCGGCGTTGCCGTGCTTCTTCTCGTACGCGGCGCCCTCGACGACGATGAGCCGTCGTCGCCGGGGCCGGTGACCGACGATGCGGCGGTCGTTGCGCCAACGACGAGTACCTGGGCCAGCGAAGCTGATGAGAGTGTGGCGGAACCCGCCCGCGAACTGATCGAGGTCCCCATCGCCGTAGCGGCCGTCGGCAATGGTCAGCTGCTCGCACTCGACCCTCAGGTCGCGCCGTCCGTGCTTGTCGACGACCTCGCCGGCCGAACGGTCCAAGCGGTCACAGCTTCTGGTGAGGTGCTCCTCACGCCAACCGATCGTTGGTTTGCGTGGGTCGAGTTCGTCTCGCGGGATGGAGCCCTTGCGCGGCTCGAGCTCCCTTCGCCCGGTTCGTTGCTGAACCAGGATGGGACGCTCGTCGAGATCGGACTCCAGCCCGGAGACGAAGAGCTCGGTGACATCGTGCGCCTCGATCTCGCCTCTGGCTCGATCGAGAGCATCACCGAGGACGTGCTCTTTCTCTCCCAGAACCTCCTGCCGGTAGCGCGCGCGGGCGGTGTGCTGGTGGAGGAGTACGGGTGGCTGGGCGAGTACGAACTGGTGGTGACGGGTGCCGACGGTTCGGCGCTTCCGTCGCCGACCGACGGCCGCTACGGCCCGAGCCATGGCCTCCGGTTCGACTGTCCGGGGGATGCGGATGCTGCAGTCGACACGATCGGTCCCGCGATCTTGGACCGCTCCGGTCAGCGCCTTGCATGGGTCAATGAAGCGGCTGGTCGGACGGGGCTGATGTCGGCCGATCGCGACCTGCGAGTCCTTCGGCTGAGCGACGGCGTGGACGGTTCGATGCCCATCGGCCCCGACACCGGACCACTCGTCGGGCTCAAGGGCGATTGGGCCGTCTTCGCCTCCGCCTTCGTGAACCTCGTGACCGGCGACGTGGTCGATCTACCAGCGGAGATGGACGTCGTTGTCGCTGTCGGTGCGGGCCAGCAAGGCCGCGCCTCCATCCCTGCCGACCCGATTCCGCCTCCGGCCTGCCCCGACGGCGGGGTGTCGATCTATGGCCTGCGCGATCTCGTCGTGGGCCAGCCTGTCCCGGACGGTGTGCTCACCGAGTATTGGGAACGGGAGCCGGGTTGCTGGCTTCGAACAACCGATACCGGTTCGATCGCGGTGCATCTCGATGACCAGGGCGGTGTTGTCGGCGTCGTCGTCGATGACCCGCTGGAAGCGACCCCATCGGGGTTCCGCCTGGGGTCGGCTGCCGACGCGATCGTTGCGCGCTTCGAGGATCGAATCGTCGTCAGTCCCGAAGACGTGGAACCCGCGGCAGCCGACGCACTCGACTTCGTGCCGGCCGACCCCACCGAAGCCGATTTGGGGCTCCGGTTCGTGCTTCGCGACGGCACCGTCCGCGAGCTTTGGGCCGGCGATCGAGCGTTCACCCGATCAGGCGACAGCTGCCTGCTGTAGGGGCCACCGACCGGCGGTGCCGGGTGAAGTGGCTCGATTGGAAGCGGGACGCGAAACTTCGGGATGGCCCAGGTTTCTGAATCCGTCACCCTCGACATGGCGGGCACAACCGCCGTGCTCACCGTCGACAATCCGCCGGTCAATGCGTTGAGCTGGCATGTGCGCCAAGGGATCTTCGATGGGCTCAACCAGGCCATGGCTGACGGGGCCGCGGCGATCGTGTTGATGTGCGCTGGCCGTACGTTCATCGCGGGGGCCGATATCAGTGAGTTCGGTGGGGGAGCGCCGCAGGCGGCGAGCCTGTCTGACCTCCAGGAGGTCATGGAGAGCAGCCCGATCCCGGTCATTGCCGCGATTCACGGCACGGCACTCGGTGGTGGTCTCGAAGTCGCCTTGTGCGCTCACTACCGGGTTGGGCTGGCATCCTCGAAGTACGGGCTTCCCGAGGTGAACCTCGGGCTTCTGCCCGGGGCGGGCGGCACGCAGCGTTTGCCGCGGCTCGTCGGTGTGGCGAAGGCGTTGGAGCTGATGACGTCGGGCCGGCACATGTCAGCCGCCGAGGCGGCCGGTGACGGCTTGGTCGACGAGGTCGTCCCTGCCTCGGGAGACGCAGGCGAGTGGAACGACCTGCGTGCCGCGGCGCTCGCGTTCGCCGAGCGGACGGTGAGCGAGTCGCTCCCGCTGGTGAAGGTGCGTGATCGCAGCGACAAGGTCGCCGGCACCGACCCGCAGGTCTTCGCCGATTTCCGAGCGAAGATCGCCCGCAAGACCCGGGGCTTCCTGGCACCGGAGTACAACATCCAGTGCATCGAGGCCGCAGCGGCGCTCCCGTTCGATGAGGGGTTGGCGGTCGAGGCGAAACTGTTCCGTGAGCTGATGACGGGTCCACAGTCGGCCGCGCAGCGCTATGCCTTCTTCGCCGAACGTCAGGCCAACAAGATCCCCGGCATTGCGCGTGACACACCAACCATCGATGTGCAGAAGGCCGGTGTGCTCGGCGCCGGCACCATGGGTGGTGGCATCGCCATGAACTTCGCGAACGCCGGGATCCCCGTCACGATCGTCGAACGCGACGAGGCGTCGCTCGAGCGTGGGCTCGGCGTTGTCCGCAAGAACTACGAGCGTTCGGCCAGCCGGGGTTCGATCCCGGCTGAGGCGGTCGAGGAGCGCATGGCGCTCATCACCGGCTCGACCAGCAAGGCCGACTTCGGCGACTGCGACATCGTCATCGAAGCCGTCTTCGAGGACATGGAGCTCAAGAAGTCGATCTTCACCGAACTCGATCAGATCTGTAAGCCGGGGGCGGTCATGGCGTCGAACACCTCGGCGCTCGACATCAACGAGATCGCCTCGGTTACGAGCCGTCCCGAATCGGTGATCGGGATGCACTTCTTCTCGCCGGCCAACGTGATGAAGCTGCTCGAGAACGTGCGCGGCGATGCCTCGTCGGACACCGTCGTCGCCTCGGCGATGGCGATCGGCAAGCAGATCGGCAAGGTCTGCGTGATGGTCGGCGTGTGCAAT
>JBCCYT010000071.1:0-21394 GCA_039188975.1 Actinomycetota bacterium
GTTGGTCGGTGACGACGGCAAGCCACAGCAGATGCCGTGGGAAGACTGGCGACCGGGCGAGGACGAGCTGACGTCGGGGTGGATGCGAGCGACCTCGCCGGCTGGCGATCACCGCTACGAGGGCATCGTGCATTGGGCGGGTGAGCTCGGCTACGGCGTCCGTGAGCCAGAGGTTGGTCAGAGCGCCGATGGGGAAGGCGATGGGGGATCTCGCCCGGAAGTGGCGAGCGAGAGTAATGGCTGAAGTTCGCAGGTTCGATGGGGGATCTCGCCCGGAAGTGGCGAGCGAGAGTAATGGCTGAAGTTCGCAGGTTCGATGGGGGATCTCGCCCGGAAGTGGCGAGCGAGAGCAATGGCTGAATACATCACGTTTTTTGTCGCTTCGGCGATCGTGTTGACGGGTGCGTTGGGGGTAGTGACGAGCCGCAATCCGGTGCATTCGGCGCTGTTTTTGATCCAAACGTTGATGGGTGTGGCGGTGCTCTTCGTTGCCCAGGACGCGCACTTCCTCGCCGCGGTGCAGGTCGTGGTCTATGCGGGCGCGATCGTGATCTTGTTCTTGTTCGTGATCATGTTGCTCGGTGTCGACAAAGCCGAAGATCTCGGGGTCGAGCCGATCGGTGGACAAAAGCCGCTCGCTGCGATCATCGGGGCGTCGGTGCTGGCGGGCGCGCTGGCGATCGTGTTGATTGCGACCGACGGCGCTACTGGTGTGGCGCCGTTCGATGCTGATCGAGCGCTCGACAATGGTTTCACCGACATCGAGCGGATCGGTCGGGTGCTGTTCACCGACTATCTGGTCGCGTTCCAGCTCACGGCGGCGCTGTTGACGATCGGCGTGATCGGCGCGGTCGTTCTCACCCGTACGCTTCGTTCGGAGGACCGGCTCGATGATCTCGAGCCGGTGTCGCTCGATGAGCTGCCGTCACTGGCTCCGGCGGGGGCCAACGACGAGCATCACGGTGATGGGTCAGGCGAGGAGGGCGACTCGTGATCATCGCGGACCTGGTCGTCACGACCCCGTACTACCTGGTGCTGTCGGCGGTGATGTTCGCCATCGGTGCCATGGGTTTGCTGATTCGTCGGAATCCGCTGGTGATGTTCATGTGTGTCGAGTTGATGCTCAACGCGGTGAACATCTCGTTCGTTGCGTTCGGCGCGGAGATCGGTGATGTCGCCGGTCAGATTTCTGTGTTCTTTGTTCTGGTTGTCGCAGCTGTGGAGGTCGTTGTCGGCCTTGCCCTGGTGGTGGCGATCAATCGGCGCCGGGCTGATGCCACCGCCGATGATGTGTCGTTGTTGAGGGGCTGACGATGCTTGAAGCTGCCTTTTTGATCCCGGCCTTTCCCCTGCTCGGGTTTGTGACGATCCTCGTGTTGGGTCGTCGGCTCGGTGAGCCGGCCGCGGGGTGGGTCGCCACCATGGCGATGGGCGGATCGTTCGCCGCGTCGGCGATCACGTTCATTGGTCTGCTGGGCGAGGAGAAGGAGGACCGGCGCTTCGTCCAGACGCTGTGGGAGTGGGTGCCGGCGGGCGACTTCTCGGTCGACATCGGCTTCCTCGTCGACCCGCTGTCGGTGACGATGACGTTGTTCATCACCGGTGTCGGTGCGCTGATTCACCTGTACTCGATCGGGTACATGCACGGCGACGAGAACTTCTCGAAGTTCTTCCTCTATCTCAACCTGTTTGCGTTCTCGATGCTGATGCTGGTGTTGGGCGACAACATGTTGTTGACCTTCCTTGGCTGGGAAGGCGTGGGGGCGTGCTCGTACTTCCTGATCTCGTTCTGGTTCACCGAGGAAGCCAACGCCACCGCCGGCAAGAAGGCCTTCGTCACCAACCGGGTTGGTGACTGGGGATTCATGATCGCCATGTTCTTGCTGTTCATGTCGATCGGTTCGATTCAGTACGTCGACATCTTCGGCAACGCCGGCGATCTGTCGGAAAACACCGCAACGGCCATCACCGTGTTGTTGTTGATCGGCGCGGCCGGCAAGTCGGCCCAGTTCCCGCTGTACCTGTGGTTGCCCGATGCCATGGCCGGCCCGACGCCGGTCTCGGCGTTGATCCACGCTGCCACCATGGTGACGTCCGGTGTGTACCTACTCACCCGGGTCAACCCGATCACCGCAGAAGCGGCGGGCTGGTCACTGGATCTGATCGCTTGGGTGGGCGCCGGCACCGCGTTGTTCGCGGCGACGATCGCCGTGGCCCAAAACGACATCAAGAAAGTGCTGGCGTACTCCACGGTCAGCCAGCTCGGCTACATGATCTTGGCGGTCGGGATCGGCGCCTACATCGCGGCGATCTTCCACATGATCACCCACGCGTTCTTCAAGGCGTTGTTGTTCCTCGGCTCGGGATCGGTCATCCACGGCATGCACCACGACCAGGACATGCGCCACTACGGAGCCCTGCGCAAGCTGATGCCGATCACCTCGGCTACCTTCATCATCGGGTGGCTCGCCATCGCTGGCGTCCCGCCGTTCTCGGGCTTTTGGTCGAAGGACGAGATTCTCGCCTACGCCTACGACGTCAACATCGGGCTGTGGGTCGTTGGCCTCGTCACCGCCCTGCTCACCGCCTTCTACATGAGTCGCCAGGTCTTCATGACCTTCTACGGCGAGTACCGATACGCCGATGTGCGCCCCGAAGAGATCCAGGAGATCTGGGACAATCGCATCGCCGCGGCAGAGGCGGCCGTCACCGAAGCCGAGGCTGGGATCGGCTCGGCCGAGGACGGCGTTGCGAAGGCTCAGGAAAAGCTCGACAAGGCCCAGGAGAAGCTCGACCAGCGTCAGGCCGAGATGGCTGAGGCCGATGAGAGCGACGAGAAGGCGTTCGACAAGGCCACCAAGAACCTCGACAAAGCCCAAGACGGTGTGGTGAAGGCCCAAGAGTCCGTCGATGAGATCACCCTGTCGATCGATACGGCCCGCGCCGATGTCGAGACCGCCCGAGCCAACGTCGCAATGGTGATGGCTGCGGCCGAAGCCGGGGGTTCTGCGACTGGGGACGGGGCCCTCGACGGCATCACCGACGAAGATCTCCCCGAGGCCGTGCGGGAACGACGCGAGTTCCACCCCCACGAATCGCCCTGGCAGATGACGCTGCCGCTGATCGTGTTGTCGGGCGCAGCGATCGTGGCCGGCGTGATGAACCTGCCTTTCAGCAAGGATCTCCACTTCCTCGAGAAGTGGCTGGAGCCGTCGCTGTTCGGCAACAAGCACAAGCTGAGCCTGTCCGGCGGGGAGCTCTGGGTCTTGGCGATCATCGCTGTCGTGCTCGGCATGATCGGCATCGCCGCCGCCTTCGCCATCTACATCCAGAAGCGATTCCCGGCCGACAAGGTCGAGCTGCCGATCCTTGCTCGAGGGTGGCGCTACGACGAGTCGGTCAGTGATTTCATGGGTGGCCCGGGGCGTCGAGGGTTCGACTTCGTCGCCTGGTTCGATGCCACCATCGTCGATGGCGTGGTGAACGGCACCGGTCGCCTGGTGCGGGCGGTCGGCGCCGACATGCGCTCGATCCAGACCGGCCTGGTTCGTAGCTACGCCGCCTTGCTGGCGGTGGGCGCGGTGGGACTCATCGCATGGTTCCTCGTGAGGACGGCTTTCTGATGCTTCATCTCCTCGCTGCCGAATCGGCTCCGGTCGACTTCGCCATCCTCACCACCATCGTGGTCACGCCGATCATCGGCGCCCTCGTCTTGTTGCTGCTTCCCAACAATCGGGAGGAGTACTTCAAGCAGGTGGCCTTCCTGTTCTCCGGTGTCGTCGCCGGCATCACCGCCTGGGTCATGGTCGAGTTCGACAAGAACTCGGCGGCCGACTTCCAGTTCGTCGATTCGTTCACCTGGATCGAAGGGCTCGGGATCTCCTGGACTCTCGGGATCGATGGCATCTCGTTGTGGCTGGTCGTGCTGACCGCCGCATTGTTCCCGCTTGCGATCTTGGCGATCGAAGCCGAACACACACCGAAGGCGTATTACGCCTGGCTGCTGGTGCTGGAAGCGGGCGTGATGGGGGTCTTCCTCGCGCTGGACCTGTTTGCGTTCTTCGTGTTCTTCGAGATCGTGCTGGTGCCGATGTACTTCCTCATCGGCCAGTGGGGCCATGGTGCTCGGGCCTACGCCGCAACGAAGTTCTTCGTGTACACGATGTTCGGCTCCGCGCTGATGCTCGTCGGCATTCTTGCGACGGCGTTCTTGACGGCCGCCGAGACCGGGAACCCGGTGAGCTTCGACCTGATCTATCTGGCCGAAGAGCAGGCGTTGGCAACGACGACGGCCCGCTGGATCTTCCTGAGCTTCGCGCTGGCGTTCGCGGTCAAGGTGCCGCTCTTCCCCGTCCACACCTGGCTACCCGATGCCCACACCAATGCGCCGACCGCCGGCTCGGTGATTCTCGCGGGTGTCATGTTGAAGCTCGGCACGTACGGGTTCCTTCGCTTCGGGATCTACCTGTTCCCCGAGGCCGTCGTGTACTTCGCGCCCGTGTTCGTCGGGTTGGGCACGGTCGGCATCATCTACGGCGCCATCGCAGCCACCATGCAAAAGGACCTGAAGCGGCTCGTCGCGTACTCGTCGGTGGCTCACCTCGGCTTCATCGTGATCGGCACCTTTGCGCTCAACACCGAGGGCATCGAAGGCGGCATCTTGCAGATGGTCAACCACGGTGTGTCGACCGGTGCGTTGTTCTTGTTGGTCGGTTGGATCTACGACCGCCGCCACACCCGCCTGATCTCCGAGCTCGGTGGGCTTCAAAAGCCGGCGCCGATCTTCGCCGCGGCGTTCATGGTTGTGATGCTCAGTTCGATCGGTCTTCCGGGCCTGAATGGCTTTGTCGGCGAGTTCTTGGCCCTGCTTGGTGCCTTCGCCGCCCATCGGTGGTGGGCGATCGTCGCGGCGACGGGTGTAATCATCGCTGCGCTGTATCTGCTGTGGGCATACCAGCGGGTCTTCCATGGCCCCGCCGAGGGCGAGAACGCCGAGATGCAGGAGCTCACCTGGAGCGAGGGTGCCATCTTGGTGCCGTTCCTCGCCGCCATCTTCTTCATGGGTCTCTACCCGAAGCCGGTCATCGAGCGTATGGAACCTGCGGTCGACGCCTTGATCGTGCACCTCGACGAAAACGTTGCCGACTTCGATGAAGCCACCCCCGACATCGGGACGTTCTGGACCATCGACGACGTCAACGAATACCAGGCTGAGAAGGCCGAGCAGAAGGCAGCCGAGGAGGCTGCGAAGAAGGCTGCCGAAGAGGGGGACGAGTGATCACCATGCTTGCCCAGGTCACCGATCCACCCGTCATTCGTCCCGACATTGCGTGGGATGGACTGTTGCCGCTGTTGATCCTCGGTGTCGGCGCGCTGCTGCTGATCTTGTTCCGGTCGTTGATCAAGGCGCTGCCGGCTGGGGTCATCGACAACGCCGTGCCGGTCATCGGCGCTGCCACCGTGCTCGCCATGTGGATTTCCGCCGGGTACGCGGGCGGTCAGGTGCCACTCGATGGGGTTCGCGACGACGTGGGCGAGCCGGTGTTTTACATCGGTTTGTTCGTCGTCGTGCTGGCGGCGGCCTGGTTCGCCCGTTCGCTGCGACTCGGGCTCGATGCGGCGCTCACCGCGATGATCGGCCTCGCCGCCCTCGCCGCAACGTGGGGCCTCTGGAACGAGCGTTTCGCCGACGAAGGCGCGTTCAACTCGGTTGGGGACCAGATCGCGGTCGATGGGTTTGCGCTCGTCTTCACCGGCGTGATCTCCGCCGCGGTGGTCCTCGTTGCATTCTTGCTCGACGACTATCTGCGCCGCGAGGACCTCGACGGGGTCGAGATGTATGTGCTGATGCTGTTTTCCGCCGCAGGCGGTGTGGTGATGGCCAGTGCCAACGACCTCATCGTGTTGTTCCTCGCACTCGAGACCCTCAGCATCGCGGTGTACGTGATGGCCGCAATGCACGTCCGCCGCACCGAGAGCCAAGAGGCCGGCCTCAAGTACTTCGTGCTCGGCGCCTTCAGCTCTGCGTTCTTGCTCTACGGCATCGCCTTGACGTTTGGCGCGACGGGCTCGACCAACCTCGTAGCGATCCGCTCGTTTCTCGACACGACCGTGCTGCTCGAGAACGGCCTGCTGATGGGCGGCTTCGCCATGCTCCTCGTCGGGCTCGGCTTCAAGGTTGCCGCGGCGCCGTTCCATGCGTGGACCCCGGACGTGTACCAGGGGGCCCCGACCCCGGTGGTGGCCTACATGGCCTCGGCCGTGAAGGCCGCCGGTTTCGCCGCTCTCGTGCGCGTATTCGTCACGACCTTCGGCGCCTACGCTCCGGACTGGCAGCCGGCGGTCTACGTGTTGGCGTTGCTCACGCTGATCGTGGGCTCGTTCCTTGCCATCGTGCAGCGTGACGCAAAGCGCATGCTTGCCTATTCGTCGATCAGTCACGCCGGCTTCATCCTCGTCGGCGTCCAGGCCGCGAGCGAGGCCGGGACCGCCTCGGTTGTGTTCTATGCCGTCGCCTACACGTTCTTGGTCATCGGCAGCTTCGGCGTGTTGTCGGTGGTGTCGGGCGAAGGCGACCGGGCGACCAGCCTCGACGATCTCAATGGGCTTTCGAAACGGCGGCCCGCGCTGGCGTTGGCGCTCACGATCTTCCTCCTTGCGCAGGCTGGGGTGCCGTTCACCTCCGGGTTTGTCGCCAAGTTCGAGGTGATCGGCGCGGCGGTCGAAGCCCGCTCGTACTGGCTTGCGGTCGCGGCGATGATCACTGCGGTCGTGTCCGCGTTCTTGTATCTGCGGATCGTGCTCTCGATGTATCTGGGCGAAGCCGATGACGACGCGCCGGCGATCGTGGTGCCTCGTGCCGCCGGTGTGGCGATCGCCATTGCCTTGATCGTGACGGTGGCCTTCGGTGTCGTGCCGGGCGAACTCGACTCGATCACCCGTGACGCAGTTCCGCAGCTGATCGCGGCGGGGTAGCGTCAGCGGTCAATGACCGACGACGAGTACCTCCCGAAGCTCCCGATCAGTTGGGACGAAGGCCGCGAGGTTGTCGTGGTCGTGCTTCTCGCCGGTGCGGTCTTGCGGCTGCTGGGTCCGTTGGCCGGTTTCCTCGATCGACGGTGGGGTGTTTTTGCCGACGACATCGCTGAGCTGACACGGAACGCTTCACCGACCACCGGGCTCATGGTGCTCGGTGCAGGGGTCTTGATCGCCACGACGCCGAGGGCCGGGGTGGTACCGATCCTTCGTCGCCTGACGGTGATCGTTGCCGGGGTTGTCCTGGCCGAGGGTGTGGTGGGCGTGCTCATCGAACTCACGCGGGTGTCGGGTGCCGGCGTGTTCGGCCGGTTGGAGACGGTGTTTGCTCGCTTTGCCCCTGCGCTGTTGTTCACGGGCGCAGGCGGATGGTTGGCGGCGCGGGTCGTGCCCTTCGATGACTGATCGGCCGGTCGCGACCCAAACGGCCGGTGATTTCGGCAAGCCGATCGACGGGCTGCAGACGCGCAAGACGAGCTTGGAGCCGGACGGCCTCGATCTCGGTGTCGAACAAACCCCGGTCGAGCGCTTCTTCGTGTGCAACGCCGGCCCGGCCGCCCGGGTCGATGTTGATCGTTGGTCGCTTCGCCTGAACGGGGCGGGAGCCGCGGCGCCCGCAACCCTCGGTGTCGACGACCTTCGGGCGCTGCCCTGGGTTGAGGTCGATGCGTGGCTCGAGTGCGCCGGGAACGGCCGACGGTTGTTCGAGTACGTCGGGGGATTCCCGCGGCCGGTGAGCGCGCTCGACACCCACTGGATGACCGGCGCGATGGGGATGGCCCGCTGGGGCGGGGTTCGGCTCGCTGATGTCGTCGATCTGGTGGCGCCGAGCCGCGATCTCGCATGGGTCAGCCCCTCGGGTCTCGATGTCGACAACGAAGACGGTGACATCGTTCGCATGTGTCTGCCGGTCGACAAGGCGCGTGATCCCGACACGATCATCGCGCTCGAGATGAACGGCGAGCCGCTGACGGTCGCCCACGGCGCACCTGCGCGTTTGGTCGTGCCCGGCTGGATCGGGGCCTATTCGGTGAAGTGGCTCGATTGCATCGAGTTGGCCACGGAGTGGGTGCCGTCGTTTCGAGCCGATACCTACTACCGCCTCCGCGAGCCCGACGGCACCGACCGTGGTCCGGCGACCGCACATCCAGTGAAGAGCACGCTGGCGTTGGCCTGGGATGGGCAGGTTCCGGCCGGCACGATCGCGCTCCGGGGCTACGCCCGTTCCGGCGCCGCGCCGATCGACTCGGTTGCGTGGTCGCTCGATGACGGGCCGTGGCAACAGGCTGCGCTCCATCGGCTCGACGGACGGTGGGCCTGGACCCCGTTCGAGTTTGCGGCGACCCTGACGCCGGGGCATCACACGATTCGAACCTGCGCCACCGATGAGACCGGCGCCAGCCAGCCCGAGACGATGCCGTATCACCCCAACACCATCCTCTGGAACGCCATTACCGCCCATCCGCTCAGCGCATTCTGAGGCCCATCGGGCCTCGCGCGCCGTCGGTGAGAAATCGCCGCCCATCTCGGTGACCGTCGCCCGTTGGCGGTAGCCTCAGGGCGACTGGGATCGTCGTTTTCCCGGCTTTGTCCTGCCCAAAACCCCAGCAGTAGGCTCACCCTTCGTGTCGGATTTTCTTCGCAGCTACCTGACAGTCGGCATCTTTGGCCTTGTTGGTGTCGCGCTCGTGGGCGTGTTCCTCGGGATCGGCAGCATTTTGCGGCCGAGCAAGCCCACGCTGGCCAAGACCGAGGCCTACGAGTCCGGTGTCGACCCGACCGGCGACATGTGGTCACAGGCCAACATCCGGTACTACGTGTTTGCGCTGCTGTTCGTCATGTTCGACGTCGAGGCCGTCTTCATCTTCCCGTGGGCGACCCGCCTCGAGGCCTACGAACTCTTCGGCCTGATCGAAATGGCGATCTTCATCTTCATCCTCTTGCTGGGCCTCCTGTACGCCTGGCGCAAGGGAGTACTCAAGTGGGCCTAGTCGAATCGGGGAAGATCCCCAAGCCGGTCACCTCGCTGCTCAACATGAGCCGCAAGTACTCCATGTGGGTGTACCAGTGGGGGTTGGCTTGCTGCGCAATCGAAATGGGTGCCGCATTCGCGTCGCCGCGCTATGACGTGATGCGTCTCGGCGTCATCCCGTTGCCGGCATCGCCTCGTCAAGCCGACCTTGTCGTGATCTCCGGGACCGTCACCGACAAGATGGTTCCATCGGTCAAGCGTCTCTATGAGCAGATGCCGGAGCCGAAGTACGTGATCTCGATGGGCTCGTGTGCCAACTGCGGCGGCCCGTACTGGGACTCGTACTCGGTCACCAAGGGCGTCGACCAGATCATTCCGGTCGACGTCTATGTCCCTGGGTGCCCGCCCCGGCCCGAAGCGCTCCTCGAGGGCATCGTGTTGTTGCAGGAGCGCATCCAGAACGAGGACATGGCCGATCGCTGGAAGGGTGAGCCGATTGTCATCGACTGAGACCCCCACCGAAGCCGAAGACGCTGTCGAGGCCGATGAGGCCCGCGACAACCTTCTGTCCGCCCTGACGACCGAGCTCGGCGATGCCCTCGTCGGGTCGCATCTCGTGCCCGGCGATGATCTCTGGATTCGCGTCGACCGCGAAGCGTGGGTCGCCGCCGGCGAGTTCTTGCAGATGGGTCTGGGCTTCCAGTACTTCAATTTCTTGTCGGGTATCGACTGGAAGCCGTCGCCGTTTGGCCGGGAGATGGATTCTCAGGTCGACATCGCCCTCGGCCACGACGAGGCCGCCGACGTCGATCAAACCATCGAGCACGGTGTCGCCGGCGGCGACACTCGCTTCCAGGTCTTCGCCCGGGTCAACGACATCGTCAACGGGCTCGGCGTCACGCTGAAAGCCGACCTTCCCGACGACGACCTCACCATCGCAAGCTGGGTCCCGATCTACGCCGGCGCCAACTGGCACGAACGCGAGTGCTGGGAGATGTACGGCATCACGTTCGAGGGTCACCCGGGCCTTCGCCACATCTACCTCCCGGCCGAGTTCGAGGGGAACCCGCTCCGCAAGGACTATCCGCTCTTGGCCCGCCGGATGAAGCCGTGGCCCGGCATCGTCGATGTCGAGCAAATGCCCGGCGACGACGATGAGGATGGAGCGAGCAATGACTGACACGGCTCCGGCTACGCCCGGCGAAATCGTGACTGACACGGCTCCGGTTACGACTGGCGAAGGGACCGACTCATGACGGCCATTTCCGATCGCGACCAGCTCTCCTACATCGCCGCCCAGGCGGCCGATGCGCGGGTCAACTTGGAGCTCGAGACCGAGGGGATGACCCTCAACATCGGTCCCCAGCACCCGGCGACGCACGGCACGCTTCGTATCGTGGCCAAGCTCGACGGTGAACAGGTGATCGCCGCCGATCCGATCATGGGCTACATGCACCGCGGCTACGAAAAGCTGGCCGAGGTGCGCACCTACCCGCAGGTCACCACGTTGATCAACCGCATCGACTGGGTGGGGAGCTTCGCCAACGAGGTGCCGTTCATCCTCGCGGCCGAGAAGCTGATGGAGGTTGAGGCACCGCCTCGCGCCGCCTGGATCCGCACGATGCTGTTCGAGATGAGCCGCATTGCGAACATTGCCTTGTTCCTCGGAGACATGGGCCTGCAGGTCGGTGCCGTCACGCCGGCGTTCTTTGCGTTTCGTGACCGCGAGCACGTCCTCAACCAGATCGAGTCGGCCACCGGTGGTCGGTTCCACCCGAACTTCGACCGCATCGGTGGTCTCAAGGACGATCTGCCGGCGGGCTGGATCACCGAGACCAAGCGGGCGATGAAGAAGATGCGTGACTTCTGTGACGAGATCGAAGGGTTGCTCCAGGGCAACGAGATCTTCGAGGCACGCTGTCGCGGCATCGGTGTGATCCCGGCTGATGTCGGGCTCAGCTACGGGCTGTCGGGTGCCAACATTCGTGGCTCGGGCGTCGACTGGGACACCCGCCGCGACAACCCGTGTGGCCTGGTGCACAACGAGCTCGACTGGAAGGTCTGGACCCACCCCGACGGCGACAGCTTCGCCCGGTTCTGGGTGCGCCTCCAGGAGGTGCGGGAGAGCACCAAGATGGTCGACCAGCTGTGTGACGGGCTGCCGAGTGGTTCCGTCATGGCCAAGGTGCCGCGCATCATCAAGGTGCCTGCCGGCGAGGCCTACGTCGAGACCGAGAACCCGCTGGGCGTGATGGGCTACTACATCGTCTCCAAGGGTGAGCTCACGCCGTACCGGGTCAAGATCCGCTCGGCGTCGTTCAACAACATTTCGATCACGCCGTGGTTGCTCAAGGGCGTCTACGTGCCCGACATCGTCACGATCCTCGGGTCGCTGTATTTCATCTTGGGAGACATCGACCGATGACCGACGTCGCGATCCTGGGGGAGCTCGCGTACTGGCAACAGACCGGTATCCGGGTCGGCGCCGGTTTGGCCGGTGTGCTGCTCATCGCGGGTACCGCCGTGTACCTCCACCTCTTCAAGCTGGTCTCGTTCATGCAGAGCCGGCTCGGCCCGATGGAGACCGGTCCGTTCGGGTCGCTGCAGCTGTTGGCCGAGGTCGGCAAGTTCTTGCAAAAGGAAGACATCTTCCCCCGCAAGGCCGACCGCTTCGTCTTCGCCGCTGCGCCCTTCGTGGTGCTCGCGTCGACATTCCTGCTGGCCGTCGTCGTGCCGGCCGGTCCCGACGCGTGGGCGGTCAATTCCGAACTCGGCATCTACCTTGCGATGGCGGTGTCGTCGGTGTCGGTGATCGGCATCCTCATGGCCGGCTGGGGTTCGGCATCGAAGTACTCGCTGCTCGGCGGTCTGCGGGCCACGGGCCAGCTGATCGCCTACGAACTGCCGCTGATCTTGGCGGTCATCGGTGTGGTCATTCAGGCCGAGACGATGAACCTGCAAGGCATCGTGCGGGCCCAGGCCGAGGGCGAGATCTTCGGTTGGGGCGCCATTGGCAACCCCTACATCCTCACCCAGGGTGTGGCCTTCTTGATCTTCATGATCGCGATGCAAGCCGAGCTGACCCAGACCCCGTTCGACATGCCCATCGCCGAATCCGAGCTGGTCAGCGGGTACATGACCGAGTACTCGGGCATGCGGTTCTTGCTGTTCTTCATCGGCGAGTTTGCGACCGCTGGCGTGTTCAGCGCTATTGCGTCGGTGCTGTTCCTCGGTGGTTGGTGGGCACCGATCCCGGGCCTCGACTTCGACGACAACATTTGGAACGCGCTCGGCCCGCTCGTGTTGTTGACCAAGATCGTGATTCTCACGTTCGTGATCTTCTGGGTCCGCTTCTCGTTCCCCCGCTTCCGTGAAGATCAGCTCCAAGGGCTGGCGTGGAAGTTCCTCATCCCCGTGTCGCTGGCCAACATCGTGGTCACCGCCGTTCTCAAGATCGTCTTCTAGGAATCACCATGGGACTCGTACCTGGACTCATCAAGGGCCTCGGCGTCACTGGCGGCACCATGCTGCGCACGATCTTCCCCGACGGTCCGCTCAAGCCCATCCCGAACCCGGTCAAGGGCGCCGAAACCGTGCAGTATCCGCACGAGAAGGAAGCGCCGCCCACGCGGGCTCGCGGCGTCATCGCGCTCCACGAGGAGAACTGCACTGCGTGCATGCTGTGCGCTCGGGAGTGCCCCGACTGGTGCATCTACATCGAAGGCCACAAGGAAAAGGCGCCACCGCGTCGTGCCGGCGGCAAGCCCCGCCAGGTCAACGCACTCGATCGTTTCGACATCGATTTTGCGCTGTGCATGTACTGCGGCATCTGTGTCGAGGTGTGCCCGTTCGAGGCCCTCTTCTGGAGCCCGGAGTACGAATTCTCCGAGCCCCGCATCGCCGACCTGCTTCACGACAAGTCGCGGCTCGGCGAATGGATGGAAACGGTTCCGGACTTCGAGCCGTACGAAGCTGGCTCTGAAGCCAAGGTCAAGAAAGTTCCGACGACGTGATCCAGGTGTTGGCCGCCGCATCGGCGGATTCGGATCTCTATGTCGCGCAGAACGTCTTCTTCGCCATCATCGGTCTCACGATGATCTATGCCGCGTTTCGCGTCGTCACCACCGGCAACGTCGTGCACGCCGCGCTGTGGTTGGTCGTCGTGCTGGCCGGCGTGGCGGTGCAGTTCCTGTTCCTCGGCGCCGAGTTCGTCGCCGTCACCCAGGTGCTCGTCTACATCGGCGCGGTGATCGTGCTGTTCTTGTTCGGCGTCATGCTCACCCGGGCGTCGATGGGCGACGACGAATCGGTCGCTGGCGAAAAACGGGCCATGGCCGCCGTGGTCGGTGTCTTGCTCTTCGCCGTGATGGCGGTGGCCCTCATCGACAGTTTCGAAGATGTGCGGGTCGTCGCCGACGAACCCCAGTCGGTCACCACCGTCTCCGACTCGATCTTCAGCCAGTACATCGTCCCGTTCGAGGCGGTGTCGGTGCTCCTGCTCGCCGCCCTGATCGGGGCCATCGTCGTGGCCCGGAAAGACTGAGGGGGATCGCATGCTGCTCAACCAGTTCCTGCTTCTCGCCGCCGTGCTGTTTTGCCTTGGCGTGTACGGCGTCCTCGCCCGCAAGAACGGCATGCTCGTGTTGATGTCGGTCGAGCTGATCCTCAACGCGGTCAACATCAACCTGGTCGCCTTCGGCACGCTCACCGACGACGTCGGCGGCGCCGTGTTCGCCCTGTTCACCATCGCGGTGGCCGCTGCCGAAGTCGGCATTGGCCTCGCCATTGTCTTGCTCATGTACCGCAACCGCCGCAGCATCGACCTCACTGAGGCCGACCTGCTGAAGGGCTGAGTCCGCCGTGTTCGCAACCCTCGCCGCTGACGCGGTCTCTGAAGTCTCCACCGTCACCAACGACGCCAGCTGGTTCCTCGAGAACGCCTGGCTGATCGCCCTGCTCCCGGCGATCTCGTTCGTCTTGGTCCTCTTCTTCGGCAAGAAGATGCCGTTCAAGGGCGCCGAGTTCGGCATCACCGCCGTCTCGATCAGCTTCGTGCTCGCCATCCTCACCGCGGTTGCGTGGATGGATCACCGCGACAACTTCGAGTTCGACAAGCACAGCGAAGAGGCGGTGACGGTCCTCGACGGCACGTCGCTGGCCAACGACGCCGTCGTGCTCGCGGCCGACGCCGAGGAGGGCGGCACCCACGCCTACGTTGCGGTGCAGAAGTCCACCCAGTGGTTGCAGTCGGGTGGCATCGAATTCAACGCCGGCATCATGGTCGACGGTCTCAGCGTGATGATGCTGTTCGTCGTCACCATGATTTCGCTCCTGGTGCACATCTACTCCACCGACTATGTCGCTGGCGATCGGCGCTACACCCACTTCTTTGCGTTCCTGTCGCTGTTCACCGCCTCGATGTTGTTCTTCGTGCTCAGCGACAACATCTTGCAGATGATCGTGGGCTGGGAGCTCGTCGGCGTCTGTTCGTTCGCCCTCATCGGCCACTGGTGGGAAGAGAAGCCCAACAGCGACGCGGCGCTGAAAGCGTTCCTCACCAACCGGGTCGGTGATGTTGGCCTCCTGGTCGGCATGATCACCCTGTTCTTCGCCGCTGGTGGTGGCACGACCTTCGACACGATCACGATCAACAACACGATCCTGCAAGGTGGTGTCAGCCATACGGCGCTGGTCGTCGCCGCTGCGTGTCTCACCGCGGCGGTCATGTCGAAGTCGGGCCAGTTCGTGCTTCACACCTGGCTGCCCGACGCCATGGCCGGGCCCACTCCCGTGTCGGCGCTCATCCATGCGGCCACGATGGTCGTCGCCGGCATCTACATGGTCGCCCGCCTCTACCCGGTGTTCTGGGAAGGCATGCAGATCGAAGGTTCGAGCATCAACCTGCTCGCCACCGTTGGCGCTGTCACGCTCGTCGGTGCCGGCCTGCTCGCCTTCGTGCAAGACGACATCAAGAAGGTGCTGGCGTACTCCACCGTGTCGCAGCTCGGCTACATGGCGATGGCGCTGGGCGTCGGCGCCTGGACCGCCGCCATCTTCCACCTGTTCACCCACGCCTTCTTCAAGGCCAACCTGTTCCTCGGGTCGGGCTCGGTCGCCCACTCGGTGCACAGTTTCGACATGAAGAAAGACATGGGCGGCATGCGCAAGTTCATGCCGAAGACCTATGTCACGTTCGTCATCGGCTCACTTGCGTTGGCTGGCATGTTCCCGCTGGCCGGCTTCTGGTCCAAGGACGAGATCCTGGTCAACACGGGCGGCTGGAACTTCTTCGGCGGCACGTCGGCGGCCCCGGGCAGCTACACCTTCCATCTCGTCATGGGTCTCATCGGTGCCGGTCTGACCGCTGCCTACATGACTCGGTGCGTGTACCTGACCTTCCATGGTGAGTACCGCGGCGGCCACGCCTCACATGATGATCATGCGCCGGCGCATGATCACGCAGACGATCACGCCGACGTCGACGCGGATCCGGCTCATGCCGGCCATGACGACGACCACGCCCATCATGGCGAGCCCCACGAGTCGGGTCCCCGCATCCTCTACCCGCTCTACATCCTCTCGGCCTTCTCGATCTTCATCGGCTTCGTGAACTTCCCGCCCGGATTCCTCACCGGCTCGAAGAAGGAGCCGTCGGGCTGGCAGGAACGCTTCTTGCACTTCATCGAGCCGGCGGGCTCGTCGTACTTCCCGGCGGTCGGCCACGGCACACCGAGCTACTCGCTGGCCATCGTGGCAACCGGTATCGCGGCGCTCGCCGCGGGCGGCGCGTTCTACTACTACTTCGTGCGAGTGAACCGTCTCAGCAAGCAGATCGGTGAATCACTGACCGGCATCCCCAACGGGCTCACCACCACCAATGCGTTCGCCCGCACCGGTCACAAGATCCTGCTCAACAAGTACTACCTCGATCACCTCTACACCGGCATCATCGCCGGCTTCACCAAGGGGCCGCTCGCCAAAGCGACCGACTGGGTCAACCAGAACGTCATCGACGGCACCGTCAACGCCGCAGGCGAATCGGCGGTCTCCACCGGCCGCCTCGTCTACGACAAGATCGATCAGGGTCTCGTCGACGGCTTCGTCAATGGCTCCGGCACGGTGTCATCGGCCACCGGTGAAGAACTCCGAAACATCAACAGCGGCCGCGTGCAGAACTACGCCGCCATCATGTTCGCCGGCGCCGCCATCTTGGCCGGTGCCTTCGTCATCCTCCTCGCTCTGTAGCGAGTACTCCAGCAACGGGAAACACTGCAATGGACACCTGGATTCTCACCCTCGTCACCTTCGTACCGCTCGCCGGTGCGTTGATCATGATGGCGATTCCTCAGGAGAACGAGGAAACGCACAAGCAGATCGCCCTGCTCACCAGCGTCGTGGCGCTGGGGCTCGGCATCTTCATGCTCTTCGACTTCGACTACGGCAACGCCGGCGCCCTCCAGTGGGAGGTCGACCAACCGTGGATCGAGGTGATCGGGGCCGGCTACACGCTCGGGGTCGACGGCATGTCGCTGCCGCTCATCGCCCTCACCGTGTTCGTGATGCCGCTGGTCTTCATCTACTCGTGGAACCACATCCCCTCGCCGGGCAACCCGAAGTCGTTCCTGATGCTCATGTTGATCCTCGAGACCGGCATGATCGGCACCTTCGTGGCGCAGGACCTCATCTTGTTCTTCGTCTTCTTCGAGGTCGTCCTGCTGCCGATGTTCTTCATGATCGCGGTGTGGGGTGGCGAGGATCGCCGTTACGCCTCTCTCAAGTTCTTCCTCTACACCCTGTTCGGGTCGGCGCTGATGCTCCTCGGTTTCCTCGCCCTGTTCTTCTTGGCGAAGGATCCCGTCACCGGCGAACTCCTGCGGACCTTCGACATGCGAGCGCTCACCGACTCTGCCGGGGCCGGCATCGTGCGGAGCAGCCAGCTGTTCATCTTCGGTGGCATGTTCATCGGCTTCGGCGTCAAGGTGCCGCTGTTCCCGTTCCACACCTGGTTGCCCGACGCCCACACCCAGGCGCCGACCCAGGGCTCGGTGATCCTCGCCGCGGTGCTGCTCAAGCTCGGCACCTACGGCTACATCCGCATCGCCATCCCGATGTTGCCCGAAGCGGCCGAGGTCTGGGCCCCCTGGATCGGGCTGCTCGCCGTCATCGGCATCATCTATGGCGCGCTCGGCTGTCTTGCGCAGACCGACATGAAGCGACTCATCGCCTTCTCGTCGGTGGCCCACATGGGCTTCGTGATGCTCGGCATCTCGACCCTCACCGACTTCGGCATCAACGCCGCCATCTTCGGCATGGTCGCCCACGGTCTCATCACCGGCATGCTCTTCTTCATCGCCGGTTCGGTGAAGGACCGCTATCACACCCTCGAGATCAGTCGCCTCGGCGGCATGCTCGTCCAGGCGCCCAAGCTCGGTTGGATTCTCGGGTTCACGTCGATGGCATCGCTTGGTCTCCCCGGTCTGGCCGGGTTCTGGGGCGAGTTCCCCGCGATCTTGTCGGCCTACAACCCGGCCAACGGCCTCGCTGAGGAGACGTTCCGTACCTACATGGTGATCGCCGCGGTCGGCACCGTGCTCGCCGCCGGTTATCTGCTGTGGCTGTTGCAGCGCACCGCGATGGGCGAGCCGTCCGAGGAGTTCGCCAACGATCCCGAGATCGTCGATGTCACCCGCAACGAGTGGATCGCCTGGGCGCCGTTCCTGTTCTTGATCGTGCTCTTCGGGGTCGCCCCCGGTTTGATCTTCGAAGTCACCGACCCAGCCGTCGTCGAATCGCTCAACAACTGCCTGCAGCTGCCCGACGGCTGTGAAGGCACTGCGGACGCCGTCGCTGAGGCGCTCGGAGGCTGAGACTGATGTTCGCCCTGCTCGCACAAGAGGTCGAGTTCGTTCGACCCGCCATCGACTGGCACGCCGTCGCCCCGGAGCTCACGCTGCTCGGGTTCGGCGCGCTCGTCACCTTGATGGACATCATCTGGCTCGAGCGGGGCCGGCGCCTCACCTCTGCGGTCGCCTCGATCGCCTTGCTCGTCACGATGGTGCCGATCCTGACGCTCGCGCTCGATGGCGCCGACCGTTCGCTGTTCAACGGGGCGTTCGTCGTCGACAACTACGCCCTCGTCATGAAGGCGATGTTCGTCCTCGCCGGCTATGTCGTCATCTTGCTCTCGAGCAACTACATCGCCGAAGGCGACTACTGGGAAAACGAGTACTACGGCCTGCTGCTGAGCTCGGTGCTCGGCATGGTGTTGATGGCGTCGGCCCGCGACCTCATCACAATCTTCGTGGCGCTCGAGTTGCTGTCGATCCCGGCCTACATGCTTGCCACCTGGCGCAAGCGTGACCTCAAGAGCAATGAAGCTGGCCTCAAGTACTACCTGATGGGCGTCTTTGCCTCGGCCATCATGCTCTACGGCATGTCGCTGCTCTACGGCGGCACCGGCTCGACGCTGCTGCGTGACATCAACGAGGCCATCAGTGCCGGTGACTCGCCGTCGGCCGTCGTGGTCATGGGCGTGATCTTCGTCATCATCGGCTTTGCGTTCAAGGTGTCTGCGTTCCCGTTCCACACATGGGCTCCGGACACGTATGAAGGGGCGCCGACCCCCATCACCGCGTTCTTGTCGGTGGCATCGAAAGCGGCCGGGTTCGTCGCCCTCCTCAACCTCCTCTTCGTCGGCTTCTACGGCCGCGACGACGTGTACGAGCCGCTGATCTGGATCCTCGCGGCGGCCTCGATGACCGTCGGCAACCTGATCGCACTCCGCCAGACCAACATCGTGCGCATGCTCGCCTACTCCGGTGTCGCACAGGCCGGCTACATGCTGGCCCCCTTGGCCGTGGCGAGCGACGTCGGCGATCCGGCCCTTTCGGCAACCGTCACCTATCTCCTCGTGTACGCGGCCATGAACCTCGGTGCGTTCGCGGTGGTGATGGCGGTCGCTCGCAAGACCCGATCCGCCGAGATCGACAGCTTCAAGGGGCTGTTCCACTATGCGCCCGGTCTCACCGTGGCCATGACGATCTTCCTGTTTTCCCTCGCCGGGATTCCGCCGCTCGGTGGCTGGTGGGCCAAGTTCCGGGTCATGCAAGCCGTCATCGATGCCGGCACCGCCGCCGGGGTGATCCTCGGTGTCTTCGTCGCCGTCAACTCGGTGATTGCCCTCTACTACTACGCCCGCATCGGCCTCGGGATGTGGGCCGAAGAGGCCCCCGACGGCGACACCACACCCGTCCGGGTTCCCGGCTCGATCACCGCTGCCCTCGCCATCACGGTGGCGGCCACGATCGTATTCGGCGTGTACCCGTCGCTCGTGAGCGAGTTCGACGTGACCTTGCTCGCCGGTGTCGGCGGCTGAGCCTCCGATGGCGGCCGCCTCGTTGGCCGACCGCCTCCGAGCCCAGATCACGTCGGCCGGACCGATCTCCGTGTCGACGTTCGTCGCTGCGGCCCTGTACGACGATGCCGAAGGCTTCTATGCCACGGGCGGCCAGGCTGGCCGTCGAGGCGATTTTCTCACCGCGCCCGAAGTTGGTCCCCTCTTTGGCGCTGTTATCAGCCGAGCGGTCGACGCCTGGTGGCGCGCGGCCGGAGCCCCCGATCGGTTTGTGGTCGCCGAGCACGGAGCGGGCCCAGGGACGCTGGCCCGCACGGTCACCCTCGCCAACGGTGCATGTCTGCAGGCGGGTGCCCTCGAGTGGGTGCTGGTCGAGCGCTCCGCTGCCCAACGAGCCGACCACCCGATCGCACCGCACCTGCGATCGCTTTCCGACGCGAACACCCTTGATCGCGTCGACGTGGTCTTCGCCAACGAGCTCCTCGACAACCTCCCGTTCGACGTCGTTCGGTTCAGCGCCGATCGGTGGCACGAGCTGGTCGTGAACGTCAGCGACGGCACGTTTGCGTTGGTCGATGGTGCGCCGGTCGATGCCCCGGAAGCAGCCGGCACCGTTCCCCCCGGAACGCTGCTTCCCGTCGCGACCGCCGCCCGCCACTGGGTCGAGCAACAACGGGATCGCCACCCCGGTGCTCGCCTGGTCGTCATCGACTACGCCGCCTCGACGGCGGACCTCGTGCGGCGCGAGGGCGCCTGGCTTCGGGCCTACCGAGGTCACGAGCAGGTCGATGACTGGCTCTCCGATCCCGGCTCCTGTGACATCACGATCGACCTCCCGCTCGAACCGGTCGCGTCCGCCGGGCCCGCAGTCCTTCGGTCGCAAGCGGATTTTCTACGCATCCACGGCATCGATGACCTCGTCGAGGACGGTCGATCGCAGTGGCATCAGGGTGCTGCCGTGGGCGACCTTGCGGCCCTTCGGGCACGGAGCCGGATCCGGGAGGCCGAGGCGCTGCTCGACCCGGCCGGAATGGGGGCCTTCACCGTCTTCGAATGGGGTCCAACGGCGACGCTGCCCACTCCATAGGCCGCCCGACTCATTTTGGGCGGAATAGGTCACCTGGCCCTCGTGGCGCCGGACCGAGGCGGCCATCATCGGCCAATGGCGCTCATCGATCTGACCCCGCAGGACCGGCCCTCGACGCTGCACGTCGACACGTTTGGTCTGAGTGTTGGCGCCCTGTCGGTCGGTCTTCCCGCCAGCTGCACGACCGACACGATCCTCCTGCGCTATCTCGACCTCCTCGCGTTGTGTGCTGACGACTCACTCGACGCAGACACGCTCGCCGACCATCGAGAGACCCTGGCCGAGGTCACGGCGCTCTCGCCTGACGCGCTCGAGCGCCGGCTGGGTCTCCTCTCTGCCTGAGTCGCACGCGGCGGCTGGGCTCGACGTTCGCCGGCTTACAATCAGGGTCGATGACCGTCACCGATCGAGCGCCGCTCTCGCGACCCCGGGTCGCCGAGGCTGCCCTCGCGCTCATCGACGAGCGAGGACTGTCGCAGCTCAGCATGCGCAAGCTCGGAGCCGAGCTCGGGGTCGAGGCCATGTCGCTCTACAACCATGTCGCGAACAAGGATGATCTGCTCGGAGCGGTGGCCGACCTGCTGTATTCCCGCATCCTCGGGGAGTACGGCGACGCCGGTGGCGATTGGCGGGATCAAGCCCGAGTGATGGCCGGCAGCTATGTCTCCGTCGCCGCCCGGCACCCTCATGCGTTTCCGCTTCTGCTCGACCGCCCGCCGGTCGGCCCCGGCGGACTGCGCTTCATGGAGCGAGTCGTCGCGGTCTTCGACGAGACCACCGACGATCTCCACACGGCGGCGCTCGCCTTCAGCGTCGTCGCCAACTGGGTGATCGGGACCTTGGTCCAACAAGATGATGTGCTCCGGGAGCTCACCCCGCCCGAGGAGGACGGCTTCGAGCGGGTCAACGCGTTCCGCGCCGAGATGATTGCCCTCAGCCCGGCCGA
>JBCCYT010000072.1:0-21347 GCA_039188975.1 Actinomycetota bacterium
GGCCGATGGACTCGCGCCGACTGAGTTGGTCCACGACACCTGCGGAACTCGGGTCGAGTTGCAGTTGTGGTGCACGTCCTGCAACGTCCCGGTTGATCCGGTGCAGATCAGTTCTCGCCCTGGGCCCGGTCGCCGATCGATTCCGAACCGTCGTTCGCCGATGGAGGCCGCTCATGGCTGATCTGCGGTCCCTCTCGGCTCCCGACCTCCTCGCCCTCGCGCAGGCCCGACGAAACGAGGCCTTCGGCAGTGTGGTGACCTACTCACCGAAGGTGTTCATCCCCCTCACCATGCTGTGCCGCGACAAGTGCGGCTACTGCACCTTTGCCCAGCCTCCCGCCCGACTCGACAAGCCCTACCTGGATCCCGATGACGTGTTGGCGATCGCTCGCCGAGGCGCGGAGCTGGGCTGTCACGAAGCGCTCTTCACGCTCGGTGAGAACCCCGAAGCGCGCTATCCGGTCGCCCGGGACTGGCTCAACCGGCACGGGTACGACTCCACGGTCCACTATGTGGCCGCGATGGCCCAGCTCGTGCTCGACGAGACCGGCCTGCTCCCCCACGGCAACACCGGCGCGATGAATCCCGACGAGCTGGCGCTGCTGCGCACCGTCACACCCAGCCAAGGCATGATGCTCGAGTCGCTTCGTGATGACCTCGACGCCCACCGAGGTGCGCCGGACAAGACGCCCCAACGTCGGTTGGAGACACTCGAGTGGGCCGGCGAGCAGCAGATCCCCTACACGACGGGCATCTTGGTCGGCATCGGCGAGAACCGCGACGACCGGATCGCTGCCCTCGAGGCGATCGCTGCCTCCCACGCCCGTCACGGTCACGTGCAAGAAGTCATCGTCCAGAACTTCTTGCCGAAGCCGGGCACCTCGATGCACAACGCCCCGCCGTGCCCGCGCGACGTCTATCTCGACGCCATCGCACTCGCCCGGGTCATCCTTCCCCTCGACGTCCACGTGCAGGCGCCACCGAACCTCTCTGACGACTTCGGTGACCTGCTCGATGTCGGCGTGAGTGACTGGGGTGGGGTCTCACCCGTCACCGCAGATCACGTCAATCCCGAGCGGCCCTGGCCCGACCTCGATCGGCTGGCCGAGGTCACCGAGGCGAAGGGTCTGACGCTCGCGCCTCGTCTCACCATTCACCCAGCGTTCGCACGCGATCCCGAGCGATGGCTCGATCCGTCCTTGCACTTCCCGGTGGCCGACCGCTCCGACAGTGACGGTTTCGCTCGCGATGATGCCGGTTCGGTGTGGCCCGAACGAACGATGGAGCGAGCCAAGGTCGACGATGGAGCCGAATTCGAGCTCACCGGCACGATCAGTACGCAGTGGTACGTCGGCACGGGCGCCGATCCCGAGACCCTCGTCCCCGGAGAGCCGTACGCGACCGGCGCCGTGAAGGAGGTGCTCGATGGGGTGCGCGCCGGCGACGACGTTGGCTTCGACGAGATCCTCACGCTCTTTCGAGCCCGTGGCCGTGAGGTCGCCGCCGTCGCGCAGGTGGCCGACGAGCTTCGTCAAGAGATCGTTGGGGAGACCGTCACCTGGGTCGCCAACCGCAACATCAACTACACCAATGTCTGTACCTTCAAGTGCCGCTTCTGCGGGTTTTCGAAAGGGCCGCTTTCGCTCAACCTGCGGGGTCGGCCGTACCTGCTCGAGCTCGACGACATCGCAGAACGCACCATCGAAGCCGCAGAGGCGGGCGCGACGGAGGTGTGTCTCCAGGGCGGCATTCACCCGAACTTCGATGGCGACTACTACATCGATGTCGCGCGGGCCGTGCACGCCGCCGTCCCTGGCATGCACATCCACGGGTTCACTGCGCTCGAGGTCACCGAAGGAGCGAAGCGCAACGAGGAGCCCCTGGCCGAGTATCTGACCCGGCTCAAGGCGGCCGGGCAGAAGTCGCTACCGGGCACCGCAGCTGAGATTCTCCACGACGACGTTCGTGCGACGCTTTGCCCCGACAAGATCGACACCGACGAATGGCTCGACGCCCACCGAACGGCGCACGCCGTCGGGCTCGGCAGCAATGTCACGATCATGTTCGGCTCGATCGAACGCCCCGAGCACTGGGTCCACCACATTCTGCGCACCCGTGCGTTGCAGGAAGAGACGGGAGGCTTCACCGAGTTCGTCGGCCTGCCATTTGTTCACATGGCGAGTCCGATCTACCTTCAACGGCGAGCTCGTCGCGGGCCGACGTTTCGTGAGGTCGTGTTGATGCATGCTGTCGCTCGCATCGCCTACCGGGGTCGGATCGACAACATCCAAGGATCGTGGGTCAAGCTCGGGTTCAACTCGATCACCCAGCTGCTCCAGGCTGGGGCGAATGATCTCGGCGGCACGCTCATGGACGAGAACATCTCTCGAGCGGCGGGTGCCGATCACGGCACGGAGGTGACCGCCGAAGACTTCCGCCGAGTCGTCGAACCCCTCGGGCGCACCCTGGTGCAGCGCACCACGTTGTATGGCCGGCCCGACCTCGCCGCCCTCCCACTCGAGACCGTTCGCGCCCACCATCCGCCGCGGGTGTCGATCCCGGTCACCAGCGCCTGATCTCGGCGAGCGGTCCGACGCACGGATGTGGCGAACGCTAGGTTCGAGTGGGTGACCGAACTCTCCACTCGCTACCGAACCGGCGACGATCAACTCGATGCCGAGATTCTCGCCCTCCTCCAGCACGTCGACGAAGACGACCGCGGCCTCGTCTTTGAGATGATCGTCACGTCGCTTCGACTGAGCCGCGAACAAAATGACCGCGGTGACCTGAAGCTCGTGACCAACGCCATGAAAGAGCTGCGATACAGCTTCGAGGTGTTTCGCCCCTACAGCGATGTGTTGAAGTGCACGATCTTTGGCTCGGCTCGAATCAAGGCCGGCGAGGTCGCGTACGAATGTGCCAAGGAGTTCGCCGCCGCGATCGCCGCCCGGGACTGGATGGTCATCACCGGTGCTGGTCCCGGCATCATGGAGGCCGGCCATGAGGGAGCCGGTGCGGCCAACTCGTTCGGCGTCAACATCGTGTTGCCGTTCGAAGCGGCGGCCAACCAGTTCATCGCCGACGATCCGAAGCTGATCAACTTCAAGTACTTCTTCACCCGCAAGGTGATGTTCATGAAGGAGTCGCACGCGTATGTCTTGCTGCCAGGCGGATTTGGCACGATGGACGAGAGTTTTGAACTGTTGACGCTCATCCAAACCGGGAAGACCCCACCCGCGCCGGTCGTGCTCCTCGACCCGCCGGGGAGCAACTACTGGGATCGGTGGCACGACTTCGTCACCGCGGAACTCGAGGCGCCCGGGCTCATCTCACCCGACGACATGTGTTTGGTGACGGTCGCCCATTCGGTTGACGAGGCGGTCGACGAAGTGTGCCGGTTCTATCGCACCTACCACTCGATGCGGTTTGTCGGCGATGAGCTGATCTTCCGGCTCCGGCGTGAGATCGGCGACGATGAGCTCGCGGCGCTGAGCGAGGAATTCTCGCCGATGATCGTGCACGGCGGCATCGAACGAGTGGAGACGACCCGTCAGGAACGACGCGACAACGACCATGTCGATCTGCCCCGTATCGGGTTCGAGTTCGACAAACACAAGTGGTCGATGCTGCGGATGTTGATCGACCGACTCAATGACGCCACCCCTGCGTAGCCGGGCGGTCGATTACTCCCAGGCGGTGTCGTCGGCCTCTTGCAGGATGTGAATCGCTTTCTCGACGGCCCGCCGAGCCCGATTCAACCGCTTCTCGTCGACCGGGTACTCGTTGCCACCGGCATCGATCGACTCGCGCAGGCGGACGATCGCCAGGTCGGTGAGCTCTTCGGAAATGGCCTCCAAGCGCCCACGGATCTCATCGAATTCTCCGGCCATGGCGGGCACCGTAGCGGGCGCCGAGTACGGTCGCCGCTATGACGGCGATTCCGGGCGATCTGCATGAATGGATCACCTTCGACGACAGCGACGGCGACACGTGGCAGTTCGATCTCAGCTTCTTGACGTCCAACTACGGGTGCATCTACGGACGCGGTTGCCAAGGCGTCTTCACCGAGCCTGCCCCCGAGTATGAACACGGCTGTTGCTCGTATGGCGCGCACTTCGTCGACAAGGAAGATCGTCAATCGATCCGCAAGCAGATCGCCCGTCTCAAAGACGGTGAATGGGAGCTCGCCGAGCAAGCCGAAGAGATGGGCGGCCCCATCTACAAGAACACCGATGGTGAATGGGTGACGCAGACCTTCGACGATGCGTGCATCTTCTTGAACCGCCCGGGCTTCGAACACGGTGCGGGCTGTGCGCTCCATCAGGCCGCCGTTCGGCGGGGTGAGCGGCCGCTCGACTGGAAGCCCGACGTGTGCTGGCAGGTGCCGATCCGATTCGACGAGTACACCGACGACAACGGCCACACGACCTTCATGTTGCGAGAGTGGAAGCGACGAGACTGGGGCGAAGGTGGAGCCGAGTTCGCCTGGTGGTGCACTGACGACCCGCTCGCCTTCAACGAGGATCGGCCGGTCTGGAAGTCGTCGCGTGAAGAGATCATCGAACTCGTCGGCGAAGAGCCCTATGCCCGGCTGGTCGACTACATCACCGAGCGCGAGGCCACCGCCCCGAAGGGACGTTCGGTGTTTCTTCCCCACCCCGAAGTGCGTCGCCGGCACGGCGACTGACCCACCACGCCCACAACAACCGAGGAACGTCTGCTCAGTTCGGCGACCCTGCGGCCGACAGGAGCGGTCGTGAGCAGGTTCAGTGCGGCAGGGCTCGAGGCGGCGGCCCGTGATGCCGGCATGATCTTCCCGCCGTATGTCATCGACCAGCTGGTCGCGGCCATCGACTCGGGCAAGCACGTGATCTTGACCGGGCCGCCCGGCACGGGAAAGACGACGCTTGCCTACCTCGCATCAGAGGAAGCCCGTCGCTCCATGTTCTGTACCGGGTACTTGCCGACCACGGCGACGACCGAGTGGACCACCTTCGAGACGATCGGGGGCTTGCAACCCACCGCCGATGGGTTGATCTATCGGCCCGGCCTGTTCGTCGAAGCGATCGAGACCGGCCGATGGCTGGTCATCGACGAGTTGAATCGGTCCAACTTCGACCGGGCGTTTGGCCAGCTCTTCACCGTCTTGTCCGGGAGCGCAGTGGTGTTGCCGTTCAAACGGAAGGGCCAGCCTCACCCCCTGTCACTGGTGCCGAGCGGTGTGGAGGCGCCGGCCGACACCGACGTGATCCGGGTCCCGTCGAATTGGCGAATCATCGCCACCATGAACGTGTTCGACAAGAACCTGCTGTTCGAGATGTCCTACGCGCTGATGCGCCGGTTCGCCTTCATCGAGGTCGGCACGCCGTCGGAGGAGGCGTACCGCGAGCTCCTGCACGGAGGCGGTGAGGTCGTCCAGCACCTGCTCGAGCTGCGGAACTTCACCGACCTCGGGCCTGCGGTGTACATCGACGCTGCCAAGTACGCGACGCGGCGGGCTCTTGATGGCATCACCCAGAGCCGACTGCTGTACGAGATCTTCTACGCCTACTTCCTGCCTCAGTTCGAGGGGATGGAGGAGCGGCGAGCGATGACGCTGTACCGAACCGTCGCAGCGCACCTCGACGCACCGGAGCAGCTCGAAGCGCAACGCACGATCTCAGACGTGCTCGGTGTCGAGCTGGTGGTGTGACGGCAACTCGCCTCGACCCGTTCGAGGCAGGCCTGGAGGCCACATCCCAGCTCTGGGACCGGCTGGCTCGCCCGTTTGATCTCACCGCGACGGCAGAGTCGCTCCTCGGACTCGCGCCCGACGTCGTCACCGAGCTGGCCGGGCTGTCGATCGCCACCTGCACGGAGGCCGACGCGCTCCTCGAAGCGATGCCAGCAACCCTTCGCAACCTCAAGACGTCGGTCCATGCCACCCTCGAACGGTGCGTGGGCGAGCTCCGCGGACCAGTGCAGTGGTCAGAAACCCTCGCCGCCCAAGGTTCGAGCCTCGGGAACCGGGACGTCTACATCTGCTCCTCCACCCGACGGGCGTATGACATCGAAGAGAATCAGGTCCTGGTCGCGGCACTGAAGGCCGTGATGCGGGCCGGCAATCGGCTCCGAGAGCTCGATGCCCACGATGCCGCGGCGGCCGACCTCGATCGGGCTCGCCACAATGCACGGGCCGCACGTCGATTCCTGGATCATCGATCGTTGGAGTCGGTCCGTCTGGAGGGGCGACCATCGACCCGGGCGATCAAGCGAACTCGGTCCGGGAAGTCTGCTCGTGCCTATCGGCCCGCTCTCGCCATGCTCGACCGGGCTTCTGAGCCGCTTGCCCTCGCGGACATGGCGGCGTTTTGTGACCGGCGCACACGCGTGCAGCATGGCGTGCTGTTGACGATCATCCAAGAGCTGGAACGGCGGGGCCTGCGTGTCCCGGCGCTTCGTGCCGAGTCAGGTTCGTTCTTCGCGGGTCCGGTGGAGTACCTCCATCCTCGCCGCCGGCGACGCGACGGCGTCCATGGCATCGTGATCGGCGGGGTGCTGGTCGACATCGACGACGGTCGACGCGGCGGGTCAGCCGACGCATTGGCGAGCACGCTGCAGGCTCGAGCCCACGGGCGAGCGGTCGTGCCGATCGTCGGCCCCGACGATGTCGTCGCGGCGGTCGATCGGGCGATTGTGGTCGCCAGGGGTGGCTGAGTGAAAAAAGCTCATGACGGTGTGCGGCGCAGCGGGTTCGACGGTGTAGGAAAGCAGGCGTGACCGCCCGCATGGAGCCGCTGGTCCGAGGGACCGACGTCCGGATGTTGGCGGCCTCGGCCTTGACCGGAGTCGTTGTCGCGTTGGTCGTCGCCATCTTCGACGCCGTGACGGTCGAGGTGGTCGCCCATTGGCTCGCCCATCAGGCACTCGGGATCCAGGCGGTCGCGCCGTTTGTGGGGGCTGTCATCGCGACCCTCATCCTGCGGCACCTCGCGTTCGGTGCCTCGGCGTCGACCTCCGATGAGTATGTCCGCGCCTATCACGACCGGCAGCCTTCGATTCCTCTGCGCGAGGTGCCCGGAAAGCTCTTGGCTGGAATCTCCACGATCGGCCTCGGTGGTGCCGTCGGCCTGGAGGGGCCGTCGATCTATGCGGGCTCATCGCTTGGCCTGTCGATCCACGGGCGCCTGGGAGCCTGGCTGCAACGTGAGGAAGCACGACTGCTCATGACGGCCGGCGCCGCCGCTGGGGTCGCCGCGGTCTTCAAGGCTCCGGCCACGGGCGTCATGTTCGCCATGGAGGCTCCGTATCGAGAGGATGTCACGCCCCAGGCGCTCCTCCCCTCCTTGCTCGCCGCCGCCTCCAGCTACGCCACATTCGTTGCCTTGGTTGGTACCGAGCCGGTCGTGCCGCTTCTCGAAGAAGACTCGGCTTCGGTCTTGTCGGTGCAAGCCGTCGATTTGCTCGGAGCGCTGCTCCTCGGCATTGGGGCCGGGCTCGGGGGCCGGGGTTTCGCCTGGCTCGTGCGCCGCTCGAAAGGCCTGAGCAAGCAGCTGCCCGTTGGCCGTCGGTTGGTGGCGGGCGGCGTGGTGATGGCGGCGTTGGCGGTCGGGTCGAACGAGGCGTTCGGTGAGAGCCTCACGTTGGGGCCCGGCACGGAATCGATGGCGTGGGTCGTGCAGGACCGCACCCTCCAGCTGATCGCGCTGTTGTTCGTCGTGCGGGTTGCCGCAACCGCAGCGACGTTGGTGGCCGGCGGCGTCGGGGGCCTGTTCATCCCGCTCGCCGCGCTCGGTGTTGTGATGGGTGAGTTCGTCGGGACCGCGCTCGGCGAGGACGAGACCACGCTGTATCCGATTCTTGGGTTGGCGGCGTTCCTGGGTGCCGGGTACCGGGCGCCGATCGCAGCGGTGATGTTCGTCGCAGAGTCGACCGGCGGCGTGGGCTCGTTTGTGGTTCCGGCGTTGGTCGCGGCTGCAGTGTCACAGCTTGTTGCCGGCCCGTCTTCGGTGGCTGACCACCAGCATCAGCACCGGCTCGGATATCTCGAACGGCGCTTCACGCTGCCGCTCTCATCGATTCTCACAACCGATGTCTTGACCGTGCCGCCCGATGCAACCGTCAGCGAATTCGTGTACTTCCACGTGCTTGCTCGGCGAGAGCGGATCGTGCCGGTCGTCGACGGCGGAACCTATGTCGGGATGGCCCGACTCGACGACATCTCCGACCTCGATCGAGAGGCGTGGGAGACCACGACGATCGACGCGGTCATGACCCGGGAGCTGCCGACCGCGTTGCCATCGTGGACCCTGCGAGATGCGGTTGTCGCGATGGATACCGCCGACATCGACGTGCTTGCGGTGACCGACCGCGACGGAACCTTCGTCGGAATCGTCGCCGAGGAAGACATCGTGAAGCTCGATGAGATTCTGGACGAGACCGGCGCCTGAGCACCGGGAGCGTCACTCCTCTTCGTCGTCGGCTGCGTCAGCCGCCTCGAACTCCTCGGCCCACGCCGCGTGCTCTGGCTTCACCTCGTCGTCGCCGTCATCGTTGAAGTCATCGAGGAGGGATTCGAAGTCGCCATCGTGCGAGCGCTTCAGCGCTCGGGCCTCTTCGTAACGCCGGTGTCGCCCCTTCTTCACCGTGAAAACTCCTCGTCGCTTACCTCAAGGGCTCCCATCTTAGCCCACGAAGACGCTCCGACCCACGTCAGGAACGCCCATTCTCGGACCGGAACGGGGTCAGGCCACCGGTCGTCGACTCCGTTCCTCGAGCACCACGTTGCCGCCATCAAAGGCAAGCGCAGCATCGCCTGAGACGAGACGGGTGATCGGTCCGCCGGCCGTCTCTGCCCGCCATCCGTGCGCAAGCCGAGCGTCCTCATCGCCCCGGACCAGTGCCTCGACGTCAGCGCGGGTTGCGAGCAGGGTCGGGTCGAGTTGGCGGTCCCGAGCGATCTGGTTCACCCAGGCCGCGACCAACGCCACCGCAGGCCGCAGGTCGCGGCCGTCGTCTCGACGCTTTTGCGGGCGAGGCGGCCGCCAGCTCGATGCGACGCCGTCGGCAACGGCGGCAAGAATCGGTTCGCCGAGCGCCCCCCGGGCGACGCCCCGGTCGACGCCTCGCACGCTCGCCAGCGCGTCGACGGTGGTCGGTGCTGCTTGGGACACCGCGACGACCGCGATGTCGGACAGCACGAAACGGACCGGTTGATCGACGTCAGCTGCTCGCTGTTCGCGCCAGGCAGCAACCGATCGGGCCACGCTCAGCGCATTGCCCTTGAGATGACGCGCTTCTTTGATCTTGCGCCACGCTTCCCACGGATCGCGTGGCCCTCGGTCGCGAGACCGCATGATCTCGCATTCCTCCTCGGCCCAGTCGAGGCGACCGAGCTCGACCAGTTGTGCCACCAGTTGGTCATGGATGTCGAGCAGGCGGTCGACATCGGCCGCGGCGTAGTCCTTCTGCGCGTCCTTGAGCGGCCGTTCGAGCCAGTCGGTCAGTCGGTTGCCCTTGGGGAGCTGGACACCGAGCTCTCGTTCGTGCAGCGATGCCAGCGACGGCGTCGACATGCCGAGAAAGCCAGCTGCGATTTGTGTATCGAACAGCCGGCGAGGGATGGCTCCCGTGGCGAGGTCCAGCACTTCGAGATCTTGGGCCGCCGCATGCAGCACGGCCAGCGCATCGCTGTCCATGACGGCCCGCAGCGGCTGGAGGTCGACCTCGAGTGGGTCGATCAAGACGAGCTCTCCCGGCCAGGCAATCTGGACCAGCGCGACCTTGGGCCAATAGGTGCGCTCGCGATGGAACTCGGTGTCGAGCGCGTAGCGATCCTGGGTGAGCAACTGATCGACGACACCGGCGAGGCCGGCGTCGGTATCGATGAATCGGTGTGATCGCACGGAATCAGTGGGCCCGGGAAGACCGAGGTGCGTTGACCTCAGGCATCGGAGCGGGTGTCGACATGTTGCCTCCTGGACCGATGAGCGTAGCCATCGACGGCCGGTAGACCGGTGACCGTCAGCAACGAGGCTCGGGGAGGTCAGCGGGCGTGTCAGCATCGGCGTACCAGCACGGTGACCCATCGAGCACCTCGATCACCGACAACCCATCGATGGCTCGACGAGGCGCCCGTTCACCGTCAGCGAATGCCTGCGCGAGCGATGAACGGGTCGACCGCCGCCAGACCGTATGGAGCCATTGGGCGTGTCCCTCGACCACCGGCACCACGAGATCAGCGTCGCCGATCGTGCCGATCAGACTGGAGATCGCGACCGGTGAGGCGGCGAGCAGATCGCACGCCAGCACCACCACGAGTTCGGTGTCCAGTGCGTCGAGCGCGGTGATAACACCGCCGAGCGGACCTTCACCGGGATACCGGTCCTCGACGAACCGGTGGCCGGCCGCCTCGATCCGGTCACGGTCACCGCCGACCACGACAACCGGGTCGGCGGTGGCGTTGCTCAAGGCGGTCATGGCCCGGTCCAGCATCGAGACACCGTCGACCTCGATGAAGGCCTTGTCCCGGCCCATCCGGCGACTCGCACCTCCGGCGAGGACCGCACCGCCGACGCTCACGCGGGCGGCCACTCCGGGTCGAGCTGACGCAGGAAAACACTGCACCGTTCGTCCTCGTCGGTCTCGCCGATCGCCGCCGCAGTGGCCTGCAGGCCGGCCAGAGCGCGGAGGAAGCCACGGTTGGTTTCGTAGCGCCACCGCACGTATCCGCTCCCCCGCCACCCGTTGGCGCGGAGTCGATCGAGGCCACGGTGGTAGCCGGTGCGGTAGGCGGCGTACTTCAGTGCCGGCTCCGCCGTCGCATCGCCCAAACTGGCCCAGGCGGCGAGAAAGCGAGGCCAGCGTGCGCAGACCGCCCCGATTGCGGCGATCGGGTCGTCGGCTGCTTCGGCCGCGTCGAGGGCGGCGAGCGCCTCGGCGGGCTCCGGATCGAGCACCGTTTCCGGCGGCCCCGAGCTGTACAGGTTCACGGGCTGATCGCTCATGAGGCGATGCTAGCGACCCCGCTCGGGTGAACCAGTGTCGTGGCTGCGTAGCGCTAGGGTTTCGCCGTGCTCCCCGAGTGGCTCGACGCCGATCGCCTGCAGTGGATCATTCTGGGGTTCATCGCGGTGCTGTTCGTCGCCATGTTCATGGTGATGCGGTTCATTCGCCAGTTGATCACCAAGTTCTTGCTGTTCGTCCTGCTGGCTGGCTTCGGCTTCTCGCTGTGGCTGCAACGCGCTGACCTGCAGCAGTGTGCAGAGACCTGCGAATGTTCGCTGTACGGCGAGGAGGTCGCGATACCGGTCGATCGCCGGCCGGCGTCGTGTGGTGGCGGTTAGATCACCCGCTCTACCCGCAAGACGTTGGTGGCAGACGAGCGGCTGTCATTGCCGGCGAGCACGCCGACGAGTTCTCCGGGGCGAACGAGCCCGGCACCCTTGGCGAGCCGCATTGCTTCGTGGACCATCTCCTCGTTGGTGCCGCCAGTCTCCATCAACATCGGCGTGGTGCCCCAGCTCAACGTCAGCTGTTGGACGGCGGCCTCGTTGACCGAGAAACCGAGGATGTTGGCTTCGGGGCGGAACCGCGCCATCGACCGAACGGTGAAGCCTGAACCGGAGATACACAACACGTTCGAGAGGCCGAGCTCGTTTGCCGCACGCCAGGCCGCCATCGTCATCGCGTCGGTCACCGACGCCGGCTCGGCTCCCTCCTGGGTCATGCGGAGTTCGGCCAACTGCTGCGCCCAACCGTCGTAGTCCATCTCCTCGTCCGCCCGTCGAGCGATCCGGCTCATCGTGCGGATCACATTGACCGGATCGTTTCCGATCGCCGTTTCGCCCGACAACATGACGGCCGATGATCCGTCGAACACGGCGTTGGCAACGTCGGATGCCTCAGCCCGGGTCGGGGCGGGGCTGGTCACCATCGACTCGAGCATCTGTGTCGCGGTGATCACCGGACGGCCACCGGCGATGCACTGGCGGATGATGTCCTTTTGGAGGTGCGGGAGATCTTCGAGGCTGCACTCATTGCCGAGATCGCCGCGGGCAACCATGACCGCGCCCGATGCCTCGATGATCCCGGGCAGATTGTCGACTGCGGCACGGGTCTCGATCTTGGCGATGAGCAGCGGGCCACGAGGATGCGGCTCGGTGCCGACCCGCCGCATGTCGTGTGCGGAACGCACGAAACTGACCGCAACCATGTCGACGCCCGCGTCGACGAACGCGTCGAGAGCGATGAAGTCCTCGGGGGTCGGCGTGGGGATCTGCAAGCGGTCGCTCGGAATGTGCACGCCGGGACGACCGCGGAGCTTCGAGCCGGCGACGACATTGGCCAGCATTTTGTCGACCTGCTTGTCGGTGACCTCGAGCACGGCGCCGCCATCGCCGATCGTGACTCGGTCGCCGATCTGGATGTCACGCAGGAGGAACTCGTAGTCGACCTCGATGACCTCGCTCGTGGATCCGGCTTCGCCGACGCGGAGCTCGATCGTCGCCCCGGTCGCAACGTCGACCCCGCTCTCGCCAAAGTTGCCGGCGCGGACCTTGGGCCCGGGCAGATCGACGAGTATGCCGACCCGCTGACCCTCATCCTCGGCGACCTTGCGAATGCGGTGATACCGCTCGAGGCCCTCGTCGACCGTGTTGTGGGCAAGGCCCAATCGGGCCACGTCCATCCCGGCCCGGATCATGGCCCGAAGGGTGGCTTCGTCCTCGCTGGCGGGGCCGATGGTCGCAACGATCTTGGTACGGCGGTTCATTACCGAGAGGCTAGTCCGCGAGCAAGCGACCACAGAGGTAACTTCGGCCAGAATTCTGCCAGGTGGCAGAATCAGTTCAATCGTGCTCGCAACGCGTGAGCTCGTTCGCGGGTTGGGCCACCGAACGTGTCGTCGTCGATCCGCTCGAGGAGGTCGGCTGCGGTGTCGAAAAGGCCTCGTTGCTCGCAGAGCGCGGCCAGGGTCCCGGCATCTTGGAACGCAAGGGGAAGTCCGAGACGAAGCTCGAGCAACCAATCGAGTTGTCGACTGTCGCGCTGGAGATAGGAGTTCGTCAGGTTGTTGATCACTCGGATCACGATGAGGCGGTCGTCGATCGCGTCGAGGTGACTCGGCGCGAGGGTGAACCCAACCGATCGCAGCCGGTGCGCGAGCGCGTCGGCTGGCTGGGCACGAGCGCGATCGAACGGATCGAGAAACGCGCCATCGAGTGGATCGCGAACCAAGAAGTGGCCGGGCATGCCGACTGCTTCGAGTGGAATGCCGGCGCGGCGGGCGACTGACAACAACACGGCGGCCAGCGTGATGGGCATACCGGTGCGCCGCTCGATGACCGCGTCGAAGTCCGAGTTCGCAGGGTCGTGATAGTCCGCATGGTCGCCCTGGAAGTCCAGCCGGTCATAGACGAGCACCCGAAGGGCCTCGACCGATCGGCCTTCGATCGCGTGGGCCCACCCATCGAGTTCGGCGAGCCGTCCCGCAATGTCGACCGACGCGCCCGGCCGAGCGGCGGCGAGGTGAAGCAGAGCCTCATCGAGACCAACGTGATCGGGTGCGGCGAAGAACTCGAGGAGTCGCGAATTGGCAACCACAGCCGAAACGGTATCGAGTGCGACGCGGACTACGGTCACCGGGTGCATCCGTACCTTCCTGCGAGTCCGCCGGTCGGCTTCGCCCACCGAGGCGGCGCCGGCGTCTATCCGGAGAACACGATGCGAGCATTTCAGCACGCGGTCGATCTCGGCTTCCGCTATCTCGAAACCGATGTGCATCTGACCCGTGACGGCGTGCTGGTCGCCTTTCACGACAGCGAGCTCGACCGGGTCACCGACCGCACCGGGCGGATCGAGGACCTCACCTGGGACGAGGTGGCCGAGGCCCGAGTCGCCGGTGTTGACCCGGTGCCGCGCTTCGAGGAGCTCGTGGCGGCGTTCCCCGACGCTCGAATCAACATCGATCCGAAGGCAAATCGTTCGGTCGAAGCGCTGGCGACGGCCATCCGCGACCTGAGCCTGCAGGAACGGGTCTGCGTGACCGCGTTCAGTCGACGTCGTACTCGACGGGTGAAGGCACTCGTCGGCCCGGCGTTGTGTACGGGCGGCGGAGCGCTGGCCACCCTGGCCGTCATGTTCGGTTTGGGCCGCCGGATGTTTGCCCGTGACGTCGACGTACTCCAGGTTCCCCCGAGGGTTGGGCCGATCCCCGTGGTGGGCCGCCGCTTCGTCACGACTGCGCACCGCTGGGGACTCCAGGTGCACGTCTGGACCATCGACGAGCCGGAGGAGATGGAACGGCTGTTGGACCTCGGGGTCGATGGCATCATGACCGACCAGCCCGCGGTGTTGCTCGAGGTCTTTGCGGGTCGCGGTCTCTCAGTCGGCTGAGCATCGGCTGGCATCGAGGGGCGAACCGCTATCGTGAGCGGTGGTCGAAGCGGGACTGACGGGCGTATCCAGCCCGGAGGTTTGCTGTGCCCGTTTTCTCATCCACCGCGACCCGTGGTGCTGCCAGCCTGGCCGTGGTGTCGTTGCTCGCATCACTGGTCCTTCTCGGGGGCGGCTCCGCCAACGCTCCGGTGTCGGGACGCGAGGACACGACGGTTGCTTCGGTCGCCCACCTCGTGGCCGACGACACGCTCGATCCCCGGATCGTCGAGCTCTCACTCACCGGTCCGGTGTGGGAGGCGCAGATCGCAAACCTCGATTCGGTGCTGTTTGCCCAACGCCAGGCCGAACGGCGGGTCGAGGCCGCGACGGCTGCGCTCGGCCGAGCCACCACTGACCTCGAGACGGTGGAGAACCAGCTGCGGGCAGCGGTCGACTCCGCCGCCGACCTCGACGCCCAGATCCAGCAGCACCGCAGCGTCTTGCAACAGCGGGCACTCGCACTCTTTGTGAGCTTCGGCGACGACGACCGGCTCGACGAGCTCGACTCGATCGCCGAAGCAACCGCTGGCGCCCGGCATCGACACATCGCATCGGAGATCGACGCCCGGCAGTTCGAACTGCTCGATGAGCTCGAAGCACGCCGCAGCGGACTCGGTGCGACCGTCGCCGAGTTGCGAGCCGACCAGTCGATGCTGAGCGGGCGCATCGCTGCGCAGCAGGACACGCTCGAGCAGGCGTCGACGGATCTGGCCGCCGCACGCGCGTCGCTCCCCGAAGCGATCGCCGCGGTTCGCCGGGCCCGCCGCGGTGCAACCATCTCTGGTCTCGACATGTCGGTCGTCGCCTTCGATGCCTACCTGCGAGCCGAGCGCATGCTCGAGGCCACGGATCCGACCTGCGGGCTGGGATGGTGGATGATCGCCGGCGTGGGGCGAGTCGAGAGCCGTCATGGTGAACTCGGCGGCCGAACGGTGCTCGATGATGGACGACCGAACCGACCGATCATCGGCATTGCCCTCGACGGTGGTCCCGGCGTTCGTGCGATCGTCGACACCGACGATGGCGGGTTTGACGGCGACACCGAATGGGACCGAGCGGTCGGGCCGATGCAGTTCATCCCCGAAACCTGGTCGATCCGAGGTCGAGACGGAAACGGCGATGACCGGCTCGACCCTCACAACCTGTACGACGCAGCTCTGGCGGCGGGCACGTACCTGTGCCGGTTGGGCGGCGACTTACGTGAGGCGGACAACCTTCGCACCGCGTACTTCGGATACAACACCTCAGAGGACTATGTGGACCTGGTCGAGGCCCACGCCCTGCGGTACGCCGACAGCAGTCTGTGACGGAGCTGCGCGTGCGGTGGATAGACATGGGGAAAACCGGGGTGTGACTGGGGACACACGGTGGGAATCGTTCTGATTCCTGGGGATTTCGCTCCTTCCCCTTGTATCGGTGATGCAGGTGTCGCACCATGCACCTGTCGCCGCAAACGCACCGGACACGGGACGTCGGGACGCCGGTCGAAGCGCAAGCTTCGGAAGGTGAATCGAGACCTCGCGACCGGCTCGGGAGCGGCAACGTTTGACAAGATCAGGCCGGCTCCCTCTGGAGCCGGCGAAGTGACTGAGACACCGCTGGCTGCGGCGTCGGTGCAGTCGGTGGGCCCTGACGAGGGGCTCGGCGGCGGTGCTGACGGGTGGCCACACCCGAGGTGATCTCTCCGGTTGTTAGGTGCCCGCTGCGGAGTGGGTGGCCAGAGCGGAGGGCGCTCCCCGAGTGAGGGGTCAAGTGGTCCGAGCCATCGCCGCTGCTGACGGGTAGCGAACGGGGAACGGAGTGCGGGTGCCGCCGGGCATCGAGGTCAGTTCAGGGTGATCGACTCGGGAGACGCTCTCGGGTTGAGAAGCCAGAGGAAACCTGCGTACACGGGTCTCCTCCATGTGGTGCCGCTGCCGTCGGGTGGCTGGGGCCGGGTGGTCAGGTCATCTTCGAAGCCCCGAGGAGTTGAGTTCGAGCAATCGGACGAGGCTACTCGGGGCTTCGTTCCGTTTTGGCGGCGGCAGCCCCGGCCGTTCTCGGCGACGACGGCTCAGTCGTCCTTCAACGCAACCGCGTTGGGCGTCACGTTCATCTTCGGCACGTACTCGGTGGCTGCGATCGTCTTCGCGTCAGCCCCGAGCGACGCACGCAGCTCGCTACGGCATCCGGCGCATGGTCCGTAGAAGCGTTCTGCAGTCGGCTTCTGGCACCGGGGACAGATGAACGACAGCGCACTCATGGGGGGAGCTTGCCACAACGGCGCCGCCGAGGGAGGCCGCACTGACTCGCGGCGTTAGGCTCTCGCTGCTTGAGGGGGCCACTGCGGTGAGTACGGAACAGACCAAAGACGACCAGGTCGTGGTCATCGGCGCCGGGCCCGCGGGGCTGACGGCGGCCTACCAGCTGGGCAAGGCGGGACGCTCAGCCATCGTCCTAGAGGCTGACGACGTCGTCGGCGGCATCTCGCGAACGGCGCGAGTGAACGACTGGCGCTTCGACATCGGTGGCCACCGGTTCTTCACGAAGGTGCAGCCAGTCCGGGAGCTGTGGCACGAGATTCTGCCCGATGAAGACTTCCTCCTCCGGCCCCGCATGAGCCGGATCTTCTACAAGCGGAAGTTCTACGACTATCCCCTTCGTGCGTTCAACGCCTTGCGCAACCTCGGCCCGATCGAAGCCCTTCGCTGTGTCCTGTCCTACGGCTGGGCTCGGCTACGCCCGCCAGCTGATCAACGCACCTTCGAGGGATTTGTCGCGGCACGGTTCGGGTGGCGCCTCTACCGAACCTTCTTCAAGACCTACACCGAAAAAGTGTGGGGGGTCCCGGCTGACGAGATCGAAGCTGACTGGGCGGCCCAACGCATCAAGAACCTCGACCTGCGGCGGGCGATCATCAATTCGCTGACTCCGCGGCGCAAGCAGACCGACATCACCAGCCTCATCGAGGAGTTCGAGTACCCCCGACACGGGCCGGGGATGATGTGGGAACGCTGCCACGAACTCGTCGATGCGCAGGGCGGGTCCGTCCTGTTCCGGCACGGCGTGAGCCGAGTCGAGCATGCCGACGGCCAGGCGATCGCGGTCGAGGCAACAACCCCTGATGGAGCCGCCCGATTCGAATGTGAGGCGGTGATTTCGTCGATGCCGATCTCCCAGCTCGTGCAAGCAATGGATCCAGCCCCACCAGCCGACGTGTTGGCCGCTGCAGCCGGGCTGTCGTTCCGCGACTTCTTGACCGTGGCGCTCGTGGTCCCGGAGGAGGCCGGCTTCCCGGACAACTGGATCTATGTCCATGCGCCCGATGTCGAGGTTGGCCGGGTACAGAATTTCCGGAGCTGGTCACCCCAGATGGTGCCGGAGGAGGGAAAGACCTGTCTTGGCCTCGAGTACTTCGTGACCGAGGGCGATGCGTTGTGGACCTCAGACGATGAGGCGCTCGTGGCGTTGGGCACCACAGAGCTCGAGCGCCTCGGCTTGATCGAGCCCGGAACCGTCGAGCAGGGTTTCGTCGTTCGCATGCCGAAGGCGTATCCGATGTACGACGCCGACTATCGCGCCAACGTCGAGCTGCTCCGGGCCTGGCTCGCGGCGCATGCCGCCAATGTTCATCCGGTCGGTCGCAACGGCATGCATCGATACAACAACCAGGATCATTCGATGTACACCGCCATGCTCACCGTCGAAAATCTGGTGCACGGGACCAGCCATGATGTCTGGGACGTCAACGTCGAGGCGGAATACCACGAAGAGGTGCGCTCCGACGCACCGGCCGCTCAAGGCTGATCTGCTTTCGCCGAAAGGAACCGAGCCCGCTTCGCTGGAGGTGAACCGTGGCCCGGCGCAAGCAGCCCGACAATCCATTCGCCGTTCAGCGTCTCGTCGAGTCAGAGCGGCGCGCCGGGGTCGATCTCGCATGGATCGTCGTTGCGGCGATCATGCTGTGTGTCGTCGCCATTGCGTTCACTGTGCCGGATGCACTCTTGCGGCGCATCGAAGACATCGAACGGCTCGACATCAACGGTGTGCTTGCGCTGCTCGTCGTGGTGCCGCTCGGTGCCACCGCCTTCGCTGTGCGTCGGTACCGCGACGCGATCGGCGCCCAGAAAGACCTCCAGCATCTCTCGCTCCACGACAGTCTCACCGAACTCCCGAACCGACGGCACCTGCGAGAAGTGCTGCCGTCGGCGCTCGTCCACGCCACTCGCAACAACACCCGCGCTGCGGTGCTCTTCATCGACCTCGACGGCTTCAAGGGCGTCAACGACACGTACGGTCATGAGGTCGGTGATCACCTGATGGTCGCCGTCGGTCGCCGTCTCGTTCGAGCGACGGCCGAAGGCCGATGGGTGGCGCGATACGCCGGCGACGAATTCGTCGTTGTCGACCCTGCGCCGCCAACGGTCGACCACGCCCGCCAGCTCGCAACCGAGCTCGTCGCCATGATCGAGCAGCCCTTTGAGATCGGCGAGGATCGAATCTCGATCTCGGCCAGCATTGGAATCGCGTTTGCCGATGTGACCGTCGATCCCGAGGTCACGCTGCGAGACGCCGACGCGGCGATGTACGCCGCCAAAGGGACCCCCGAACGTGCGGTTGTCTTCGACGAATCGATGCGTGCCACGCTCACCACGGCAACCGCCGAGGCCCGCTTGGCCGAGGCGTTGGAACGGGGCGAGTTCCAGCTGCTGTATCAGCCGATCGTCGCGCTTCGGAGCGGCCAATTGATCGGGGCGGAAGCCCTGCTGAGGTGGGACGATCCTGAACGCGGCGTGCTCGGCCCGAACGACTTCCTCCCCGCGTTGGAGGAGAGCGGATTGATCGTTCCGGTCGGTCGCTGGGTGATGCGAGAGGCCCTGCGCCAAGCCGCGCAGTGGAGCCGGATCGCTCCGGCTGGTCATCCCCCACTTCGCATCACGCTGAATGCGTCGCCTCGACAGCTCGCCCAGGTCGACTTCGTCGATGACGTACGGCAGGCGATCGAGCTCAGCGGGGTCGACCCTCGAATCGTGTACCTGGAACTCACCGAAGCAGCGCTGATCAACGAGCCTCGGGCAACCTGGGCATCGGTGGCTCGCGTGCGCGAGCTCGGTGTCGGACTCGCGCTCGACGACTTCGGAACGGGTTACTCGTCGCTCAATCATCTCCGATCGTTCGATCTCGAGCTCCTGAAGCTCGACGCATCGTTCTTGCGGCATCTCGGCCGCGACGGCAAGGACGACACGATCGTGCGTCACGTGTTTGCGCTCGCTCGATCGCTCGGGATCGCCACGCTGGCCGAAGGAGTCTCCGAGGCTCACCAGATCGCCGCCCTCGTCGAGCTCGGGTGTGAACTCGGGCAGGGGTTCCACTTTGCCGAGCCGCAGCCGGCGTCGGTGGTCGAACAACTCATCGTCAACGGCCAGCACGGCGCCCACACATCGCCCCCGCCGGCGGCTGCGCCGACTCCGGTCCTTCCCTCGCTGCGCAGCGCGACCTAGGCCCTCGCTGCGCAGCGCGACCTAGGACCCCGGACTTCAGAGACGAACGTCGTCGGGAGGTGGGCCGTACCGCTTCCGGAGATGATCGCGGATACCGAGCAGGCGGCCACGGGGCGACCAGTGGAGCCCACGAGCGGGCGCATGAACCATGCCGAGCGGCAGCTGGATGAGCGCAACCAGGATCCGAAACGCAGCGTGGCGCCGCCCGAAGTGCTCCCGAAGCATGAGCAAGGTGTTTCGGAGCTGGAGGTACGCCACCCGTTCGATGCTTGCACTCATGCCCGGATTGGTGACCATCGCCCCTCGGATCAACCCACAACCCCAGCCCAACGCCTTGGCGCGAAGCGCAAGCTCGGATTCTTCGCAGTAGGCGAAGTAGCGCTCGTCGAACAGCCCCACATCGTCGATGCACTCGCGCCGAGCGAGCATGAGGGTGCCGTGGGGATACCCGGACGGCTCGTAGCCCGATTCGACGGTGGGCGCCGCGTCGATCGTGCCGAGGAACGGATCGATGATGGGGACCGCACCATCACCGACGTCGGCGCTGGCGAGGCCGACCCGAGGATACGGCTCGAGCTCAGCCAGCATCGTCTCGAGCGTCTCGGGTCCCGGGAGTGCGTCGTGCGGCGCGATCGCGACCCAGCTCGTCTCGTGGTCGCGCAGCCAGCGACGCAGGCCAACGTTCCCGCCCGGCCCGAAACCCAGATTTGCACCGGTGACGATCAGCTCGGCGTCTCCGATGAGATCGGGCAACCCGGCAACGGTGTGATGATCCGATCCGTTGTCGACAACGAGCACCCGGGTGGGCACCGTCTGGCCTCGGAAGGCGTCGACGGTTCGGCCGACAGCGTCGGGCCGGTTCCGATGGATGATGACCACCGTGACGGCGGGAGCGGAGCGGGTGGGGACGGCCATTGGGCGCAGCTTGCCCGGCCGAAACCAGAACCCAAACGTGGACCACTCGGGTGCGTCTACCCGCCGGTAGGCTCCTCGTTCGGTGATCTGGGGGACACGAAGGGGATTCGGTGGCTGACCACGGGAGCAGGCCCGCCACGCATACGAACGTCGATGAGGGTTCGGAGCGAAAGCTCGGCGATCTCGCGGCCGAGGCCGGCATCCAGCGAATTCACATGTTGGCCTGGCGCGACCTCGCCGACATCGAGGCGGGCGGTTCGGAGCTGCACGCCAGCACGGTCGCATCTCACTGGGCGGAGGCGGGCATCGATGTGGTGATGCGGACCTCGTTCGCCCAGGGCGCACCACCGGCGACGGTTCGAGACGGCTACGACGTGATCCGGCGCGCCGGGCGCTACGCCATTTTCCCGCGAGCCGCGCTCGGCGAGATCTTCAACCGACACGGGTCCCGGCGAGACGCTCTGGTGGAGATCTGGAACGGGGTGCCGTTCTTCTCGCCCCTGTGGGCTCGGGGCCCAAGAGCGACGTGGCTTCACC
>JBCCYT010000073.1:0-21338 GCA_039188975.1 Actinomycetota bacterium
GGGCCCCGGGCTCCCTGGGGGGGGTGGGTCCTCGGCGGTGGGTGTCTGCCGCCCCCCCCCGGGGGGGGGTCGCCAGCCGACTGATCTACCTTGGAGCAAGGCGATCACGTCGTCGGTCGAACGCACGTCGCCGAATGAGCGATAGACGGTGTGCAGCGTGGCGTTGAGGTCGTCGTCTCGCAGCGCAGCGAGTGCATCAGCGATCATCACGACCCGGTACCCGAGTGCGCTCGCGTCTCGAGCGGACGACTCGCAGCAGACATTCGCAACGGTGCCCGTGATCAGGACGGTATCCACATCGCGCCGATCGAGCAGGGTTGGGAGGTCGCAGTGGCCCGGAAAGAACGCACTGGCTGACGCCTTCTGGACCACCAGGTCCGCGTCGTCGACCTCGAACTCTCGCCAGAGTCGCGACCGCAGGGGACCCGCTCCGGCCGAGGTCCGATACACGCCCGCGACCTTGGCGCCAAGGAACTCCACTCGTGCCGCCGTTGGCGCATCGGCCGAGGGGAGTACCCATGCAACGGTGCCACTCAGGGATCGGAGGGCACCGACGAGCCGTTGGGTGTTCGGCACGATGCCGAGGGCGTAGTCGTTCTGTTCGACGAAGAACGGCACCATGTCCACAACGACGACCGCCGTTCTCTCAGGTCGAAGTTCACTGAACGCATGCCGACGACCACGTCGTTGCTCGTGGCGTGCGTACTCGCGCGGCTCGATGTGCCAATCGTGCAACACCGAGGCAGCATCGCACATGGCTCCAAGCTCGGACTACGGCGCGAGTCCGGCTGTCGCCGCCGATGATCGGCGAGGATGGTGCGATGACGGAAGGCGAAGAGCCGCTGGACGGCGGCAACTCGAACCTCAGCGTCGTCCGCGCCGGTGACACCGTACGGCGGGCCGGTGGGCCATGGACGCCAGCAGTCCATGAGCTGCTTGAGCACCTGGCCGAGCGGTCCTACCCAGCACCGCGGCCGTTGGGTTTCGACGATCGCGGGCGCGAAGTCCTGTCGTACGTTCCCGGCCGGTGCGTGCATCCAGACGCTCCCGATCTGATTGCGGACGAGGCCGGCCTCCGTCGTGTCGGTCGACTCATCGCCGACTACCACCGAGCGCAGGAAGGATTCGCGCCCAGCGCCAACACGATGTGGCGAGACGAAGGTCGCGACCCGACTGGATCGACTGAAGTCCTGGCACACAACGACCTTGCGCCCTGGAACCTCGTAGCGGGCCCGTCGGGATGGGTGTTCATCGACTGGGATCTCGCAGCGCCTGGTCGACGGTTCTGGGATCTGGCCTGGGCGCTCCACAGTTTCGTCGGCATGTGGCCCGACCCGCCGTTCGGCGAGGCGAACATCCCTGACCGCATCCAGGCCTTCTGTGATGGGGCGGAGGTTGGCCGGGGCGAGATCCCTGCTCTCCTCGACGTCGTAGTGGAGCGGACGAGCGATCACGCCGAAATGCTTCGCCGTCGCGCAGCCGAGGGTGACCGGCACTACGTCCACCTCGTGGACGACGGGCACGCGGACAGATGGGATCAAGGCGCGCGCTACGTCGGGGTCAACAAGTCCAGGTGGCACGAGCTACTCCCCGAGTAGAGATCGACACGCCCTGGAGATCTAGGACTCGTGACGCAACCAGCCCTATCCCTTTGGGTCGGGTACGGGCGCAGCGATATCGGTGAGGACGCCAGCGACGTGCCGTCCTCGCGCTGCTCCCGCCGTCGGGCCGCATCTGAGCCGGATCCAGTTACCGAGCGGGCGAGCTGAAGTCCAGCCAGACTCGGGCCGTGAGTGCTGCCGTAGTCCCGTCCCATGTACGCCACTACTACCGGCGGAAGCGGCCGCCGTTCTTGAACCTCTCAGACCTGCCAGATGATGAGTTGGAGGTGGTCCGGGCGAGGCTCGTCGAGGAGGGTCGGGCCGGGACCAATCATCGCAACTTTGGTCCCCGCTACATGGAGTTGCGGAGGCGTACCGAGTCGAAGATGCGGGAGCTGTTCATCGAAGGCGGCGGCGAACCCGAACGGTTGGCACCGCACTACTTCGTGCTCGGCCAGTCGTCATGGTTCGAGGGGCTCTCGCCCGACATGGCCTATGTCGAACTCCCGCTGGGTTCGCTGCCGGACGCACAGACCAGCTTCACGCATCCCGACAGTTTCACGGCCATGGCGCTCGGGCCGGACTACGGCGTGCCGTACGAACCTCGGCCTTGTCACGAGCAGGTCTTCCGACTCGCCGACCTTCCGGCCGTTGTTGAACAGTTCGGCCTGCCCGAGGACCCTGGGGCCACCGGGTATGAGGGGTACGCAGGTCGACCGTTCGAGATGTACGTCGAGGTGCAGGTGTGGACCGACGAACCGGTCGCTGAACACCTGTAGGGCGTTCCTCGATCTCTCGCCCACCGAGGGTCCAGCGCTGGCGGGTCTGCGACGGCCAGAACGCTCGGCCGGTAGGGTTCGGCGATGGCCGTCCGTTCAGCCGAGCCGGACGGCGAGCGGAATCGGCGAGGTGCCGCGCAGGGCGACCTGCTGGGTCCTTGCCGCGGATGGATCGTACGCTCGCTTCATGTCACGCGGTGTTGTGCTCTGGCCGGATCCCGACACGGACAATCTCGTAGCGCAGCTCTGGAGAGACTTCGTTCGTCACGATCTCCCAACGGCATCGTCGGAGGCTCCTCGTAGTCATCGGCCGCACGTGTCGTTGATCGTTGCCGATGCGATGGACGTTGAGGGGTCGTGCCGACATCGCCACTCCGATGGGCACTCCACCTAGCTCAAGGGCGCCAAGGACTTCTGCGTCTGTCGGTAGGAGGGGTACAAGCTGATCAGCCACGCGGCCCAGCAGCTTGGGGTCAGCCTCAAACTTGTACTTGTCGAAGTAGATGCTGCTTGTCGCGCCCGACCTCAAAACGAACTCGCCCTGAGGGTGCAGACGCGGGCAAGGTCGAGAGCGAGGTCCGCATCGTCAAGTTCGTCGACGCCCATAGCCCTATTCGTAGCAGCCGTTTGTGGACCGCGTCACCCCGGGCGCGCCAGCGGATCTTCGGGTTGAGCGCACCAACCTGTGGTGTCCCGGCCAACCCGACGGTGGGATCCGACGGATCTGTTGTGACCACCGTGTGATCACGGGCGTAAGTCGCACCAGAACGACGAAACCCCAGGTCGGCAGAAAACCTGCTCTGACCTGGGGTTTTGCGTGGTACACCCCCTGGGACTTGAACCCAGAACCTGCGGATTAAGAGTCCGATGCTCTACCAATTGAGCTAGAGGTGCGCGGACTGCGAAACGCAACCCTACGGGTGAACGAGGGGATTCGAACCCCCGACCTCCTGGACCACAACCAGGCGCTCTAACCAACTGAGCTACGCCCACCACGCCGAACCCGGAGATTCGGAGTGAACTTCAACCATACGGCCGAAGCGATTGGCGAGTGTATCGGGAACGACGCCCAGGGGCCTACCCTTTCGGGTGCCCCTGTAGCTCAACTGGATAGAGCATCGGGTTTCTACCCCGACGGTTGCAGGTTCGAGTCCTGTCGGGGGTGCCATCACATTCGCCACTGGGCCCGTGTGTCGCCGATCCGACGCATGCACTGGCGCGACCACCCTCAGAAGCGAGAACATTCACCCAGAGCGACTCTCTGGGAGGGAACATGGACGTCGCCAGCTTCGGCACCAAGACCTTGGCCGGCATCGGGGTGACCGTCGGAGGGGACGGGCCAGCCGACATTCACATCCACGACGATCGCTTTTACAAGCGAGTTCTCCGAGATCGGGAGCTCGGTTTGGGTGAGGCCTACCAGGAGGGATGGTGGAGCGCGAATCAGCTCGATGAGTTCCTCGCAGTTGCCCAGGAAGCGAACTTGCGCGATGTCGCCGGGCCATCGCCGGCTTTGATCCGGTTGATGATCGAAAGCCGGCTCGGGAACCGGCAGACGGCATCCCGGGCCAAGCGGAACGCGCGGGCGCACTACGACATCGGGAACGACCTGTTCGAGCGCATGCTCGACAAGCGCATGATCTACACGTGTGCGTATTGGCGCGACGCTGACGATCTCGACTCGGCCCAGGAAGCCAAACTCGACCTGATCTGTCGCAAGCTCGGGCTCGCGCCGGGCATGCGGGTGCTCGACATCGGTTGTGGCTGGGGCGGTTTCGCGCAGTTCGCAGCCACCCGCTACGACGTGCATGTCACCGGTATCAGTCCTGCGAGCGAGCAGGTCGACATGGCTCGAGCGACGACCGACGGCCTCCCCGTCCAGATCCTTCAGGCCGACTATCGAGAGCTCGAAGGAACGTACGACCGCATCACCTCCATCGGCATGATGGAACATGTCGGTCCTCGAAACCTCGCCACGTTCTTCGATGCGTGTGATCGACTGTTGACGCCGGACGGCATGATGCTGCACCACACGATCGGATCGAACGAGTGGCAGACCCACACCGACCCGTGGTTCGACAAGTACATCTTTCCGGGGGGTGTGTTGCCGTCGCTCGGCCAAATCGCTCGAGCGGCCGAGAAGACCTGGTCGATCGAAGACGTGCACAACTTCGGGCCTGACTATGACCGCACGCTGATGGCCTGGCACGCCAACATCAGCGAGCGCTGGCATGAGATCCCGCACTACGACGACCACTTCCGACGGACCTGGGAGTACTACCTGCTCGGGTCCGCAGCCGGGTTTCGGGTCCGGGCGCTTCAGCTCTTCCAGGTCGTGTTTACGAAAGCGAAGCAGCGTCGTCCGGTGTACGAAGCGGTTCGCTGAACGCGGTGACGACGTAGGCCGTCACGATCGGAGCCACGACACGGGCGATGTCGCTGGCGTTCCACCACACCAGCTCATTCATCACGAGCGCCAGCGGCACGAACCCGACCGCGCCCCACGCAAGCGGGTTCGGGCGACGCCAGGCATAGGTGATCAGCGGCGGCATCAGGGCGACAACGCTGGCGACGAGCGCGAGCTGCACCGGATCGTTGCCCCACTTCGCCAGCGCCTCGAAGGCCCCCGCAAACGGCAGGCCGAACTCCTGAACTGCGGCCTCGCCGTCGAGCGTGTCGAGGCGTAGGCGGAGATAGCCGCCCCACAGCATGGTGCACAACGCAGGCGCTCCGCCGAGAAGCCACGGGACCCGACGAGTGCTCCAGAGCCGGTGGCAACACACGCCGGCGAGGTAGAGCAACATCACTTCTCGGGCGAGCACTGCCGCGACGAACCAGCCCACCGCAGCTCGGTACCGGTCCTCGATCAGCGCGTTCGTGCCCCAGATGGCGCAGGCGAACGCGAGGATGCCAGCGCCTGCGATGTCGAACTCGAAGATGATTCCGGGATTGAGCGCAAAGCCGAGACCGAGCCACGGTGTGCCGCCGAATCGCTGCGCAAGGCGAGCGGTTCCAGCGGTGCCCGCCGCGATCGCGGCGACGTTCGTGACGGCCATCGACCACAGGATCATCTCCGGCGGAAGCAGACCGCCGAGCCCGACGAGGGTCGGATACAGCATTCGTTGGGCTCGGTACGCGGGTCGGTCGAGGTGGACCGCATGCTCCTCGGGTTGCCGGTAGAACGGATCGAGCGCTTGCAGAAAGAACTGGCTGCCGTCGTGGCCGAGCAAACCGACGGTCGAGACCTCACGCCCGAGCACGTCTTCAACGTGCGCGGTTCGTTCGGCAACCGCCTCGGTGTCTCCGAATTTGATCAGCCCCGCAATGTCACCGTCATGGCGCAGCAGCGACGCAGCCACGATCAAACACCCGACGACAACGGCGACGGCAGTGACCGGGCCGGTCGGTCGGCGGGCGGGCGGGCGAGTACAGAGGGTGGTGGGGGAGAGCAGCTCCACATCACTTCATCGGCGGTACGCCCGTGTAGGTGAGTCGCCGACAACAGGCTGCCATATTGGCGAGACGATTTGAATCGTTATATTTATGATTCATATCGTCTCATGAAGGAGCTCCGGCGTGGTTGCAACCCTTGGAACGTGATCGCCGTCGTGCTGGTCTGGATTCTTGGATTCATGTGGCTGAGCGGCATCTCCTACAACATGCTCACCTCGATCATCACTGCCCTCTCGATCGGGATCGGCGTCGACTACACGATCCACCTCACCCACCGCTTCCTCGAAGAACAGGAACACCACGAGTCGGTGGGGGCGGCCATGGCAAGAGCCATGACGACGACCGGCGGGGCGCTGTTGGCCTCGGCCAGCACCACCGTGCTCGGCTTCCTTGTCTTACTGCTCTCACCGCTGCCGCCGATGCGGCAACTCGGCCTGCTCATCGCCGCCGTGATCGTCATGTCGATCATCGCTGCGTTCTTGATCTTGCCCCCGCTCCTCGCCCTTTGGGCCCTCTATCACAAGTGGCGGGCCACCGAGTTCGAGACCGAGAGCTGGCACCCGGGCCGGGCCACCGCGTCGGAGCCACGTCCGGCCCTCGCGAACACGGCGCGCTGAGACGCGTCAACGCCTCGACGTTCCCGCCCCTTCAATCAGCGGCGGTGGGTGCCGATGATTCACCCATGGACCTCTTCACAGGACAGGGGCGAGTCGGCCGGCTTGCCTACTTCCTCACCAGCGTCGCGATCTGCATCGTGTTCGGCGTCATCGTCGTCGCAACCGCAGGCACCGATCCGATCAGCGGCGACGCGACCGTGACGAGCGTCGGCGTCCTCGCCATCGTCCTCGCAGCCTGGCTCCAGGTGATGAACGTCGTGCGCCGGCTGCGAGACCTCGGTCATGCCTGGTTCTGGCTGTTCATCAGTTTCGTGCCGATCGTCGGGTGGGTCTTCGGGCTGTATCTCCTGTTCGCCGCCGGCCTCCCGCGGCAGGCGTACGTCGGTCCGCGGCGTGCTGGCGTCGTGCCAGCCCCGCCGGTCGGCGCACCGGTCATGAGCGAACGCGAGGCACGCGCCGCCCACAACGAGCAGTTTCTCAACGACGACGGAAGCTTCGACATGGACGGCCTCTTCCGCGACTCGCCGATCCAGCGAGACTGACGCATCGCTCACAGCAGCAAAAGGCGAACACCGCCGACCCGAAGGCCGACGGCGCTCACCTCGTTTGCTCTGTTGTTGCCGCAGTCGCAGGATCCCGCCGCGCTTGCCGACACCAGCGGCCCGGCCGCTGACCGAGCTATCGCACCGGCGGGTCTGCGGATGCAGCAAAGACTCTGCTCAGTGGAACTGCTCTTCTTCGGTGGAGCCTTCGAGGGCGAGGGTGGAGGCGTTGCCGCCGGACACGATCGTGGCGATCTGGTCGAAGTAGCCGGCACCGACCTCACGCTGATGCTTGACCGCGGTGTAGCCCTCGGCTTCGCGAGCGAACTCGCGCTCCTGCAGGTCGACATAGGCGGTCATGTCGGACTCGGTGTAGCCGCGGCCGATCTCGAAGGCGGCGTAGTTGAGCGCATGCCAACCGGCGAGGGTGATGAACTGGAAGGCGTAACCCATCGCGCCGAGCTCACGCTGGAACTTCGCGATGTCGGAGTCGTCGAGGTGGGCCTTCCAGTTGAACGACGGTGAGCAGTTGTAGCTCAGCATCTGATCCGGGTATTCGGCCTTCACGGCCTCCGCAAACTCTCGGGCCTGGGCGAGGTCTGGGGTGCCGGTTTCACACCAGATCAGGTCGGCATACGGCGCGTACGCGATCGCCCGCTTGATCGGCGTCGCCATGCCGGGCTCGGTGTAGTAGAAGCCTTCCGACGAACGCTCGCCGGTCAGGAACTCCTGATCGCGTTCGTCGACGTCGGTGGTGATGAGGTTCGCCGCGAGTGCGTCGGTGCGGGCCAACACGATGGTCGGCACGTCGGCGACATCGGCGGCGAGACGGGCTGCGTTGAGGGTGGTGATGTGCTGCTGGGTCGGAATCAGCACCTTGCCGCCCATGTGGCCGCACTTCTTGGCCGAGCTGAGCTGATCCTCCCAGTGCACGCCGGCGGCGCCGGACTCGATCATGCCCTTCATGAGTTCATAGGCGTTGAGCGGACCACCGAAGCCAGCCTCGGCGTCGGCCACGATCGGGAGCATGTAGTCGACGTCGGGGTTGCCGTCGGTCTCGCTCCACTCGATCTGGTCCGCACGACGCAGCGCGTTGTTGATGCGAGCCACCACCGACGGCACCGAGTTGGCCGGGTACAGCGACTGGTCCGGGTACACCTGGCCGGCAAGGTTGGCGTCACCGGCGACCTGCCAGCCCGACAGGTAGATGGCGGGAAGACCGGCCTTCGCATACTGGATGGCCTGGCCACCGGTCATGGTGCCAAGGGCATGGACGTAGTCCATGTCGTTGACCTGCTGCCACAGCTTCTCGGCGCCGTTGCGGGCCATCGTGTACTCAGGGGTCACGGAGCCACGAAGCCGCACCACATCAGCGGCGGTGTAGTCGCGGGTCACGCCCTTCCAGCGGGGGTTCTCGGCCCAGTCCTTTTCGAGGGCTGCGACCTGTTCGTCGAAGGTGCGGGTCATCTCATGGTCTCCTTGATTCGTTTCGGTGGAGGTCAGGTGCCGCTCAGCGGATGCGAGCGGCTTCGATCGGGAAGAACGCAATGAGCTCGGGCTGCGAGCTCCACGACCGGATCATCTCGGCCGCTTCAGCGAAGCGGCCAACGGCCCAGGCCGGTTCGCCGAGCGTCGTTCGAAGGGCCTCGGTCTCGTCGGCGATGAGGCGGTCGAGCAGCAGATCGTCAACCCGGAGGCCGTTCGTGAGTTCGACCTGGTGACGCCGCCATTGCCAGATCAAGGACCGGCTCAACTCCGCCATCGCCGTGTCTTCGAGATGGTCATCGATGGCGACCGCCCCGGTGCCGTTCAACCATTCGCCGAGGTAGTGCACCGCCGTGCGAATGGCGGCCCGTAGCCCGGCTTCGGTTCGCTCGCCCCGGCTCGTGCGGATGGTGAGCAGATCACTGGCCGTGATGTAGACGTCGTCGCGCTGCACTTCCAGCTGGTTGGCGCGGTAGCTCAGGACTCGGTCGAACTCGTGGGTGGCGATGTCGACGATCGACGCCTGCGCAAGGCGGGTGCCGTCGAAGCCGTCGCCGGCTTCGCGGCGCTTGTCGACCGTGACTTTGCGGACCATGGCTGCGGTGCGGGCAGGGTCGAGTTCGTCGGGGATCACGCCCGACATGCCGCCGATTGCGTGGGCGCCGCGCCGGTGGCAGGTCGAGACCAAGAGCTCGGTGAAGGCTCGGATGAACGGGGTCGTGGGACTGAGTGACTCGATGTCGGGCAAGATCATGTCGGCGTCGGCCGCATACGTTTTGATCAGGCTGAACAAGTAGTCCCAGTTGCCGGCGTGCAGCGCCGTGATGTGATCTCGAAGCTCGAACAAGATCTCGTCCATCGCGAACACCGCACCGATCGTCTCGATGAGGGCACTGACCCGAATCGAGCCGGTCGCGAGGCCAAGCGTTGCTTCGGTCCATGTGAGGACTTCGCGCCACAGCCGGGCGTCGGCTTGGCCCTCGAGTTTCGGGAGATAGAAGTACGGGCCGGTGCCGGATGCGAGCGCCGCTTCGGCGTTGTTGGCCACACACACCCCAAAGTCGAACAGTGGTGCGGGGATGGGCTCGCCGTCGATCAAGAAGGCGGTTTCGTCGAGGTGCCAGCCGCGGGTCCGGATCATGAGGGTGGCGGCGTCGTCTCCGGGGGCCCGCACGTCGTCTTCGAACTCGGCGCTGAGGGTGCCGTGGTAGGCGTCGCGCAGGTTGCGCTGTCCGTCGATCACGACGTCCCAGGTCGGAACGATCGTGTCTTCGAAGTCGGCCATGAACACCTGGGCTCCGGAGGTGAGGCCTTCGACCAGGGCATGTCGAGACACCAGGCCGACGAGCTCGGTACGGCGGTTGACCAGGTCGCGAGGAGCAGGAGCGACGTGCCACTCGTTGGATCGGATGTAGGCGGTCTCGGGGTTGAACGTCGGTGTCTCGACGCGGGCGTGATGAGAGGCAATGAGGCGCTGGCGGGCCTCGGCGAAACGATCGTGAAGCCCGACGAGCAGCGCAACGACGTCGTCGCCCAACACGGCGGATGCCGTGGGGTGCGTCGGGTACTCCACCCGGGAACGCAGATCGATCGTCGTATTCATCAACCGTGAGGTTGACGCGTCAGTAACCCAACAACAACGGGTCTTTCGGTTCACTGTCAGAGTTCTGTTTGCAATTTTCGAAAAATCTGCCAATGTTTGACCTCATGGCCGAAGACTTCGATCTGTTGGTGCTTGGACACCGAATCCGCCACGCTCGCCGCGTCAAAGGCGTGACGCTTGCCGACGTGTCCGACGCGGTCGGCCGCCCGGTGCCGTACCTGTCACAACTCGAGAACGGCAAGGTCGAACCGAAACTCGGCCTGCTGAACGAACTCGCCGACGCCCTCGACACCACCACCTCCGCGTTGCTGGAACACATCGCACCGGATCGCCGCGCCCATCTCGAGATCGAACTCGAACGGGCCCAACGGGACCCCGCCTACCAAGCGCTCGGCCTTGGCCACCTCAAACCGTCGGCCAAAGTGCCCGACGACGTGCTCGAACATCTGGTGACCCTGTGGGAGACGGTGCGCGACGCGAGTGCCCCGGTCGACCGGATTCCAGACCTCGCCGAACGGGCTCGTGCGGCCAACAACGCGCTGCGGCTCGAAATGCGGGACCGGGGAAACTACTTCGCCGAGATCGAGGCAGTCGCGGCCCGCGGCCTCGCGGCGGCTGGCTACAGCGGCTCCGGACCGATCTCGGAACGGGTGCTCACCGAACTGGCACGCTGGTGCGGCTTCACGATCGAACGGGTGAGCCACATCCCTCGGTCAGCCCGCAGCATCACCGATGTTCGCGACAAGATCGTGTTCATCCCCGACCGCGGCGGTCTGAAGGTCCGCCAGGCCCGCAGCGTCGTTCTGCAGACCCTGGGCCACTTTGCCCTCGACCACTCCGACACCCGCGACTTCGGTGACTATCTCCGACAGCGAATCGAGTCGAATTATTTTGCGGCCGCCGTCCTCGCGCCCGAAGAACCCGCCGTGGCCTTCTTGAAAGAAGCCGACGACGCCGAGGACATCTCGGTCGAGGATCTCAAAGAGGTCTTCTACATCTCCTATGAAATGGCCGCCCACCGCTTCACGAACCTGGCCACTCAGCACCTCGACATCCCATGCCACTTCCTCCGCACGGACAGCGAAGGCGTCATCGACAAGGCGTACGAGAACGACGGCGTGGCGTTCCCGGTCGCCATCGACGGCGGCTTCGAAGGCGAGCGAGTGCCGCGTCAATGGGGTGCCCGCCAGGCCTGGAATGCCACCGGCAGCTTCTTGCTCCACTCCCAGTACACCGTGATGGACGGCGGCGAGTTCTTCGACACCACCTACATCGAGACCGAAACCGACCGGCACCCCTATGCGGTGTGCTTCGGCACGCCGGCCGACTACGCGCACCGGTTCCGAGGAAGCAACACCTTGCGCCGCGAGTACGCCCGAGAGCGCGAGATCGAGCCCGATCCGTTGCTGGTGGAGCAGTGGGCTGATGCCGCCTGGCCCTCGGCCGCGGAACGCAGCCACGTGCTCTCGGCGCTACCGCCCTCTCAGCGCGAGTTCAGCCCCTTCCCGGGCATCGACCTGATCGATGTCTACCGTTTTCTCGAACGTCAGCGCCGGTCCCGCAGAAACTGAGGACGGCGCTTCGTTCAACGGCGAAGGACAGTGACGTGGTCGATCGCCCCGACCGAGATGTGCACGAGGTCGCGGCGGTCGCCGTCGAGCGCCAGCACCACAACGTCGGGGCTCACCGATCGAACATCGCCACGCAGTTGTTCGGACCCGACGGCGACGATGCACTCCGGCCGGTCAGGCGCGAGTTCCATCAGTGCATCGCCGAACGCAAGCACCATGTTGACCGCACGGTCACCGACCGGAAGATCGTCGCCCGGTGTGGGCCGTACCAGCGCAATCGACACTGTCGGCACGATCGCATCGCCCAGCCGCTGATCCCGCAACACACCAAAATCAGCACCCACCGCCACGATTGGACCCGAGACCCGATGGCCCCCCGTCGTCGTGACGTTCACCGGCCGGTTTCGTTCGGCCAGGTCGAGCAAGACGCCGACCAAGCTGGCCTCTTCCGCAGCCTGGCGCTCGAGCCAACGCTGGCGGGCCCGAGCCCGGGCCGCCTCGTCGACCTGACCCTCCGCGATCCACGAATACAACGAGCTGAGCGGGTCGTTCGTGCTGATGCGGACAGGCTCACGCGGCGGGCGAGGGTTCGACTCCACGAGCCGGACCCTACCCGTCACGCCCGGTCGCACAGCCCCCGCTGACGCATCGAGTCGGAAGTCGCTGTCGTCGACGGTGGTCGGAGCGATACGCTCGCGAGCGCACGATGACTGACGCAACCATCACCATCCGGGTCCCCGGCAATCACCTCATGGGCGCCTTGCTCGGCGAGCACGACCGGCATCTGCGCCGCATCGAGGACGCCTTGCCTGACGCCGACATCACCGTCCGCGGCAACGAAGTCCACCTGTCGGGGCCAGGGGCAACCGTCGCCGCGACCCTCTTTGAGGAGCTCGTCGTCTTGGCCGAGCGCGGTCAGCGGGTCGACGATCGCACGCTCGATCGCACCATCGACATGGTCCGCGCCGACGAGAAACCGTCTGCGGTGTTCACCCACGAGATCCTCCGGGCTGACAAAGGCAAAATCATCCGCCCGAAGTCCGCGGGGCAGAAGGCCTACGTCGAAGCCATCGCAGCCAACGTCGTCACCTTCGGCATTGGCCCGGCCGGCACCGGCAAGTCGTGGCTGGCGGTGGCGATGGCCGTCCGTGCCCTGCAACAAGGTGAGGTCGACCGCATCATCCTCACCCGACCTGCGGTCGAGGCAGGCGAACGGCTCGGGTTCTTGCCGGGCGACATGATGGCCAAAGTCGACCCGTACCTCCGGCCGCTCTACGACGCCCTGCACGACATGGTTGGCAACGACGGCATGGAACGCCTGCTCGATCGCGGCATCGTCGAAGTGGCCCCCCTCGCCTTCATGCGGGGCCGCACGCTCAACTCCTCGTTCATCATCCTCGACGAGGCCCAGAACACGACGCCCGAGCAAATGAAGATGTTCCTCACCCGGATCGGGTTCGGATCCAAAGCGGTGGTCACCGGCGATGTCACCCAGGTCGACGTCCAGGGCGGCCGGTCGGGGCTCGGCAACCTCGAACACGTCCTCGGTCACGTCGACGGCATCGCCTTTTCGCGGCTCAGCGGCCGCGACGTTGTGCGCCACCGGATCGTGCAAGACATCGTCGACGCCTACGAGAAGGCATCCTCGAACGCCGGTCACCCCGAGAACCGCTCGTGAGCGACCCTGAACCTGGACCGATGGTGATCGCAGTCGACGAACAGGCTGCCATCGCCATCGATGTCGACCGGTGGTCGAACCTGGCCCGGGCGTCGTTCGTCACCCAAGGCATCCTGGCCGGTGAGTGCAACCTGCTCTTCGTCGATGAAGCGACGATCCATGAACTCAACGCCGAACATCGCGGCAAAGACAAGCCGACCGACGTGCTGTCGTTTCCGCTCGACGGCGCGGACGCAAGCCACCCCGACGATCTCATCGGCGACATCGTGGTGTGCCCGGTTGTCGCCGCCGCGAATGCGGCCGAGCACGCCGGGCAAGACGACCACCGCGGCACGCTCGACGATGAACTCGCGCTGCTGGTCGTGCATGGTGTCCTCCATCTCCTTGGCCACGATCACGAAGACGACGACGAAGCCGACGTGATGGAAGCCCTCGAACAGGCGCTGCTCGGCGCCCATCACCGATGAGCGCCGGCGTCATCGCAGGCGGGCTCGTCGCGCTGGTGCTGGTCGCCGTCGCGGCGGTGAGCGCAGCCGCGGAGACGGCGCTCACTCGGATCTCACGGGCTCGGGCCGAAGGGCTCGTGGCCGACGAGTATCCCAACGCCGATGCACTCGTCAGCGTGCTGGCCGATCGCGAAGCGAGCCTTGCGCCGCCCTTGCTGCTGCGAGTCACCGCTCATGTCGGCGTGATCGCCATCGTCGTCTCGATCGTTGCCGACCGCGCCACGATGGGCGCAGTCGTCGCCGCCGCGGTGGGTTCGGCCGTCGGCCTCTACATCTTCACCGAAGCAATCCCGAGGATCTGGGCGCTGCAACACCTCGATCGGGCGGCATGTCGATCGGCCCGCATCCTCCGAACCGTGCTGCGCGTCGCTCCGCTGCGGGCACTGACCCAATTCCTGAACGCGATCGCCAACATCATCCTCCCGGGTCCCGCCGGCGCCCCGGTGATCTCCGAAGACGAGCTGATCGCCATGACCGAGGCGGCCGCGGCAGGCGCCGCAATCGACGAGGAAGAGAAAGACCTCATCGAGTCGGTGTTTGCCCTTGGTGACACCATCGTCCGAGAGGTGATGGTGCCGAGAACCGACATGACGACGGCGTCGTCGGACCAGACCATCAGCGACGTGCTCGACCTCGCCGATGAGCGTGGCTACAGCCGCTTGCCGGTGAGCGGCGACGGCATCGACGACATCGTCGGTGTGTGCTTGATCAAGGACCTGGCCCGGGTTGAACGGCGAGGTGGCGGGGACCGAACCGTCGTGTCGCTCATGCGGAAGCCTCGCTTCGTGCCCGAGACGAAACACGCTGACGAACTCCTCCGCGACATGCAAAAGGCCGAACACCATCTGGCGATCGTGGTTGACGAATACGGCGGCACCGCCGGTTTGGTGACGCTCGAGGACCTGGTCGAGGAACTGGTTGGCGAGATCGTCGACGAGACCGACCGGGAGGAACCACTCGTTCGGTCGCTGGCTGGCGGCAACTTGCTGGTGCACGGCCGGATGCCGGTCGACCAGCTCGAAGAGATGCTCGATGGCGAATTCGCCGAGGGTGACTGGGACACGGTGGGCGGGTTGATCTTCACGACACTCGGTCACGTCCCCGAGGTTGGCGAGTCGATCGAGGCAAACGGGGTGCGGTTGCGCGTCGAACGCATGCAGGGGCGTCGCATCACGTCGGTGCGGGTCGACCATCTGACCCCCGTCGCCGACGACGAGCCCGTCGAGGTCGAGACGTGAGCGACGAGTACCGGTCAGGCTTCGTGACCCTCGTCGGTCGTCCCAATGCCGGCAAATCGACCCTGTTGAACCAGATCCTGGGCCAGAAGGTCTCGATCGTGAGCGACAAGCCTCAAACGACGCGCACGCAGGTGCGCGGCGTGTTGACGTCGCCGACTCACCAGATTGTCTTCGTCGACACTCCGGGTATTCACAAACCCCGTAGTGCGCTCGGCACCAGCCTCAACGCCACCGCCAACGATGCCGTACGCGACGTCGACACGGTGTGCTTCGTCGTCGATGCGACAGCGCCCTTCGGACGTGGTGATCAGTTCATCGCCGAGACCCTGCCTGACGACGCAGTCGTCGTCGTCACCAAGGCCGACATCGCCAAACCCGAGCAGGTCCTCGAACAACTCCAGGCGACGTCGAACCTGACGGCCGACGCGTGGTTCCCGGTGAGTGGGCGCACCGGCGCAGGCGTCGATGCGTTGGTCGAGCACCTCCGAAGCCGGCTTCCGGAGGGACCCCAGTACTACCCCGAGGAGATGGTGGCCGACGTCCCCGACCCGTTCTGGGTTGCCGAGCTCGTCCGGGAGCAGCTCCTCGCCGGCGCCCGCCAAGAACTTCCCCACTCGATTGCGACCCGGGTGGTCGAATGGGAGTGGCCTCGCATCCGTTGCGAGATTCTCGTCGAGCGAGACTCACAAAAGGCCATGGTGATCGGGCGAAAGGGCGAGAACCTCAAACAGGCCGGTATCGCGGTGCGCCGACAGCTGCCTGAAGGGGCGTACGTCGAATTGTTCGTGAAGGTCGAGAAGAACTGGCAGCGGCGGCCGGAATCGGTCGCCGAACTCGGTTACTGACCGACGACGTCGTGTGGCTCAGCCGACTCGGCTTGGGTCTTCGGGCGCCTCTTCCCCGTACTTCTCGGCGTAGGCGAGCCACTCCACCAACCAAGCGGTGTACGCCGCTTCGTCGGGCTCGCCGGTCGCCGGGTCGACCGCGTTCGGGACGGGCGGCGGAACCGGCTTTTCGTCGACTGGAGGAACCGTCATCGCAATGGACGCGGTGGCAAACGGATCGGTGGGCGAGCCGACAGCTGCGGCGAACGGATCGGTCGGCGCGGTCGGTCGGGGATCGGGTTCGGTCGGCGCGGCAGGGGCGGCAAAGGGCGCGGCGGTCGGCAGCGCGCTGGACGTCTCGGGCCGCTCGTCGCGGGGCGCCGCGCCAAAGAGGGCACGTCCGCCGGTTGTTGATTTGTCGACGGCGAACGGGTCGACGGTCGGGGTTGTCGTTGCATCCGGCGACGGCGACGGCGACGGTGACGACGGCTCCGGCGGGGCCACGAACGGAGCGGGAGCCGCCGGAGGTGCAAACGGATCCAACGAGTCGGTGCCAGGGCCAGTGCCGGTGGGCGCCGATGGGCTGGGGCCATCGACAGGCGCCGTCGGCGGCGGAGCGGGCGAGGGTGGGGGCGTGGCCGGAGCCACCGCGGACCGGTGGGCAGGGAATGGTTCAGCGACGCGGCGCTGCGGGAGCGCAATGCCATCGAGCAGCGAATTGCGGGCGTCTGACGCGAACGGGTTCGGCGTCGCAGCCGCCGGCTGCTGAAGGGGTGGTGCCGGCGCGGCCGGGTCGAGGAACGACATCGGTGTCGGGGGTGAGGACACGGTCGCCGATGCCGGTCGCTCCGGCGTCGGCGACGACGTCGTGGTGGTCACGTTTGGACCACCGAGTTGTGGTCCGGGCACAGGGCGGATCGACGCAAGCGCCTCTGACGGTGATCGCCGAGGAAGCTCAGATCCTGTCGTCGCAACCTCGGCTTGGGGCGCATCGGCAGAGACCGGCAGGGTTTCCAGCCGGTCCCGCATCTCCATCAGGAGCGCCTCACGATCGCTCGAACTCTTTGCCGGAGTGCCGCGAAACGTGGGCGACTGCGCCGCCTTGAGCCGGAGCGCAACCAGCGCAATCACGATCGCGGTGCCGGCACCGGCAATGACCCACGTGAGCGGATGATCGACGTCGCTGCCGCCGAGGATGGCGTGGTAGGTGCCAGAGATTGCCGTCACGATCGACAACATGTGGAGTGTGCGCCACACCGAGGTGGTGAGGTGCTTGCGGATCAGCGACGTCACCTCGACGATCACGAGGGTGTACATCGAAATGATGCCCCAGGCCGCAGCCTCGGAGTTCCACGTGGACTCGCCCGGGATGAACAGCTCGCGAGGTCCGAAATCGACGAACGAGTCGAAGTACAACGTGATCAGATGCACGGCGAGGAAGGCAACCGACAGGCCGCCGAGGAACCGATGCAGGTCCAGCATCCATGGACCGGTTCGGGACTTGATTGCCCGTGTCGACAGCAACAGCCCGACGACCACCGAGCCGATCGCCGTCGACCATGTCATCAGCCCCGCCGCACGGGTGGCGTACCACCAGACTTGATCACTCACGGCTGCTCCTGTCGGCAGGAGACGCCAGAATCGAAGGATTCAGCTGCCAGGTCCCCACGACATGGGTGACGCCATCGTCGGTGGTCACGAAACCGTCCACGCCGGCCCCCTCGAGCAGTGCTTCGGCGGCCGGCCAACCCGCCACGACCGCTGCCGTCGCGTACACCTCGGCTCGGGCCGCGGTGCCTGCGGCGATTGCCGCATGGCGAACCGAACCGGAAGCCGGGTGGCCGGTCGCGGGGTCGATGATGTGGTGGTACGGCGAGCCGTCGATCGTCCACTGCCGTTTCTCGATCGTGCTGAAACAGAACCCACCGGCGCTCAGGCGCCCGATTGGTTCGTCCCACTGGGCGGTTTGGATCGGCCAACCGTCTACGGACGCCCCAGCCACTCGGACGTCGCCTCCGATCGAAACGGCCGCGGTTTCGGCGCCGAGCGCCACGAGCGTTTCCGCTGCGACGTCCGCCGCCCATCCCTTGCCGATACCCCCGAGGTCGAGCCGGGTGGCGGGCGGCACGGTGACGACCCCGAGTTCGGCATCGACTTGCACATCGTCGAGGCCCGGTGCGGGCGCAGTCGGGCCCGCCGGCCCCGGGCCCGCGTCAAAGGTCCGGTCGTACCCCGCTGCGATCAATGCGTCGTGTACGGTCGGGTCGAAGCGTCCGCCGGTCAGCTGCCACGCGTCGATCGCGGCGCCGATCACGGCAGCCGTGTCGGGCGACACGACCGTGGGTCGTCCTTGGGCTCGGTTGATCGCGGCCAACTCCGACGTCGCTGAGAAGCGCGTCCACCGACGTTCTTGTTCCTCGATCGCAGCGAAGACCTGTGCGAGCTGGTCGTCGGTGATCCCAGACGCCGCCAGCTGGACAGATGTGCCCATGGCGCGGCCCTCATGGGAGCGAATCACTCAGCTGGCACCCAGGTAGACGGTGGTGGTGGGGGGAATCGTTGTCGCCGGGGGAGCGGTCGTGGTGGGCGGGGGCGCCGCAGTCGTGGTGGGCGGCGCCGTCGTCGCCGGTGCGGCGGTGGTGGTGGTCGCTGCTGGCGCTGCCGCCGTCGTCGTGGGCGCAGCGGGAGCTTGGGTCGTGGTCGTGGCGCTCGTGGTGTTGGTGGCGGCGGGCGCGGGCGTCGGAGGCACTGTGGCTCGTACGACCGGGATCACCGTGGTTGGAGGGGAGGCGGGGCGAGGGATGGCCGCGGTGGAGGTGGTGGGTGCGGCCGTGGAGGCGGTGGCGAAGCGGGCGACCTCGGCCGCAGTGGTCGTCGTAGCCGGTATCGATGTCGTGGTGGTGCTGCGATCTTCGGCCGGCGGCGTCGGGGGCGACGCGGCGACGGTGTCTTCAGCCTCGGATGACCGTTGCGCCATCCCGATGGCGGCACCGAGGACGAGGTAAGCGACCAGGCAGAACGCGCCAACCCATCGGCGGGCTTTGCGGGCAGGGTGGCGACGACGTTTGGCCATGATCCTCGATCGGCATTGTCCCGCCCGCGCTTGACGATCTTACCCGTCTCGAAGGGCTTGGAGGTAGCGGGCTGCGTCGTCTCGTTCGCGGGTCCGCCGCATCGGCGGGAGTGCCTTGACGAGATCCCATCGGTAGCTCCGTGCCGTGGCGAGACGCGGATCGAGCACGGCGACGACGCCCTGATCGCTGCTGGTACGGATCAAGCGGCCCGCGCCCTGGGCGAGCAGCGTGGCGGCACGGGGAAGATCGATCTCTCGAAACGCCGCCTTCCCGGCCCGGTCTCGGCGTGCTTGGAGCACCGGATCGTTCGGCCGCGGAAACGGCAGTCGATCGACGACGACCAGCCGACACGTCGATCCCGGCGCGTCGACTCCCTGCCAAAACGACATCGTGGCGAACAACGATGTTTCTTCGTCTTCGATGAACTGCCGCAGCAAGGCGTTCTTTGCGCCGTCGCCCTGCATCACGATCGGCCAAGGAAGCCGACCGTCGAGCCGCTCCACCGCCTCTCGCATGGCCGAGAACGACGTGAACAGTGCAAGTGTGCGACCGCCGGCCGCGGCCATCAAGGCTTCGATTTCGGCGTGTTGAGCAGAACGGAAGCCGTCGCTGCGGGGATCGGGCAAGTGGACCGGGCAATAAAGGAGGGCGTTGCTCTCGTAGTCGAATGGGCTGCCGACGTCGAGATCGACAGTCCCGGGCGGGAGACCGAGTTGGCTGGTGGCGTTCGCCGGCAGCGTTGCCGAGGTGAGAACGCCGGCCCGGCGCTCCCAGAGTTGTTCGCTGAGCAGATCGCCGACCGCGATCGGCGTGGAACGAAGGCCTGGATTCGAGGTCGGGCCGTCGACCCACATCACCTCGCCGTCCGTCGGCCATCGAACCGCATCGATGTCGTCGACGAGCCCGGTTGCGACCTGTCGAGCCCGGATCGCCTTCGCCTTGGTGTCGGGGGGTGCGCTGTCGGGCACCGCCCGGAGTGCATCGAGGAGCCGTTCGCCGGCCCCGCGAACGTCGTCGAGCGCCCGGCCGAGTTCTTCGTCGGGTCCGTCGAGCAGGCGCTCACCGACCGAGGGTTCCAGCGCGACGTGGAGCGCGGCGGCAGCCTCCTCGGCCCGCTGACTGGCGTCGATGTCGACGAGAACGGCGGCAGCGTTTCGGGCCGCCATCTGCACCCGGGCGGGGCTGATGTGTCGCCCAGCTGCTTCCGCGACGATGTCCTCGAGCTGGTGGGCTTCGTCGATCACGACCACGTCATGTTCCGGCAGGATCGTCTCGACCATGATCGCAAGCGCGTACAGATGGAGGTTGACGACCAGCACGTCGGCTTCCGCCGCCTTCCGGCGGGCCTTCTCGGCCAGGCAGTCATCGCCTCGGGGGCAGCGCCCGGCGCCGGGGCATTCGTCACGGCCGACCGAAACAAGGCGCCACACCTGATCCGACACGGTCTCCAATTCGGAACGCTCGCCGGTCTCAGACGTCGCCGCGAACACCCGAAGTTCATCGAGGGTCTCGGAGTCGACGCCCCCGCGTTGTTCGTCTTCGTCGAGGTCCAGGTCGAGCCGATCATCCGCCTCGAGCTCGTCGAGTCGCTGGAGGCACAGATAGTTCGACCGGCCCTTGAGCACCGCATAGCGAAACGGCGCATCGAGTTGTTCGGCGACGAATGGCAGGTCTTTCCCGGCGAGCTGATCCTGGAGCGCCTTGGTGGCGGTGGCGATGACGGTCGGCTTCTCCGACAACACGGTGGGGACCAGGTACGCAAGTGACTTGCCGGTCCCGGTGCCAGCCTGAATCACGGCATGGCCGTCGTCTGCGATCGCAGCCGCGACCGCACGGGCCATCTCGACTTGGCCGTCGCGTCGCTCGCCCCCTGACGGCAACGACGACGTGACCTGCTCGAGGGCATCGGTGGTGAGATCGGTGAACGACACAACGGCTCCGGCGAGCACCCTAAGGCAACGCCAACCCGGCGGCGCGCCAGGCTAGGTTGCCCAGGTGAACCTCGAGTCGCTGGACCCGAACCTGATCCCGCGCCACATCGCATGTGTGATGGATGGCAACGGCCGCTGGGCGCAGTCCCAGGGCCTGCCTCGCACCGAGGGCCACAAGGCCGGCGAACACAGTCTCTTCGAGGTTGTCGATGGTTGCGATGACGCCGGAGTCGAGTGGCTGACGGTGTACGCGTTCTCCACGGAGAACTGGAAGCGACCCAAAGACGAGGTCCGCTTCCTCATCAACTTCAACGAGGACATCCTGCTTCGGCGTCAGCAAGAACTCCACGAACGCAACATCCGGATCCGGTTTGTCGGCCGCCGCGACTGGCGAGTGCCGAAGCGCTTGATCAAGCGTATGAACGAGTCGGCCGAA
>JBCCYT010000074.1:0-20932 GCA_039188975.1 Actinomycetota bacterium
CGGTCGGCTCCCGGGGCAGTGGGGCCAGCCCATCGTCGAGCGATGTGCTCGGGAACGATCAGCGTCGCCGACTGCAGCCGGCTTCCGGGCGCGAGGAGGCGGCGCACCAGCCCCATCGTCGTCGCGAACGGCGGGTTGGCGACGACGTGAAAGGGTCGGCGCGGTGGGCGGAGGTCTGCCGCGTCGACTTCGATGACCCTCAACCGCGCACCGAAGCGGTCCCGCAGCCGCTCGGCGCGACCGGGATGCAGCTCGACGGCGATCGCCCGGTGGCCGGCGCGAACCAGCCGTTCGGTGATCACGCCACGACCGGCACCGACATCGAGCACGGTTTCGCCCGCATCGATGTCGGCGAGGGCGACGAGTCGGTCAGCCCATCGACGGTCGAGTTCGTGAAAGCCCCACCGGCGCCGTGACCGGGCCACGGCGGCGCACCATCATGATCATCGTCATGGCCGCCAGTGGATCAGACGGCGGATCTCAGCGCCATCGAATTTCTGACGATCAACCGGTGGCGAGCGACTTCTTTGGATCGTAGAACGGCTTTTCGACGACGGTGGCGCGCTTGGTGCCAAGGTTGGTCCCCACCGTCAGCGCCGCACCGATATCGGCGGCCTCGATGTCGACCATTGCGAGTGCGATGTTCTGCTCGAGCCGAGGCGACCACACGGCGGACGTCACTTCCCCGACTCGCTGGTCGCCGGCCAGAACTGGCCAAAACGTGGTGTTGGGCCCGGTCAACGGGTCCATCTCAATCGTGATGCCGACCTGCCTGCGACGCACACCTTCGTCTCGGATCTGGCGCAGCGCATCCTTGCCGATGAACTCCACATCCGCGTCGACGGCGACCAGACGGTCGAGACCCAGCTCGAACGGGTTGGTGTTGATCGTGGCATCGGCGTGATAGCTGAGCATCCCGCCCTCGATTCGGCGGATCGATGAGGTGTGGCCGGGCTGGAGGCCGAGCGGGGTGCCGGCCGTCATGATCTTCTCCCACAGCTCATCGCCGCGGGTGCCGTCGCGAAGGTAGATCTCGTAGCCGAGCTCGCTCGACCAGCCGGTGCGGCTCACGACCAGCGGAATGCCGTCGAGCTCGGTCTCTCGAAGCCAGTAGTACTTGAGGTCGCTGATCCAGTCGCCGAACAGGGCGGTCATGATCTCGCCCGACTTGGGGCCCTGGAGCTGGAGCGGTGAGACATCGGGCTCCCGGATCGTGACGTTCATCCCAGCGTGGGTCGCGACCCCCTGCGCCCACAGGAGGATGTCGCTGTCGGCGAGCGAGATCCAGAAGTGGTCCTCGGCGAGTCGCAACAGCACGGGGTCATTGAGCAGGCCGCCGTCGGCGTTGGTGATGAGGATGTACTTGCACTGACCGACCTGCATCGCGCTCAGGTCGCGGCAGGTCAGCAGCTGTGTGAACCGGGCTGCATCGGGGCCCGTGATCTCCACCTGTCGTTCGACGGCGACATCGCAGAGGATCGCATCGTTGACCAGGTTCCAGAAGTTCTGCTCGGGGTCGCCGAAGTCACGGGGGATGTACATGTGGTTGTAGACCGAGAACCCGGTCGCCCCCCACCGCACCGTCGCATCGAAGTACGGCGACTTGCGGATCTGGGTACCGAACCCGAAGTCGGCGGTGTCGTTAGCGGTGTCGGAGCTCGTCATGGGCCGCAGGCTAACTGGGGCCGCCGGTCTACGGCTCGACGGGGAGGGTGACGCTGCGCGTCATCCCCCAGCTCGGAATGACAGAGCTGTGTTTGCCGGCGCCGCCGATCACCACGATCTTGATGTTCGCTGCCGATTCCGTCATCGGCACCAGATCGTCGTCGCGGAGCCGCTGCATCCACGGCGCCCACGCCCGCAGGTCGAAGGCCCGCTTGAGCTCGCCCACCTGCATTCGGGCCTGGTTGAACAGATACGCAGCGATATGGTCCCGAGTCCATCCGTCGGATGCGCATGCCGTTGCGTGCTCCGGGCACAGTGCAATGAAGTACTCGCCCTGGCTGATCGGCGCATTGTTTTGACCGGTCGAGGTCATCGCCGACGCAACCTTGTCGAGGATGCGAGCCGGTTCGACAGCCTCCATGTCGTGCACGTTGTGAGGCGCTTCGCCGCAGTGGATGGTGACCGCTGACGCGGCGTCGACCCCGACGCTGCGGGCGTACCCGCCCCATGGGGACTCGTCGAGATTCTCTGCGACGCAATAGCTGTACTTGGCCGGCCCGCCCTGAGTCGATGCGTCACCCGGACCGGGCGTAGCGCCCGCGATGTGGAGCAGGATGAGGCGAAGCGCCCGGCCGACCGTGGCGTTCGCCCGGTTGCCAGGGCCAAAGGCACCCATGCCGGCGTTGAACCCGCCGTCGACCGCCGCCTGGCCGTGCACGATCAACAGCGGCGCGACCGAATGGGTCGTGGCGTTCACACCCCGCAGGTTGAGGTCGGGGTGAGCGAGCGCTCGGACCGCCGAGATGAGCACCGGAAGGTGCCCGGGCGTACAGCCCGCCAACACCGCATTGATCGCGATGGTGCGCCGGGTTGCCTCACCGGAACGGGGCGGCAAGACGGCGATGACCTCATCGGGGTCGACGTTGCCGAGCGCCCGCAACATGGCATCGACGCGCGCCGGTGTCGGTGCCTCCAACGGCAGCCCATCACCCCAGCCGCGACGTTCGTAGACGTCGAGCACCGTCTCGCCGGCCTCGACGTCGACATCGACCATCCCCGGCTCGGTCACCGGTCAGCTCTTCGAGGAGATGTTGGACTGGAGCTTCTTCACGAGTTCCATGAACGGCGGCTGGCCCATCGACCACAGCTGCGGGTGAATCTCGTACTCGACCGCTTGGTTCGACTCGGTGATCGTGTCGAGCGTGAGGATCGTGGCCTTCGTGCGGGCATTGAGCTCACGGTCTTGGCCAGCAGCGACGGCGGCCATCTCGACCGCTGTATCGATCAGGTCACCGTCGTCCACGACATCCCACGCAAGCCCAACCTCCTTGGCTCGGTCGGCCCGGAGGATCTGGTTGAACATCACCATCGCCATCGTGGTCGAGCGGCCGGCGATCTGGCGCAGCCGCCACGTGTGGCCGCCGCCCGGATGAATGCCGATCTGCAGGAAGCGAGAATCGAACTTGGCGTACTCGCGGCCAGCCAGGACGAGATCACACGCCAGCACCATGTTCATGCCCGCCCCGACCGCCGCGCCGTTGACCGCCGCGATCGTCGGGAGCGGGGTGTGCGCGATCCGAAGGAAGCCGTCGTAGATGGCCTTCATCTCCTCTGCGTTCGAGCCGGCCATCAAGTCGTCGAGGTCCGCTCCGGCGCAAAACCCTCGACCCGCACCAGTCACGACGACAGCCCCGATGTTCTCGTCGGCTTCCCATCCGTCGAGCACGGCCCCGATCTCGTCGTTCATTGCGAGCGTGATGGCGTTGCGCTTGTCGGGATCGTTCAGGGTCAAGAGGCCGACTCGGCCCCGGACCTCGGTGGTGATGAGACTCATGAACGAGAGTGTGGCATCTGTCCGACGGTCCCGTGTACCCGAACGATCGTCGGTACGGTGAACTGATGCCGCCCGCGCTCGATCCCTCCTTCATCGACGACTTCGAACGCAACGGGGCGGTCGTACTGCGAGCGGTGTTCGCCGACTGGATCGACGAACTGGCCGCAGGCGTTGCGACCAACGAAGCGTCGCCCGGCCCCTACTTCGCAGAGAACGTTCCCGCCGGCGAACCCGGTCGATTCTGGGACGACTACTGCAACTGGCAGCGCATCCCCGAGTTCGAACGCTTCGCCCGCGAATCCGACGCTGCGGCCCTCGCTCAGCAGCTCATGCGCTCGTCAGGCGTGCAGCTCTTCCATGATCATGTGCTCGTCAAAGAACCGGACACGCGCACCGCCACCCCCTGGCACAGCGACCGGCCCTACTACTTCGTCGACGGCCGCCAGACCATCAGCTTCTGGGTCCCCCTCGACCCCGTCGACCAGCAGACGACGCTGCGGCTCATCGCCGGTTCTCACCGCTGGACCAAAGACGTGCTGCCCGTGAGGTGGCTGAAGGGCGACGACTTCTACCCAGCCAGCGACGACTACCTGCCGATCCCGGACCCCGATGCGGAACCCGACCGCTACACGGTCCTCGAATGGGCGCTCGAACCCGGCGACGCGATCGCCTTCCACTATGGGGTCTGCCACGGCGCTCACGGCAACCCTGGCAGGGACCGCCGCCGGGCCTTCTCACTGCGACTCGTCGGCGACGACGCCCGCTACATCACCCGGCCCGGCCGTACCTCGCCGCCGTTCCCCGATCACGGCATGACCGACGGTGAGCGCCTCCGCACCGACTGGTTTCCCACCCTCATCGAGGCGACCTCGTGAGCGGCGGGGGAGGGTTACGCAGCAGTTTCTCCGTCTTTCGCATCCGGAACTATCGGCTCTTTTGGTTCGGAGGCCTCACCTCCAACATCGGCCGCTGGTTCCAAACGATCGCCATCCCGATCGTCGTCTTTGACCTGACCGGTAGCGCCGGCTGGGTCGGCTTCGCCGGATTCGCTCAAATCATGCCCATGGCCCTCATGGGGCCCCTCGGCGGTGCCATCGCGGACCGCTACCCGCGCCGCACCGTCTTGTTCTTCACGCTGAGTCTCCAAGCGCTGGTCGCATTCGGTCTCATGGCGCTCTGGTTCTCGGGTGTGCGCGACGCGTGGGCGTTCGTTGCGGTCTCCGTGCTCGTCGGACTCACCGCGGGCCTCAACCTTCCCGCGTGGCAAGCGATCGTCAGCGAACTCGTTCCCCGCGAGCAGCTCCTCGCCGGCATCACGCTCAACTCGGCCCAATTCAACGCATCGCGCATGGTTGGCCCCGCCCTCGGCGGCGCGGCGATCGCCTGGTTCGGCCCTGGCTGGGCGTTTTTCGTCAACGCCATCAGCTACGGCGCGGTGCTCACCGGCCTCGCCTTGATGCGACTCGAACCCAAGACCCGCACGCCACCCGAAGGGCGGATACGCCCGCTCCACGAATTTGCCGGAGCAGCCCGCTACGCGTTCGCGAATCAGGGCATCCGTACCGCAATCCTCACCGTCACCCTCATCGGTTTCTTCGGGCTCTCGCTCCAGACCCTGTCCGTCACCATCGCAGAAGACGTCTTCGGTCGCGGCGAACAAGGCTTTGGATGGCTGCTCTCCGCTGTCGGCCTCGGTGCCGTGCTGATGTCGCCGGTCATCGCTGCCGCAGCCGATCGCTTCCGCCGATCCCAGATCCAACAGGCAGCACTGCTGCTCTACGCGGCCGGATCGCTCGTCATCGCAGCCGCCCCCTACTTCTGGGTTGCGCTCATCGGCGCCTTCATGATGGGAGCTGCTCACCTCACCTCCGCCAGCACCCTCAACACGGCAATCCAACTCCAGGTCGACGAAGCCGTCCGCGCCAAAGTCCTCGCCGTCTACCTCACGACGCTCACCGCCTCGAACCCCCTCGGGCAGCTCCTCCTCGGACAGCTCATCGACCGCACCAACCCCCGCTTCGCCTACACCCTCGCCGGCGCCGCCTACATCACGATCGGTCTCTGGCTGCTCGCCGGACGCCGGCTACGGGGCCTCGATGCCGAAGCCGGCGAAGTCACCGAGCCCTATGGCGGCGACGTGCAGCCCAGCGCCCCATCCCCACCAAAACGCACACAGCGCTAACTCACCTGTCGATCGAGTCGCTGAATTCGCCGATCGGCTCTCTCATGTGCCGGTCGGCTACCTCACCTGTCGATCGAGTCGCTGAATTCGCCGATCGGCTCTCTCATGTGCCGGTCGGCTACCTCACCTGTCGATCGAGTCGCTGAATTCGCCGATCGGCATTGGCCAGCCGAACAGGAAACCCTGTCCCAACTCGATTCCCGCATCGAACGCGTGGCGGCGCTGCGCTTCGGTCTCGATCCCCTCGATGATCAGCCGCTTCTCCGACGCCCGCGCCCGATCGGCAACATCAGCCAACGCATCGGTCGACAATGACAGAAACGTCTGATCGAGCTTCACCACATCGATCTCCGCATGGTCGAAGATCGCCTCGTCACGAAACGTGTCGCCATAGTCGTCGAGCCAGATCTCCAACCCCGCCTGGCGAAGCGTCGTCAGCCGCTCATCGAGATCACCGATGGTTGGCACATCCCACGCGAGTCCCGCCTCGTCCGTGAACTGCGCATCAAACTGAATGTGCGCAACCTCCAGAGCCAGCTTCGCTGACGAGTTGCGAGCCGTCGTGATCGTCGTCGCCATCCAATCCTCGTCGAGCAGGTCATGCCCGGTGGTGTTGAACGAAAACACCAGTCCATCGAATCGCTCCGCCGCCGACCGCCATGCCGGTTCCGCCTCGATGGCGTACCGGGTCAGCGCCCCCGACGCAGCCGCATCTGGAAGCCATGCGAGCGTCGGCACCATGTCGCCCTGATCGTCGTTCCATCGAAGAAACGCCTCGGCCCCGAACGGTTCCCCCGCCTCGATCGCCACGATCACCTGGAAGTTCAGGTGACGCTGAGCCCGTGGAATGTTGCCGACGTCACCAGCCATCGCCCAAACCTGTCTCGTCGCCGTCCTCGAGGAACCGCCGCCCGGTCTCGCACCCGTGGAGCGCGACACACCAGCGGCACGCAACGCTCGGAGCTGTCCGCGGGACCCGCTCGCGTTTTCGAGTCTCGATGATTCGTTCGATGCCGTCGACAATCCTCGCCACCGTCGAGAACAGGAGGTCTTCGGTAACCGCCTCGGGGAGGAAGCGGCCCTGATCCAGGTAGTACGTCGCAAGCAGTCGTGGCGGCGTGCCCAACCGAACAGCCTCGATCAACGCGTAAAAACGAAGGTCGTCGAGGTGCTGAGGCGAAAAGCCGCCGGTCTTGAGATCGACCAACACCTTGCCGGCGACGTCGCCCTCTGCTTGCCCGAGCGCCAAATCGACCTTGCCGCTGAGCACGACGCGATCGTGCAGATCGAGCCGAAGCCGGCTTTCGGTGACCGGCCGCCAGTTGCTCTTCAGCGGCGGCCAGCACTCCAGGAACTTGACCACTCGGTCGTTGGCCTCGGCTCGCAACTCGGCCCGTTCGACCTCCGAGCAGGTCTGCAGCCAGTCGGCGAGTCCATCGATCCCTTCGGAGAGACGAGCGATCGACTCATCCACCAACACGAGCGGTTCGGGTTCGCGACGCCAGTGGATCGACAGCTCGATCGCCTTGTGGGCGATCGTGCCGCGGGCCAAGGGCACCGACCATGCGAACCGTTGGTCGTCCTCGGCGAGGAAGCGGCGCTCGCAGCCCATGATGCGCCCGAGGAGGTGTTTCGACACGAACATGGTGTCGTCGAGAGGAAGGTCCGAAAGCAGCGGTTCCAGCCCATCGTCGAGCTCGCGCCGCAGCTGATGACGAAGGGCAGCGTCGAAACGGGGCCGTTCGTCGCGGGACGCGCCGAGCTGCGCAAGAACCTCTTCCTGCGCGGGGTTGAGGAGGGGCGGCGCGTCCACCCGCCGAGCGTTGCACAGCTCGCCGCGCTTTGGCGGATCCTGAGCCCGTGGTGCCGAGCGAACGCGCTTGCGAGGTGTGCAGGCGTTGGTGGTTCTCGGCCCGTGGTGCCGAGCGAACGCGCTTGCGAAGTGTGCAGGCATTGGTGGTTCTCGGCCCGTGGTGCCGAGCGACAGCACTGTCATACCCCCATGGCAGAGTGGAGATCGGTGGAAGCGACGAGTCTTCGTTTTGCTGCCGCGGCCCGTTCGCTCGGGCAAGCGGCTCGGTTGCGTTCTCTTGTCGTGCCCGGGTTTCGGTCGCCGCCGGGTATCCCCGAGGTGCATCGCACGTTGCGCTTCCGCAAGGGTGTGCCGACCGTTGCGGTTGCGTTGAAGGGCCGGCCGTGGTCCGCGGTGGTGGCTGACATGATCGAGGGAGTCGTGGCCGCCAACCGTCTCCAGGGAGCCAAGGCCGATCGTGCCCGCGCTGCGCTGTGGCTGGCGGTCGACGATTCGGGCGAGCTCACCCCGCCTGAGCAGGCTGGGCCCGTCGATCACCGCGGCAACCGGCGTAGCGCCTGACCGGAAACGAGTTACCGTGCCTGCCGGGCCCGGGTGGCGGAATTGGCAGACGCAGGGGGCTTAAACCCCCCGACCCTTCCGAGGGTGTGCGGGTTCGAACCCCGCCCCGGGCACATCCGTCGTCGTTCGTTCAGCGACCGCGGCGGGCGTTGATTTCGCTCTGTGTTGGTTCGGGCCGGTTCGGGAACCAACCGTTGCCACGGCTCATCGTCGAGAAGCTCATGATGCTCAAGCCGCCCATCGGTGCGCTGGCGCCCGGGACGTTGATGTCGTCGACATAGATGCCCTCGTAGTTGTTGAACGAAGCATCTTGGCTGTCGAAGCTGAGCACGATCTGGGCGGTGACGCCTCGGTAGGCGTCGAGATCGATCGACACCGCCTCGAATACGCCGCTGGTGCCGCCGTCGCGAGAACGGGCGTAGAGGGTGTCTCCCGACGGGAGGATCGAGACGCTGAATTCGTCCCAGTTGCCGCTGGTGTAGTTCTCGACCTCGCGCCAGACCTGCATCTCGAGCAGTACTGGCCCGACGGTGGGAACGGTGAAGGACGGACTCGTGACCGTTCCTGCGGTTCGGGTACCGATGTTGTAGTCGCTGCCGGAGCCCCGACCGAAGTGCAACGAGAAGTTCGGGCTCGACGAACGGTCACTGCTGACATTCCACAGGCCGTTGCCGGCGCCGGCGGTGTTGTCGATCGTCCACCCTTCGGTGGTTCCGGCATCGAAGCAGTACATGTAGCCGTTGGCGGTCGAACCGGAGGCGGCAGCGACGGGGTCGAAACTCAGGATCGCCGGCGCCGCCCAGATGACGCCGGTGGCGACGGCGCCTTTCTTGAGAAGGTCGCGGCGGCCGGTTCGGCCATCGACGTGGTCTGCTTCTTGCACGGCGAACCCATCGGCAGCTCACCCTGCGTGACGAGCGAAATCGTGAATTTGGGTCATTCGGCCTATCGAGTCGAGCTGCGCCAGGTCGAAGGGCGTCCGGGTTCGCTCTCAGTGGTGCCATGTGTCACACTTTCTGATGGTGTGTCAGGGGCGCACCCGGGTGCAGCTGCGCCCGATTACTTGGGGGAGTCAACCACTCATGAAGAAACTCACGTTTGCCGGCCTCGTGCTCGGTCTGTTCGTTGCCTTGGCGCTGCCCGCAGCGGCGCAAGGCCCGTCGATCTCGACCGATCCGTCGGCGGTGACCGAGGCGGGTGAAGCCGAGATCACCGTGACCGGTACCGGATTCACCCAAGACGGGTTCCTGCTGCCGTGCCCGGGCGCAAATGCCGACCCGGCCCAGCTCGCAGAGGATTCCTGCGATCTCACGAATCTCACGCCCTACACCGCAGGCGACTGGGAGCTCACGGTCACCTACGACATCCCCGCTGAGGGCTTGCTGATCGTCGCTGGCAGTGCTGACCAGAGCGAGGTCGTGCCGCTGGTCATTCCAGTCGGTGAGGTCGCCCAGGCCGAGCTTCCCAACACGGGCGGCAACACCGAGACGCTGCTCGTGGTGGCGTTGGCGCTGCTCGCCGCTGCCGGTGCGTTCGTTGTCGGCGGTCGCCGGTTGCAACACGCGTGACCGACGTCGGTTCGGCCCGTCGGCGGTCGGCGGGCCGAACCGTGGTCGCGCTCGGCGTGCTCTGTGGCATCGCCGCGCTCGGCGTTGTCGCGTATGCCGCGTACGAGCTGTGGGGAACCGGCGCGGAGGAACGCGCCGTCCAAGCAGAGCTGCGTACGTCGTTTGACCGTGCGGCGTCGACCGTCGACGAGTCGGCGGAGTCGAGTGACCCCGCTGACCCGCTCGCCGTAGCGGCGCCGGTTGAGGTGCCCGCCGATGCGCCGGCGATACGGCGGCTTCCGGGAGGGGTGGATGCCGCCGTCGCGGCGGCGCAGTTCCCCGCCGACGGGGAGGCGCTGGCCCGGTTGCAGATTCCGGCCATCGGGGTCGACAAGTTCGTGATGCGCGACGTGGATGTCGCATCCTTGCAAGTCGGTCCAGGCCACTATGTCGGAACGGTTCGACCGGGTTTCGAAGGCAATGCCGCAATCGCCGGTCATCGAACGACATATGGCGCACCGTTTGGTCGAGTCGACGAGCTGCAACCGGGCGATGAAGTCACCGTGTACTCCGCCGACGGGCTGTTCACCTATGTGGTGCTCGATCCCGCCGAAGCGTTTGGCGATCGACTCGACGATGTCAACCGAGTCGAAGGAGGACATGTTGTCGTCGACCCCGACGACACGTGGGTGGTCGCCGAGTATGGCGACGCCCGGTTGACGCTGACGTCGTGCCACCCTGAGTTCACCTCGCGTGACCGCATTGTCGTGGTGGCCGAGCTGGTGAGCGAAGTGATCCCTCGGGCAGACATCTTCGCCGGTCTCGGCGAGGCTGAATTGCTCGAACTGGTCAGCGAGGATCTCAGCGTGGTCGACGCGTTCTCCTGACCGAACGCGTCGACGCTGTCAACGGCGAAGTGGGCGAGGTCGCGACCCGATGCCTGCTTGCCCCGTGACCACACCCACGAGGGCGGCGAGCACAACACCGATCGCCCCGGCCTGGGCGCCGGTAACCGGCTCGTCGAGAAATGCCCATGCTGCGGTCGTGGAAACGACCGGGACGAGCAGGGTGAACGTGCTTCCCAACCACAGCGGGATCTGCTTCAGCGACCAGTTCATGACCGCATGGCCGAGTACGCCCGCGCCGAACGCCATCGCTGCCAGCCACAACCACTCGTGCGCGCTGGGCAGTCCGAGACTTTGGCCGAAGACCAGGGCCAGCGGCGCGTTGATGGCGGCGACCCAGATGGCGGCTCCCACGGTGTACTCGTTGGTCGTGATGTTGGTTTGCGCACGCTTCGACATCACGAAGTAGCCCGACCACGCAAACAATGCGCCGACGGCGAGCAGGTCCCCGCGCCAGTCCGTCGGGGCGTCGGCGGCACCGCTGAACACCACCACGATCACGCCGACGATCGCCACGCCGCCAAGGACGAGATCTCGTCGACGGATGATCTCGCCGAACACCCGGTTCGCAATGACGGCAACGACGACGGGCTGCAACGCGCCGATCACGGTGGCGTTGGCGACCGACGTGAGCTTGATCGCGGAGAAGAAGAAGGCGACATCGAGCCCGAGCGCAATCCCACCCGCAGCAGAACCAGCGATCACCCGGCGACCGAGTACTTTTCCCCGAACACCCATGACGACTGCCGCTGCCGCGCCGTACATGCCGAAGCGGTACGCCGCAATGGCAAGGCCACCCATCGCCAGCTCCTTGGGAATGATGCTGGCGAGGCCCCATACGGAGACGGCGAGCAGTGCTCCGCCGATCCCGAGCCGGTCGACTGATCCGGTGTCGGTGGGAGCGGTCGTCGTCATGCGCGCACCTTATCGGTCGGGTCCGATCGGTCCGGACCCGGTACGGTCCTGGTGGTGACCGACTGGTTCGATCCGTTCGGGGTCTCGCGTGTGGCCGATGCGTTGTCGACCGGCGCGGCGCAGGCGATGGTGGGTCGCACAGTGCGCCTCGAGCAACGAGCGATGCAGGCCCGGATCGTCTCCGTGTCGCGAGCTGCGCCCGCCAATGCGATCTCGACGATGTTGAGCGGCCAGGTCGGACTGTGGCGAAGACTCGACGTCACCTTTGGTGAGGTGCAGGTCGATGAGCAGACCGTGAGCGTCGTACGAGTCGATGCCGACGACGTTCGAGCCGTGCAGGCGCTCCCTCAGCGCATCAGGGCGCGCCAACTCGACATCCATGCATCGTTGACTCCTGAGGAAGTCGAGTCGTGGCTTCGAGTCAGCGTCTCGCCGGATGTGGACGTCCGTGTTGAAGGCGGTCGGTTCCTCGCCCGGCTTCCTCGCCTCGCTCGGTTCGGTGACGTCGAGTTGGAGCCGCGGTGGGATGGCCGAACCGTCGGTGTTGACGTGCGATTCGCGTGGGTTCGAGGGCGACGGGTGTCGATCCCGGATCGGTTCCAACGCAGCTACGAGAAAGCGCTCGAGTGGCTGCCGACGGGCACGACGATTCGGTCGATTGAGCTGGACGACCGCGGAGGCCTCACGGTCGAGGGGACGGTCATCGACTACGTCCTTGCTGTCGACGTCGCTCGATTGCTCGGCGATTTGACCGCGAAGAGCACCGCTGGGGCGATCGACGTGTTGCTCGGCGGGGGATAGCTGTCCAGCTCGTTCAGTCGTTTTCGGCGAGAAAGCTCTCATAGATGCGGATGAGCACCTGCTTTTGTTCGACGCTGAGGTCGTCTTGGGCCCGGATCGCGGCGATGAGGTCCGAGTCGGGCTCTTCTTCGAGGATGCCGGCCCGCACATAGAGCGACTCGGCGGACACCTCGAGGGCACGCGCGATCTGCTGCAGGATTTCCGCACTTGGCCGTTTGAGCCCTCGCTCGATCTGGCTGAGGTACGGATTCGACACGCCGGCGAGATCGGCGAGCTTGCGCATCGACAGCTCGGCTTGGCGGCGTTGTTCGCGGATGTAGCTGCCGAGTGCCTCGAGCGGGTCGCTGGCCACAATTCTCCTCGATCGTTGGTGGGGGCGCGTCACGGCCGGACCACAGTGTTGCAGTCCGGCCGTGATGTGGGGGGATTCGCAGGGCCCGGGGCCCCGGCTGCGGTTCAGGGTGGGCTCACCCTGAGCTGCGATGTGGTGCTCAGCTGTCGGCGTTCGCCTTGGCTGCGGCCTTCTTGGCGGTCTTCTTGGCCGGTGCAGGAGCGTCGATACCGATGAAGTCCCACGCAGCCTTGCGGCCGGTCTGGATGGCGTCGCCGACCTGCTCGGGAAGGCGCTCGGTGACCTTGACGGCGATGGGCTCGGTGCGACCGCGGAGGTCGGTGAGCGCTTCGGTGGCCTGGCTGCGAGCGATGGAGGCGTGCTCGGCGACAGCACCGGGAGCGGTGAGCTCGCGACCGATGATGGCGTCGGTGACGAGGAGGTTGACGCCGACCGAGGCGTAGGCGGCGTTCTTGACCTGTTCGATGACGGTGGACATGGGGGATCTCCTGAGAGGTAGGGTGCACGCCCGTGCGTGCTGATGTGCTAACTGTAGTTAGCACTACGTCGATACGCAACCACTGTTTCGCAAAATTGCTGTCTGGAGTTAGCGCTACCGATGAGCGGTCTCGACCGGATCGATGTGATGGCGCTGGTGTGGCACCCCGATCGCGACGAACGAACGCCCGTCGGTCGCCTCCTCGAAGCAGCGAAAGAGCGAGGCGACGATGCCGCGGTCGCGATGCTGGCGGCCGACATGGGGGCATGGGCGCCCACGATCGCCCCGCCCGCCGACGCCGTGGTGGTGCCCGTGCCAGCGAGCGCTGATCGTCCCAATCGGCTCGTGCCGGCACTTGCGGACGCGGTCGGCGAATCCTGGTCGCTTCCGGTCTTCGCCGGGCTCGTGCGCGAGCGCAACACGCCGCGACTGCGAGATCTCGAACCGGCAGCCCGCCCGGCGATGGCGGAAGCAGCCGGCTACCGGGTCTCGGAGGGCTTTGGTGCAACGACGGTCGTGCTGATCGACGACGTGGTTCTGACCGCTTCCACCCTCGAGCATCTCGCCCAGGTCATGCGTCGAGCTGGTGTGACGCACGTTCGAGCGGTCGTGCTCGCTCGAGCTCGGCGGTCCTGAACGGAAGCGTGCTTGCGACCGGTCAGTCGCCCGGCTCGAGATCGTCGGCCAGGGCGCGAGCGGTGTCGGTCGCATTGCTCAAGGGCGCCGCATCAGGGTCGACCACCAGCTCGCTGACAATGACGGGTGCATTGGTGGTTTGGGCGATGGCATCGAGGAGTGCGGCTTGGGCCTCCTGGTCACTGACCGCTCCCGACACGATGACGCCGCCCCGATCGGCCGTCCAGTCCAGTTGCAGCGGAGCCGGGCCGGTGCCGTTGGCCAACACGAACCAGGCTGCGACGAGCGCATAGGCAGCCACCGCAAGAGCGGCAACCGGCATGAGCCGGCGCGTCGGCCCCGTAGCAAGGCTCGCCTGGTTCGTCACCTCCAGAACGGTACGGGTGACCGGTCAGCTGTCGGTGGATGACGACCCCGCGCGGCGCTCGAGCAGTCGCTCGATCCACCGCTCGTAGGCGACGAAGTCCTGGGCGCCGGGAACGGGGAGCGCGCCATCGAGTACGACGGTCGGCGCAGCGGTGATGCCGTTCTCGATCGCCTCGTTGTGCTCGTCGATCGCTTCTTGGGCGAGCGCAACCTGGCGTCCAGCGACATGCTCGAGGAACCGATCCCCGTCGACGCCGACCTCCACCGCCAGTTGGGTCAGCACCTGCGGGTCAGAGATCGTGCGGTTTTCGGCAAAGTACGCGTCCATGATTCGCCGGTGATACGCCGCGTCGGCCTCGGGTGCGAACTCCGCCATTGCCTTTGCAGCAACATGCGGAGGGATGCTGCCCGATGGCTGCGGATTGCCGGTCGACCAGATGGAGAAGGTCAGGCTTGGTTCGGCGTGGGCTGGTCGGGCCCAACTCTTGGTGTAGTCGACGAACTTCTCGTGCTTGGCCGGGTCACCGCCGTCGCCATCGGGACGCAGGAGGAACGCCTTCCACTCGATGCTGACCTGGTCGCCGAACCGTTCTTTGATTTGATCGATGCGAACCGCACCGACGTAGCACCATGGTCAGAGAAAGTCTGACCAGATCGTCACCGACAGCGGGTCGTTCATGGGGAGGACCCTAGACGGCTTCCTGCGTCGTGTCGGTGTCTGGCCATGGTCGTCGGGCCTGGCGTCGGAATGCGTCGAGGGGGAGGTGTTCGAGGCCGGCCGTGCGGCGGGCGAGCGCCTCGCCGATCGCGGCGGAGTGCTTGAATCCGTGGCCACTGCACGCCGAGACGATGGTCACTCCATCGATCTCTTCGTGGCCGTCGACGAGGAAGTGGTCATCGGTGGTGTTGGTGTACAGACAAACCGACCGGTCGACACAGCGAGCGGACACGCCGGCGAGGCGAGGTTCGACCATCTGCTCATAGAACCGGCTGACGTCGGCGTCGGAGATGGTGCGATCCACCGCGCCGGCCGACGTCGCCGTCGTGAACTGCTCGGGCACGACCTTGACCGCCTGCCTCGGCGCATTGGGGGCGACGGCGAATACGCCGAGATACTCAGAAATGTCCGTACCGCACCAGATCGCAAACGCGGTTCGATCGGTCGACCACAGATCGAGGTCAGCTTCGAACCAGTACACCTCTTGCCGTGTCACCCGAAGTCGGGTGGCATCGGACAGTTCGGCCGTCCACGGCCCGGCGCACACGACGGCGTGAGCGGCCCGATGATCACCATCGACCGTGCGGACGATGACGCCATCGTCGCCGCGGTCAACGCCCACGACTCGACAACGCGTACGAATGTCGGCACCGTGCTGTCGCGAGTGATGGAGATGGGCGCGGACGGCGGCTTCGGCCATGACCAACCCACCGCTTGGCTCCAGGCCAACCGCGTCGGTATCTCGGATCCGTAACCCCGGGTGGAGTGCTCTCGCCGCGGGAGGGTCGAGCCGCTCGAATGGGAGTTCACCCCGACGGGCCACCGCTTCGCTGGACGTGACGAAGTCTCCCCAGCGTTCGTCGTCAGAGCCGGCGGCGGGAGCAATGATCAGCCCGCCGGTTTGGTGGAGGAGCGGATCGCCTTCGGGTTCGAGTTCTCGCCAGAGGGCATGGCTGCGTTTGGCAAAGGGGACGTAGTGGTCGCCTTCGCCGACGGCGAGCCGAGTGATACGCGTTTCTGCGTGTGACGAGCCGAACTCGTGGGGAGGCTCGTGGCGGTCGAAGGCAATGACGTCGAGCCCGAGTGCCGCGGCGTAGTGGGCGACAGCGGCGCCGAACGCGCCGAGTCCGATCACGGCAAGGTCGTGGATGCGGTCCGGCCTCGGCACTGCCGCACCGTAGCGCGATGTGGCAGGCTGCCCGCATGACAAGCTGCGCGTTCATCGGACTCGGCGTGATGGGCTACCCCATGGCAGGGCATCTTGTGGCGCATGGCCACGACGTGACGGTGTACAACCGGACTCGAGCCCGCGCTGATGCATGGGTTTCTGCGCACGGCGGGACGGCGGCCGCAACGCCAGCCGCCGCTGCGGAAGGCGCTGAGGTCGTCTTGCTTTGCGTTGGCGACGACCCCGATGTCGTGGCGGTTGCCACGGGCGATGATGGGGTGCTGTCGACGATGGCCGACGGTTCGGTCCTGGTCGATCACACCACGGCGTCGGCTGAGGTTGCGCGCCAGGTGCATGCGGCTGCGGCCGGCCATGGTGTCGGGTTCGTCGATGCGCCGATCTCTGGTGGTCAGGCCGGCGCGGAGAACGGTGTCCTCACGGTGATGTGCGGAGGCGAGCAGCGCGACTTCGACCGGGCTGCACCCGTCATCGCGGCGTACAGCCGGGCCTGCAATCTTCTTGGTGGCCCAGGGGCTGGGCAGCTGACCAAAATGGTCAATCAGATCTGTATTGCCGGCCTCGTGCAGGGACTGTCCGAGGGCATTCATTTCGCGCAGCAGGCCGGGCTCGATGTCGGCGCGGTCGTCGACACGATCTCGAAGGGCGCTGCCGGGTCCTGGCAGATGGAAAATCGGGCCCAGACCATGGCCGATGGCATCTTCGACTACGGCTTCGCCCTCGATTGGATGCGCAAGGACCTCCGAATCTGTTTCGAGGAGGCGGCCCGCAACGGCTCGCCGCTGCCGGTCGCCGAGATCGTCGACGGGTACTACGCCGAGCTCCAGGCCCAAGGTCATGGTCGGTGGGACACGAGCTCGCTGATCCACCGATTCCAGGACTGACGTCGCTCGCGGTCGGTTATGGGGCGGCGTCGATGCGGGCGGCCACGATGCGCCAAACATCGGGATCGAGGCCGTAGCCGACGTGGGTCGACCCGACCTCGACATTGTCGGCGTTCGGCGTTTGTCGGTCGACGCACGACAGCCAGTCGACGATGCCGTCGCGGCGGCTGTAGATCGAGGTGACGGGCATCGTGAGCGGGTCGGCGGTTCGTTCAGCGATGAGCGATTCGATGATGCGAAGTTCGTCCTCGGTGTAGACGCGGGAGGCGCTCGTATGTCGGGGGCCACCGAGGGGTGAACCGAAGGTCACGACCGCGGCGACGAGGTCCGCATTTTCGCGCGCCGTCTCGCGGGCGACGATGCCGCCGAGGCTCCATCCGACGAGGATGGGTGGTTGGTCGGCCTGGGCGGCCACTCGCTCCAGGACCGGTGTGAAGCGTTCGACGGAATCTTCGACGTCTTTGCCGTGGCGGCCGAGGCCCCAGCCGTGGGTGTGGTGGCCGATTCCTTGGAGGTAGCCCCGGATGGGGTACATCACGGTGTCGGTCGTGCCGAAACCGGGCAGCAGGACGACGTCTCTCGGTGTCCGGGTGCGCCGGACGAGGAGGGGAGACTTGGCGAGGAGGCGCAACGGCTGCCAGCTGGCGCGCAGCTCGCCGATGCGAGCACGTGGCGCTGGGGGGCGCAAGGGGCGGTCGGGAAGGTCGACAGGGGACGCGGCCATGCAACCATCCTGCCAGGAAAATCTTGACATTGTCAGGTCGGTTGGGAGTCGATCTGTGGCGTGTGTCACACTCCTGCTCGCACGGCAATGGGGCCGACCGGTCAAGGGAGACGGGGCATGGGACAGATTCCGACATCGATCGACGACATCGATGCGGCATGGATGAGCAACGCGCTCGGGCAACCGGTCGCCGAGGTCACCCATGAGCAAATCGGCGAAGGGGTTGGCGTCTCCTCAGCGGTCTACCGTGCAACCCTGACGGGCGCCGGGCTCGACACGGTCATCGTCAAGCTGCCGGCGCTCGCCGAGGAAGCGGTTTTCACCTCGGCGGTCCTGCGGATGTACATCCGCGAGGTGCAGTTCTTCGAGAACCTCGCCAGTCGAAGTCCAATCCGAGTGCCGGCGGGCCACTACGGGGCCGTCGACCTCGAGACGAGCGCGTTCGTGCAAGTGATGGAGGACATGGGCTCGATGCGCATGGTCGACCAGAACGAAGGCATGACGATCGACGACGCCAAGCGAGCGATCGACGAGCTCGCTCGGTGGCATGCCGAGTGGTGGGGCGACGCCGATGCGGCGGTCGAACGCGGCGACGCCGTCTGTCTCAGCGATCCGATCTACCCGGCGGTGTTGCCCATGGTTTTCGCGGAAGGGTGGGAGAAGGTCAACGCCGCAATGACGGTCGACCCGGTCATTGCCAAGGTCGGCCCCGGATGGAGTGACTGGATGCCTGGCGCGCTGGCCAGCTTGGCGGGAGCGCCGAACACGGTCATCCATGGCGACTACCGAGCGGACAACATCTTGTTCGACGACGACAACGGCGTGGTTCTGCTGGACTTTCAACTCACCGGCCGGGGGACAGCGAGCTATGACCTCGCATACTTCGTCACCCAGTCACTTGCGCCTGACGTCGCGGCGACCCACGAAACGGCGCTGTTCAACCGATGGATCGACGGCCTCGTCAGCTCGGGCGTACCCGAAGGGGAAACGACGAGCCTCTGGGACCGCTATCGCGAGGCTGCGCTCTTTTGTCTCGTCTACCCCATTGTCGCGTCGCGGGGCATGGACCTCGAAGACGAGCGTCAGCACGATCTCGTCGACAACATGAACACCCGCTTCGTGCGAGCGGTCGATCAGCTCAACTTGGCCGACCTGATGCGCTGAGGTCGAGCCCTGCTCAGAGGGCCAGAAGGTCAGGTGCGTGGCGGTCGACCAGGTCCCGCAGCTCGCGTCCGAGTTCGGGGCGATCGGTCGGGTTGAGGCGGTACGCCGGACCGTAGAGGCTGATCGCGGCGCCTGGCTCGGTGTCGTCGATGGCGACCGCAACACCGTTGACCTCGAGATCCAGTGCCTGATCGGCCCACGCGTACCCGTTCGTCTGCGCTGTGGCGCGAAGGGTGGCGAGCGCAGCCGGGTCGGTGAGGGTCAGATCGGTCGGTGACTCGAGCGGCGCGGCGATGTAGGTGTCGAAGCGGTGGTCGGGCCAGGTTGCCATGAGGGCAAGCCCGGGCGCGACGACATGAAACGGCAGCCGCTCACCGGTCGGATCGGGCACCTGAACGGCCGACGAGCCCGGAGCATTGGCGAGATAGTGCGCGCCGGTCGGCGTGTCGATCGTGAGGGCGGCGCTCTCGCCAAAGCGCTGGGCGCACTCACTGAGCAGCGGGCGAAGCCGGTCCTCGAGTCCGGCCCGGGGCACATCGCCATCGGGTATCAGGGTAGCGACGGCCGGACCGCTGGTGAAGGTGCCGTCGTGGCCGCGACGCAACATGCCGAGATCGACGAGTTGGGCGGCGAGCCTCGAGACGGTCGAGCGGGGAAGGTCGCTTCGGCGGCCCAGCTCGCGAACGCCGACCGGTTGTTCTGATGCGGCAACCAGCTGGAGAAGGAGGAAGGCGCGATCGATCGTTGACGTGGCGGCAGGGGACACCATACGCTGAGCGTACCATGCAGCAGGACGTCCCACTGGGCAGGACACCCGATTTCTACGCCTACGCCGAGGCGCCACTCGCCTCGGCTGACCTCGCCGATGGTGTCGCCCAGGTGCGATGGCCCGACGGCACCCAGCTCGACGCGTATGCGCTCTGGCTGTTCGAGAACCAGATGGGCGACGTCACCATCGAAGAACGCAGCCGAGAAATGAAGTTCGACCCGGCCGACCTGCCCGGTGACGACGTGCTGCGGTCGGTATCGATCGCTCCGAACGGGGACCTGTGCGCCCAGTGGGCCGATGGTTCATCCTCGGTGCACCACAGTGGATGGCTGCGTCACGTCGCTGAGCGGCAGCACCAGCCCCGCTCGTTCATGCCCGACATGGTCGAGTGGACGACAGCCGATCTCCTCGAGCCGCCGACGCACAACGGCCCGGCCGCCCTCGTCGACGACGACGCGCTGCTCGAGTTTCTTCACGACGCGGTTCGCTACGGCCTGGCCCGGCTCGAGCACCTTCCGACCGACAAGGATGCGTTGCCTGCGCTCGGCCAACGCATCGGAGCGTTGCGCGACACGAACTTCGGCGTGACCTGGCCGGTGAGTGTCGACATCAAACCGACCTCGACCGCCAATACACCGCTGCCGCTACCGCCCCACACCGACCTGCCCACCCGAGAGACGCCGCCGGGCTTCCAGATGCTGCATTGTTTGGTCAATACGACAACGGGCGGGCTCAGCACGATGGCCGATGGCCATGCCGTGGTGCGGCGGATCCGCGAGCAGTATCCCGATGACTACGACGCACTGTGCACACTCGACTGGGTGTTCTTCAACCGGTCACCGCAACACGACCATCGCTGGACCGGCCCGCTCATCGACCACGGTGCGCCCGGCATGCCGCTCACCATTCGCGCGTTCCACCCGGTGCGGGGGTTCCCCGACATGGCGATCGAGGACCAACCCCGGGCCTATGCGTCGCTTCGACGGTTCAGCCAGATCGCCGGGTCTGACGAATTCCAGCTGCGCTACGCCTTCCGGCCGGGCGATCTTGTGCTGTTCGACAATCGGCGGACCCTTCATGGCCGCACCGCCATCGACGAGACCGGCGGCGTGCGGGAGCTGCACGGCACCTACATCGACCACGACGAGATCTACTCCCGTACCCGGGTGTTGACCCGTCATCGAACCCAACGCGAGCGTGGGCTCGCCTGAACTGCCTTTCAGAGGGGAATCCACCAATGCCAAGCGTCTACATCACCTGCGCCGTCACCGGCGGGGGTGACACCGTCAAGAAGTCGCCGCACGTTCCGGTCACCCCGGAACAGATCGCCAACTCTGCGATCGAGGCCGCGAAGGCTGGCGCCGCCATCGTTCACTGCCATGTCCGCGACCTCGATACGGGAGCGCAGAGCCGCGATCCCGACCTCTACAAG